>CALDTL010000193.1 GCA_937923965.1 uncultured Caulobacterales bacterium
TGAGTTTTGCGCCCCACGCAAAAAGGCAAGTTCCAATGAACACGGCAAAAGCGCCGCCAATGTGCAGCTCTCTGTCAGAGACCTGCCGCATCATTTCGTCATAGGCGCGGCGCATAGCGCTGGGCGCCAAAGCCCACATCAGGCCTTCAAGCAGAATAAATCCGCCCATAGCAACTAGGAGTATTGCGCCCATGTCGCGCCCCTAGCGGCGGCCAGAATATCCGCCTTGGTTTTCAAGATAGCCAAGGAAGTCGCTGTCTGGCGATAAGACATAGGTCGTGCTGCCAACAAGGCCTGTTTCATAGGCTTGCATAGAGCGGTAAAAGGCGAAAAATTCCGGGTCCTTATTATAGGCGTCCGCATAAATTGCATTTCGCTTTTGGTCACCTTCACCGCGAATGATTTCCGCATCACGGCGGGCATTCGCCAAAAGGATTTCGACCTCTTTCTCCGCTTCGGCTGTGATTGTGAGCTTGGACCGCTCCCCCTCACCGCGTTTCTCGGCAGATTGTTCCTGACGGTCAGCCGCCATACGCTCAAAAACGCGGTCCGCGTTTTCTTGCGGAAGATCAGCACGCTTAATCCGCACGTCTTCAATGATAAGACCGAACTTACCGGCTTCTGCACGTTGGTTGGCGCGGGACTCAATCGCATTCATGAGGTCCACACGTTGGCCCGAGATGATTTCTTGGGACTCAACTGAACCCAAAGTATCTCGAATAAGCGAGTCGAGGACGTTACTCATTTGCAGTTCTGCCCGCGGGCGCGTGTCAAACGCTTCGTAAAAAGCGCGAACGTCCGTAATCCGGTATCTGATGAAGGCATCCACGAGGAGGCGCTCTTGATCAGAGGCGAGAATAGGCTGGGCCTTGAGGTCCAACACGAGGTTTTTACGGTCATAATGCCTAACGGATTCAATGCCGGGTATTTTGAACTTCAGGCCCGCATTTTCTTCGACGCCATACGCATTTTCAATTCGGACAGGTTCACCGAAGCGAAGCACCAGACTTTGTTGGTCTTCACGGGTGACGTAAAAAAACTGACTAATGATGATCAACAATATCAGAGCGATACCGCCGAAGAGGAATAGTTTGTTCTGGTTCATGACTAGTTCCCTTTCTTATTCAGTTGATCGAGTGGAAGATACGGGACAACGCCTGAGCCTGCATCTCCGTCCAAAATAATTTTCTCGGAGTCTGAGTAAACTTTCTCCAATGTCTCAAGATACATGCGTTGCCGCGTGACCTGAGGCGCGAGTTTATACTCACCGTAAATAAGCTCAAAGCGGCGCGCTTCACCCTCGGCGTCCGCGATAACGCGGTCGCGGTAACCTTCCGCCTGCTGGATTAGTCTCGCGGCTTCACCCTCGGCTTCGAGGACAATCTTATTGCGATAAGCGCGGGCTTCGTTGATCGCGCGTTCCGCCTCTTGAGAGGCGTTCACAACATCAAGGAAGTCATCAACAACCTCGGTTGGCGGGTCAGTCTTTTGGAACTGCACATCATTGACCAGCACGCCTGACTCATACTCGTCAAGCAGCTCTTGAAGGCGCTCTCGCACCTCGCCGCCAAATTGGGAACGTCCCGTCGTGATGATCGGGTCAAGCTCGTTTTTACCGATGATTTCACGAACAACGGATTCAGCCGCAGATTTCACGAGGTCTTCGGGTTGGTCGACCTTGAACAAATAGCTCTCCAAATCATTGATGACCCAGAGCACGGCAAAGTTGATGTCGACAATATTTTCATCGCCTGTCAGCATTAGGGACTCTGCATTATTGCGCACTCCAACTAATGTCTCGCGCTGACTTGTAACGTCTCTCACATATTTACGCTCGATAGGATTCGGCCATTTGAAATGTAGACCCGGCCCGACGGTCCGCTGGTAATCACCAAAACGCAGGATTGCCGCCTGCTGGTTACCTTGAATGGTAAAGACAGATGTCAGAAGCAAGAAGATCAATGGGATAAGCAAGAACGCCCATTTTGGAATTTTCAACTCCGGCAATTGCGGATTACCGCCGCCGCGATTTCCGCCGCCGCCGCTGCGCCCGGTCGCGCCAGAACGTCTTTTAAACTCTTCGATTACATTTTCGCGGTTCGGTTTTTGCGGGCGGTTAGGTTTCTGGCCGCCGCCATTGCCCCAAGGTGAATTGCCTTGGCCTTTTCCGCCGCTACCGCCGCCGCCCGGCTTAGGGCCCCATGGACTATTATTATCAGGCATATCGTCTCCGAAAATCAGTTGCCGCACATGTGGCGCGGACTGCCATAAGTTTCAAGGTTCTTACGTGCAAAGCGCCCTAAGGGACGCGGTCAAATTGGGCTATATTGAAAGCAAACTCATCTTTTGGCCCCTGAATCGGCCCCTCGGTTGAAATCCGCCGCCAAATTGCCGGATCAATATCTGGAAAAACCGCATCGCCCGCGACCTCTGCCTCAACGCGGGTCACATAAAGACGGTCACATCGCGGCAAAAGAGTCGCATAAAGCTGCGCGCCGCCAATCAGCAT
>CALDTL010000194.1 GCA_937923965.1 uncultured Caulobacterales bacterium
GATTTTTCCGGCGGCGCTATTCCGAATTGCAGCGCCATAGCATTTGCTGTCTGGCTTCCATAACCAAGCGTGTCGTTCTTATAAAAAGCCGTGTGGAATGCCGCGCGCATCGCATCATGTCTTGACCTGAATTGGCGGGCATCCTCGGGTTTATTCAGCAGGCCCGCCATATCGGACATTTGATCAAAAACTCGTACAATCAAGGCTGTGGCGGTCAGCTCACCCGGCGTGCTGTAGGACATACAGCGGCCAAGTGGTCGGGCCATACCGACTTCAGGCAAGGTATCACACCAATCGCCATAAAAGTGGTTGGTATTCGTAATTAGATCACCGTCCGATATACTCTCAACATAAGCCACATATTCCAATAAACTCTCATATTGCCTTTCGATGACGGAAATGTCGCCGCTGTGCAGATAGTGTTCCCACGTCAAAAAGACCTCTGCCGCCGCCCAATCCACCATACCCGAACGCGTTCTGCGGCCGGGCACAATTGTCGGCGCGATTTGTTCTGTGGTTCGGAAATCTCCAAGAAATTTATCAAGAAAAGGCGTTACTGCAAAATTATAGCTTGCCATGCCAACAACAGCATGAGCATCACCGGTCCAGCCATTTCGTTCCCGTATCGGGCAATCAGACAGGACGGACACCATATTGCTTTCAAATGTCCATAAAGCTGTTTGATGCGCTCGGTTAAGCAATGGATCAGATGAGACGAATTCGCCAATGGGCTTTATATCAGTACGGGTCAGATGAGCGGTGAAAGCATCAATCGGAGGCGGATTGTCGATACCGCTTACTTCCATATAACGAAAGCCATGCCAGGTGAATGTGGGGGACCATGCAGCGACATCCTTTCCATCGGACACATAAGCATCGACTTGTTTTGTTCGCGGAGCGGCGCCGCCTGATTTCATACTGATCAGTCCATTTTCGTCTGCCCATTCTGCATATCGGAATATGACCGTTTGGCCTTCGTTTAATTTAAGTTTAGAAACATCAATTGTCGGCAGCCCGGTAAAGTTTTGACCAAAATCAATCGTCCAAACGCCCTCTTTCGGGTTTAGAACTGCTTTTGGCTTCACCGCTCTGACGCGACGCACAGGCGGCATTTCAGCAGCCACTAACTCTGATGTCGGGGACTTATCCAAAAGTTTGGCTTTGCGCCATTCAGCTTTACCTCGGCTGTTTTTATCAGCCCATGCTACCACTTGTTTTCGGGCATCAAAGACTTCACCCGAATAAATCCCGTTCTTTAAAATTGGCGATGGATGCGAGTCCCAACTCTCGTCGCTGACGATAGTCTGATGCGAACCATCCGTGTAGTGAATCTCAAGCTGGGAAATAGCAGCAGGCTCGCCGTAGAAAAGTTTCTTTAAACCAAAGGCCGTACGCTCACCATAAAAGCCGTTACCTAGATGTATGCCCAAAACATTTTTACCCTCTGATAGCAATTCAGTCAGGTCATCGACATCAAAATAAATGCGCTTGTCGAAATCCGTTTGCGCCGGATTTAAAATCCGGTCGCCTATCTTCTCTCCGTTTAGATAAAATTCGGAATAACCGGCGGATGTTGAATAAAGCCGGGCCGATTTAATCGGCCTTTTTACCGTAAACTCTTTCCGAAAATAGGTTGCGGGCCGAACATCCCGAAGGCGTTTTACGGTATCTGCGACTTTCTCAGCGTCTTTAAATTGAGGATCAGCTGCCGTTGCTTTTAGCCAAGTTTCAAGCCCCGGTGTCGAGGGAGCAGGAGGAAAGATTGGGCTCGTAATCCACGAGGCTTTCCAATCTGATTGATTTAACAATCCCATTTGCCAGAAGCTGGCTTCGCTCCATTCGCCCGGGCGCGCCTCCCCCTCTTGCCAAACTCTAACTCTCCAGAACGCATTTTGGGCTGACTTCAGTGTCGGACCGCCATAGGGCACGGCGACGGAACGTCCGTCCGTTACGCGGCCGCTGTTCCAAAGATCAGCGTTACCATTAAGCAATGTTTCAGCAGATGACGCGACTTCAATTTCGTAAGCAATTTGACGATCGACAGCGCTGCGCCAAGAAAGACGCGGGACATCCCGGCCAACACCTAAGGGGCTGTGGGCTCCTTCAACTAGAAGTCGGTGCGGCGCGGATGTCTCGACGTCGGGCTTCGAATAAAGGCCAGGGCCACCTCCTTGCGTGCAAGCCATAAGGCAAACAAACACCAAGAATGTCGCAAGCCCTCGTAACAACATTCGATCTCCCCTAAACCTTTTTAAGCTTTATGCACCCCTTATCACTCACATACAATCACTTATAGTCAAATTCAATCAATCGACACTATTCCCAATTTTAGCGATATCAGAAACGGGCTCCGGAAATTCTCGCCCCGCCGCTTAGCTCAGGTATTGATTGGGGCGGCGTATCGTTTTCATAACGTTCCTTCCGATGGCCGCACCTCTGGGTGAGAGGAGTATGGTGCACCAATTTGTACAGCACATTGTGTAGAAAATTGTGTTGCAAGACACGAAAACAAGTAAAAGTAGTTACAAGTTTCAACAGAAAACTCATGCAATTACAATGACTTACGTGTCGCTACCCACTGTGTCGCGCCCCAAACGCCGGTGCCGATCGTCGTGAAGACGACGCCGACCTGGCCGATTAGAATTGAATTAGGTGACATGAAAAGCCTCGGGTTTGATTACGAGGCTTAAGGTCGGTGCAAATGGAAAAATTATCTAGGTAGGAAAGCGAGCGTAAATTACGTCGTGCCGAGACTGAAAATGTGCGAGGTGACTTTTTGTGGCTTTGCGTGAGGTCCAGATATGTTTGGTTACCGTTCCCAGATGTTAAAACAACATCGCAGAACAAATTCAGTGTTTTTCTATCCCGTTTGATTTTACTTCCTTATCATAAAGTTAGAATTTCACATAATTCTTGTAACTGTCATTTTATGACAGTATATAGAATTTTATGAACACGTTAGTTTCACGTCTCACGGAAGAAGGCTATGCTGACCGCATCGTCAATGACCGTCAACTGGCGCGTATCTTGGGCGGCAGCGATGATAGGCGATATGGCCAAGTCAAACGAGCCTTGAAGTCCGGCGGACTTATCCAGCTCAAGCGCGGGTTTTACGTTTTATCCCAAAACTATAGAACGCAGCCCGTTCACCCCTTCGCTCTGGCGCACACCTTCATTATTGGGAGCTACGTCTCCATGGAAACCGCTTTGAGTTTTCATGGCTGGATCCCCGAAGCCGTCTATACCACCGTTAGCGTCACGCCGGGACGAAAGTCAAAACACGTTGCGCATGATCAGTTCGGAAAATTCGAATTCAATCCACTGGCCCTCAATAAGCCAAGCTTTTTATCCGGCGTGGAAAGACATGTTTTAGACAATCAACCCGTTTTGATTGCCACGCCATTACGAGCCCTGATGGATATCGTTGCTTACCGAAAGCAAGCCTGGGCGGGCATGGGTTGGATTGAGTCCGGGCTTCGCATTGACCTTTCATATCTCCTTGCGCTGCGCCGCCGGGACTTCAAAGCTTTGGAAGGCGTGTATAAGCATAAAAAGGCCAAGCTTTTTCTTACCGAACTAGAAACCGAAGTCTTTGACTTGAAATTTATTCCCTCAGCCGCCGCACCTTAAGAGCTCAAAATGAACCCAATCATTCAAACGCAGCTCGAAACATATAAGGCGGCAAACGCTATTGAAGAGGAAAATGCGACCAAGGAAGTCATTCAAGAGATTGCCCTTTACGGACTTTGGCGCGCCAAGTTCTTTGACGTTGCCGTCTTCCAAGGCGGGACGAGTCTGCGTATCCTTCACAAGCTCCCTAGGTTTTCCGAGGATTTGGATTTTATGCTCCCAAGACCAGACCCTGATTTCGATTGGGCGCCCTACTTAAAAATTCTTACCTCAACATTTGAGGAATATGGCCTCAATCCGGAAACAGTTTCAAAGTTCCAAATGGACAAGCGCATTCGCAATGCTGTGATCAAGGACAACTCCGTCGCAAACCAGTTGGACTTATCTTTCGGTCAAAGGGACCAAAGAAAGAAACTCAGAATCAAGCTCGAGATCGATGTTGAGCCTCCTGCGCACTCTGTTGATACATTCACATTCATGGACTTCCCGGTTGACTATGAAGTTCGTCATCAAAACCTCTCGTCTAATTTCGCCATCAAAATTCATGCCCTTCTGTGTAAAAATTATCTGAAAGGTCGAGATTGGTATGATTTTTCTTGGTACGCCGCCCAAGGCATCTATCCCAACTTACCACATCTGGAGGCTGCGCTGCGTCAGTACGGGCCTTGGTCAGAGAAAAAGGATCTGAAAGTTGATCAGAATTGGCTGAAAGAAAAACTGACTGACCGCATTCAAGAGATCAATTGGGAAGATGCCAAAACAGATGTCAGCCGATTTTTACGGCCCATAGAAGCTGAGTCTTTGAAGCTTTGGAAAAACGCGTTCTTCGAGTTTAAACTGGCCAAGATATTGGAAAACGCCCCCACGTCTTGAACCAGGCTCCAGCGCAAGATTGGCCAAAAGATCAATTTTCAAATTTGCGTTTATCTCGATAATCCCCGCTGCTTACTTACGTCCCAGCTAATGCCGCCTGCAGAGACACGGCCCAAGATAGACTGTCCCAGCTTCCGTTCCATGACAGGTCTCCAGGGCACTAATGTGAATTCTTTCGAGCGTTCGATAGCGGCAAATCTTCCGCTCGGTCGATCAATGGCTTCCCTATAGCCCCCCGCCGAGTTTGACTGAAGCAGTGGCTTATGTTGTTATGGTTAGAGCGAAATTGCAGCGAGACTTCCATGAGTTTTCCGCATAGGGTAACATCAAGGCATACGTCTAGGCTTATATTGTCTGCCCTCTTATCGCTTTTCATGTGTGCGAGTTGCTCGCCTGCGAAACCTGTCCAAGACGACCTTTACCATCACAGGGCAATGGAATCGGTTTTTTGGAGCATGCCGCTGGTTCAGTTTCAGATAATGCGAGATGCCATTGTTGAAGATGCAGGTGCCGGTCTAAACGGCGTGGGCTATTGCTCCGATCTGCAAACGTGGAACCTACAATTCGCAACACCCAATGATACGACGCCCTACATCTTTGTATTTTGGAACCTCGAGGATGGTCCGGTTGTGATAGACTTACCGCCATCAAGAGATGGTGTTGGCATCTTCGGCACTTTAATGGATGCTTGGCAGCGCCCATTGGAAGATGTTGGCGCGAAAGGGCGTGACCGAGGAGATGGTGGCAAATATCTTATCTTGCCGCCGGACTATACTGGGTAGGTCCCGGCCGATTATATACCTATTCGGCAAAAGACCTTGAATGGCTGGACTGCGCTACGGCCCATCATCGCTGATACCAGTCAAGAGAACCTGCAAAAAGTTGTTTCTTTCGTTAAAGACATCGAAATTTACCCTCTCGAACAATCTGATGCCCCGCCTGCAACACGGCATGTGGATTTGCATGGGCTCCTACTTGAAGGGGTCCCCGTCTTTGACGCAAGCTAAAACTTCATATTCGTGGTATGATAAATACCTATTTTTATCACCCATATGTAAACCGCTTACTTCATCACTTGTTCACGGTAGATGCTGGAGCGTTTGCTTCAAAATTTATCAGGACCTTGTTTAACCTATCGCGGATTGTCAGGCCTCTATATTGAAGCAGGGTCAAGAGGCAGGAATTTTTCGAGATGTTAACCCGATGCTATTCTACTTTCACCTTAATGGTGCCAGCGATCAAATCTTCCACAATCACACGACCTTAAATACCACCTTCGGTATCAGTAATTTTACTGAAGAGATGAAAAACGATTTTATAGACCACCTTACGGAAACGCTTTTAAGTGGTATTCGAAGATAGACACCTCCAATCAGCAATTCGCCTTATAAAAATAAGCGTAAATGCAAATATTGTTTCCACACTTCCTCATATAAAAATTAATTAGTTGATTACTAAACTCTATTTTTGACGCAAACAACTGCACTCATACCAATCAAAGAAAAGTCAGTCTGATGAAACACTTTTTTGAAAATGACGAACGGAGAGTCTTCCGCGAAACCATAAAAACCTTTATTGAAACCGAAATACGTCCCTTCGCTCACGAGTGGGATGAAGCCGGAGAAGTGCCAAGATCAATATATGAGAAATTGGGTCAGCTCGGGGTGTTTGGCCTGGGTATTGAGGAAGAATATGGAGGCCTCGGTTTTGACGACCCCTTCATGCGCGTGATTTTTTCGGAAGAGATGGCGCGATGCGGATATGGGGGCGTTTCAGCCGCGACATGCGTTCGCAGTATTACATTGGAGCCCTTGCAACGCCTCGCCGCGCCTGAAATTAGGGACCGCGTTCTCAAAGATATCGTGCTGGGTAAAAAGGATTCCAGCCTAGCCATTACCGAACCCGGGGGCGGGTCTGATGTGGCCCGGTTGAAAACGACAGCGAAACGGGACGGCAACCACTTTGTTTTGAACGGGTCTAAAACCTTTATTACCGGCGGCATGGATTCAGATTACTTCGTTGTCGGCGCTCGCACAGGTGGCCCTGGTCTGACGGGTATCTCCCTCTTCTTTGTGGAAAAAGATGCGCCTGGATTTTCGCGAACCCCATTAGGCAAGAAAATGGGATGGTGGGCCTCAAACCAGGCGACGCTTTATTTTGACGATTGCCGCGTCCCCGCAACAAATCTCATGGGACAGGAAGATTTCGGCTTCCTTGCCATTGTCAATAATTTCAACAATGAACGCCTCGGTATGGCCGCGCAATGTGTCGGGATGATGAAGGCGGCTTTGGGAGATTCCATTGCCTGGGCGCAGGAGCGAGAGACCTTTGGCAAGCCGCTGATTAAACATCAAGTTATCCGCCATAAGATCGCGAATATGTCAGCAAAAATTGACATGATCGAAAGTTATATTGCCATGATCTGTTGGAATATCGAACAGGGCGAAACCCCTGTTGCTGAACTCTCCAAGCTAAAGTTTTCTTCGACAAAAGCGCTCGAATATGTCGCCTCTGAAGCCATGCAAATATTGGGCGGAGCCGGGTATTTAAGAGGCTGCCGCATTGAATGTATTTACAGAGAAGTCAAAGTCATGGCCATTGGAGGAGGTTCTGAGGAAGTCATGCGCGATCTGGCTGTCAATCAAATGGGACTTTAAACCTCGGACAAACAGCCGCGCATTACTCCCAGATTACTCAGATTCCGGCTTAATGCCATCACCGTTTTTCAACGGGAAGCCAACCTTGAACCATGACCTAAGCCCGAATGACTTATTAGACGTCATCTGCAAGCTGTTCACGAAAACTCACAAGACCATTATACTCAGATGTGACCGTTAACACGATATTGTCCCATGTCTGTTTTCAGCAAAGGTCTGTGAAAATCTTAAATGCGGAGCAAGACCCGAGTTTATTGCAAGTAGTCCAAGACAGATCAAGAAATTATCTGAATAACGCTGATACCTGTAGAGCCTTTTGTAGATCGAAAACTGCGAGAGATCCCAGAAACCCTTAACTTAATATAGGTAAAAAAGATATTTCAGGAACTAACCCTTTGATATCAGAAGAAATTTGGTGCGGCCGAGAAGCTTTAGCGCCTTCCATTAAGCCAATGATTACAATGACTTAAAACGTCACGCAAGTCATTTGTTAGGCAGGAAGTAGGAATATTTGTTTGCTAGAAGACCTGCATTTAGACCTACATTTCCGCCCATGGTAGACTTTCATAGAGATCAACCGTGGCCTTCCAACAAATTTTAAATTCGGGAAGTTTGCCCTTACCAAGCTCAAGCTCTAACGAGCTCCACCGCGCGGATGCTCGGCGAGAAATTTCTGGATTTTGCAAACTATCGAGAGATGGAAATATCCCTCTGGACTCGCTTTTCGCTATCAACCGCTTCAGGATAATGACTTTATCCTCATCTGTAATTTTAGTGTTCTCTACTAGATGCCAAATATCGTATGGATCCTGTCGCCTTTCGCGCTTCCTCGGTATCTGTTGAAGCAAAGCTCGTAATTTTTCCGCGATGAGTTCGGCGCGACCGTATGCTAAAATAGAGCTTTCTTCGCTAAGTGACAGAAGTTGGAGCTCTTCTGCAGGCTCATTAAAGGAAATATCCAAAGACAATGTCGGACCTCCCATACCTGCTTCAAGTCGCCTCATCTGTCCTTCATTATTTCGATGAGCATATAAGACTTTAACTCCAAGACCGGGAAAATCTGATTCGTCAAATTTTCCCTTTGGAAGACGCTTTATTACACCCACCCTCAAGGCCATATCAGGGTGCCCCCTCTCGAAGGCTATGAAATCAAAAGACGCATTTAGCAGCCCTTTTATTTCTTCTGGGTCATCTTTATTAGGACGCCGAGCTAAAGAAAGATCTATATCAGCAGTTAAACGAGGACTGCCATATGCCAGCCCCATAAGGATACCACCCTTCAAAGAACAAGTTGATACGTAATCAGAGAAAGACGCGAAGGCGTTCAGCGTGATGTCTACCGCTTGCCTGAGCTGCCTAGCTTGAGGATTCGGAGCGGCCAATATCCAGTCTCTTATATTCACCTTGACTTCAGGCAACTCTATTTCAGGTAGGCTCTCATCAGACATTTAATGAAATCATCCATTTCTCAGAGAAGGTCGGCATATATTGGTGCTCAGGATCTAGCTTACGACTTCCTCCGCGTGCAGCAAATTTAGCCCAGCTTTCTATAACTTGATTTTCGATCCCCAAGCGTTCGGACAGGATGTACCCAGCGCGTACCTTTACTATAGGAGCTATGTTTTCTCCGTCTAAGATACTGATAACCTCCTTATGCATTTTGCTTCCACGATTAAGATAATGCGTATCAAAGACCTCTAGGACATGCCCCATGCCGCCGCACAGCACTGGCTTTGCCAACATATCTACAAATGTCGCCGCTTGAGTGGTCACCCGCGTATAGCTGCCCCCCAAGTTTGTAGATACTGAAGGAATTTTCGTTTCAGATATTTGAACAAGCGATGTTAAGTCGACATCCAAAAAGCGACTAATGTTTTTACCACTTACTGGAAGGATTGGCTGCGGCCAAGATGCTGGGAAGTCTTCTAACATTCTCTGCTTCACCAAGCTTGGATGCATCCGCGAAAATGTGATCTTGCTAGGTATTCTATTGGTCAACTGCCATATTCGCATCGCAGACAGGTAAGAAACATGGCTATATGGATCAGACAGACAAACCATCTCTTCAGGAGTTAAAGCAGGTCTCGAAGTTACTCGCCAAGTACCTTTTCGAGCTCCGGGCACCAACCCTGTGAAAGCAGACAGCCGTCGAGCATACTTGATGTAATCTTCTTCTGTTGGGATATCCCTTCTAAGATATAGGCCTGAACGATGCTCTGGTGCGTGTAGTTCGTCTACAACACGATAAACATCGATGGCGGTGACTACAGGCCTATCAAGAGCCTTTAGGTTCTCCGCCAATCTTTCGATAAATTTGGACATCTCGCTCCTGCGCTTTAAACTTACTCAAAAGGCTTATCCTTACGTCCTGAGGACGTAAGGATAAGCCTATTAGACTAGTTGTCAAGTTCTCATCTCCAACACGAGCAAAGACCAACTTGTAAACATTGAGTTCTTGGGGAAATAATGCGTCCTAAGGACGCATTATTTCCCCCAAATTCAAAAGTCAAGCTCTAAATACAACTTCAAAAATTGGAATTAGCCTACACGCCCTAAAACAGCGCATATGGCACTCGATATACCCGAGCTATCGCCGCGAGAACTCGCTGTACGTTTCACCGATACGAAGGGCTATTTTATCTCTGAAAGCTCAGTTTACCGCCTGCTGAAGGCGCATGATCTGATCTCAAGCCCGGCCTTTATCG
>CALDTL010000195.1 GCA_937923965.1 uncultured Caulobacterales bacterium
CAATGTCATAGCCTTTGCGAACGCCGTCGCGGTTCATGCAGTTCAAGACAATCTCACCGGCCCCGCGTGTCACGACTTCCTTGACCCAATCCAAGGTCAAGCGGCCTGTCTCGCGAGTCTTATCAGGATCGCCCGTATGGGATTTGACACGGTAGGTTTCACCGTCCGCGAAGCTATCAATCCCGACGACAATACATTGAACGCCATAAGCAGCGCTCAGTTCATTCACGAGCTCAGGCCGCATGAGGGCGGGGGAGTTTATGCTGATTTTGTCTGCCCCGGCAGCGAGGCGTGCGCCCGCGGCTTCGACAGTTTTAATCCCGCCCGCGACACAGAACGGAATATCAAGCGCGCGGCTGACTTTGCCGACCCAATCGGGACTCACCGTGCGGTCATCGACACTGGCGGTGATGTCGTAGAAGACGAGTTCATCCGCCCCTTCATCGCGGTAGCGCAATGCGAGGTCGATGATGTCGCCGACATCTTCATGATTGCGAAATTGCACACCTTTGACAACGCGCCCGTCGCGCACATCAAGGCAGGGAATGATGCGGCGCGTTAGCACGAGATTGCCTCGTCCAGCGTTAAGGCCCCTTCGTAAAGCGCCTTACCAATGATGAGGCCGTAAGGGTCAATCGCTTTCAAATCTTTGACATGACCTAGTGTGCCAACACCGCCTGAGGTAATTAATTCCAGCGTCGGAAACTCAGTTTGAATGCGTTTGTAAAGCTCGAGGTTTCCGCCTGTCTGCATCCCGTCCCGCCCGATGTCTGTGACGAGAATTGTTTTCAGGCCCGAGCCTATAAAATCGGAGATAACATCCCAAATAGTTTTGTCGGAGGCTTCCGTCCAGCCTTTTGTCGCGGGGCGATACTCCCCATCTTTGCCTTTGTTCACATCTAAGGCGATACATATCGCGTCAGGCCCAACTTCTTTCAGCCAGTGTTTCACCATTTGCGGATTGGTGACCGCAAGAGAGCCGATGACGACTCGGTCTACGCCGCCGTCCAGGAGACGCTTTATTTGGGCTAAGTCCCGCAGACCACCACCCGTCTGGACTTTGATCTCCGCACTATTTGCGATTTTCAATATCAGATCAGACTGCTCTGCTTGGCCGTTTTTTGCCCCGTCCAAATCAACAATGTGCATCCACTCTGCACCGGCCGCAGCATATCCCTTTGCGACCTCAACCGGATCAGCCTCGTAATTCGTCCGGGCATCAAAATCGCCCTTCAGCAAGCGGACGCAACCGCCATCCATCAAGTCCATGGCAGGGAAAATCATAGGTCTAAATCCAGAAAATTTTTGAGAATTTTTGCGCCCGTTTTGGAGCTCCTCTCAGGGTGAAATTGACAGCCCCAAACATTTCCTTCGCGGACAATCGCCGAAAAGCGCGAGCCGTGCATTGATGTCGCTAGGGTTACGTCTGAAACCTCCGCTGCGTAGGAATGTACGAAGTAGGCGAAATCACCGTCCGCAATACCCTCTAAGAGCGGGTCTGTTTTGACCGAGGTCAGGGTGTTCCACCCCATATGCGGCGAGGGTAGATCGCCAGTAATCAATGAGGCGATCGTCCCTTTGACAAGGCCTAAGCCTTCTACGGTGTCACCGCCTTCTTCGAGGCTCTCAAATAGCAGTTGCATGCCAAGGCATATCCCGATGACGGGCTGGGTTAAGGATTGCAAGACTGGCTTGAGGGACTTTGAATTGATACTTTGCATCGCAAAAGGCGCGGAGCCGACGCCCGGCAAAACCACACGGTCAGCTGAGGTGATAACCTCCGCCACATCGCTAATAATGGTCGCGGCGCCCAAGCGTTCAAACGCATAGCTTACCGACGCCAGGTTTGCGCAGCCAGTATCGACAATGACGAGGCTCATTCTAGAGCGTGCCTTTGGTCGACGGGATTTCGTTTGAGTCGCCCACGATGCCCAAAGCAGGACGCAGCGCGCGGCCAACGCCTTTGAAGCACGCCTCGATCATATGGTGGGAATTATCACCTTTCACATCAATATGGATCGCTGCGCCTAAAGTCTGCGCAAGGCTTTCGAAGAAATGCGGGCACATCTCCACGGGGAAGTCACCGACGTGATCGGTTGGAAATTCACCTCGGAAGACGGCTGCTGGACGGCCAGATAAATCAATGGCGACCTGCGCCTGTGTTTCGTCCATCGGGATGACATAACCATAACGGCCGATACCCGCTTTATCACCAAGAGCCTGTTTCAGCGCGGCCCCAAATGCCAAAGCCGTATCTTCTACGGTGTGATGGGCATCTATATGTAAATCACCTTCGCAAGATAGCGTTAGACCCATGCCACCATGTTTGGAAATTTGCTCTAACATATGGTCGTAAAACCCTATACCCGTTTGGATTTTTGTTTGAGAGATATCGTCGAGGTTCACGCGAACAGAAATATCTGTCTCATTGGTTTTACGAAACGTCTCTCCAATACGATCAGATCGCTTGGCTTGTTTCGACACGCCAAACGCTTGCAATGCAATCGTGTTCTCATCAGGTGATCCGACGGACACTCGGACGCGGCCTGTCGTGGATCGATAATCCCGGATTTTGACATTGAACTCGCGGAGTCTTGCGAAAAGGGCCTCGGCATTATTGATCTTAAGCAGCACGAAATTCGCATCCGACGGATAGACTGTTTCGACATAATCTGATTGCGCCAATGCATCGGCGAGGCGTTTTCTCTCCGATATGGTTTCCTCTAGGCGCTGCGCGTGAACAGCCATTGCAGAGGGTGCGAGGGCGTTCATAATAGTGGTTTCGACAGGGCGTCCAATCGGGTAGGGCGGGAGGACTTTTAGCAAGAGTTGGATTATTGCCGGATCAGCCAGAAGCGACCCCCCGCGCACGCCCGCTAAGGCATAGGCCTTAGATAGGGTTCGAAGAACAATGAGATTTCGAACAGTCCCAATTTGGTTCGCGAGGCTCTCTTGCTCTGAAAATTCAATATAGGCCTCATCTACCACAATAAGCGTTTCAGGCAGCGCGTCGCAGACCTCTAAAATTGCTTCTCGCGTGAGGCTATTTCCCGTTGGGTTATTTGGGGAGCAGAGAAACACCATTTTTACCGTTGCAGGCTTCGCAGCTTTGATAATGGCGGGAATATCCCACGCATAATCACCATTTAAGGGCACTTCTACGACATTAGCGCCCTGAATGTCCGCACAGGTTTTATAATATCCAAAAGTTGGTGGGCAGGTCAGAATACTGTCCTTACCCGCTTCGCAAAATGCACGAAGCAGGCACTCAATACCTTCATCTGCGCCGCGCCCCACCATAAGCTGTTCTGGCTTTACACCATAGAGCCCTGCAAGCCGTTGGACGAGTTTTTCAGGTTGCTGCGCTGGGTAACGATTATATCCGCTCACGCCCACAACAGGGGGCGGCGCATAGGGGTTTTCATTCGCGTCTAAATGCAGCGCATCTGTTGCCCCGCCGCGGGCGGAATATACCGACATCTCGACGATTGCCTCGCGGGCGATAGAATTTGGCCAGGTCTTAGTCATTGCAGCGCCTCCAGACGCAAAGTGACGGCGCGCTTATGCGCCTCCAACCCTTCCATTTCAGCAAGGCGCTCGACCGTTGGACCCAAGCTTTTCAGACCCTTCTTGGTCAGCTGTTGGATGGAAATATATTTGATGAAGCTCTCGAGCGTCACGCCCGAATAGGCCCGCGCCGCGCCATATGTCGGCAGAGTATGATTAGTGCCGCTGGCGTAATCGCCGACGCTTTCAGGAGTCCAAGGCCCTAAAAAAATTGACCCTGCATTGCGGACTGCGCCCACGTAACTCTCTGGTTCTTTTAGCTGAACGATCAAATGTTCCGGGGCATATCGATTGACAATCTCAATAATATCAACACGTTCTCCCGCAATAATCATCCGGCCAAGTTTCAAAGACTCTCTAGCAATTTTTGCACGAGGCAGTTCGGCGACTTGTTTCTCAAGCTCTGCCTCGACGCGCTTGGCCACATCGTTTGACGCCGCGACACACACGACCTGCGCAACTGTATCATGTTCCGCTTGGCTCAAAAGATCGGAAGCGACAAACGCAGGGTCTGCCGCCGCGTCCGCAAGTACCATGGCTTCGGAAGGGCCCGCCGGCATATCTATTGCAGGACCGCCGGCCTCTTGCGCGACAAGAGATTTAGCCGCCGCGACCCAAGCATTGCCCGGACCAAAAATCTTGTCACATTTGGGTATGGTTTCCGTACCATAAGCAAGCGCGCCAATTGCTTGCGCGCCGCCAACGGCAAACAGGCGCGAGACCTTACACCTATAGGCCGCCGCCAATATAACCCGATTGACTTTGCCGTCTTTACCCGGTGGTGTGACAACAATTCGGTTTCTTACACCTGCCACTTTGGCAGGCACCGCGAGCATCAACAGCGTAGAGATCAACGGTGCCGTGCCGCCCGGTACATATAGGCCTGCCGTTTCGATCGCGCGTGCCTCGCGGCGGCAAACGACGCCGGGTTCCGTCTCGACATCAATCGGGTTTGGGATTTGCGCCTTGTGGAAGCGTTTTATGTTACGCCGTGCCCGTTCAATGACCGCTTTATCCGTGGCGGACAGGCCAAGCCAAGCTGCTCTCATTTGAGCAGGGGTCGCCTCAAGCGTCATCGGCCGCGTGCCGTCAAATTTCTCTGTGAGGCGAGATAGCGCTTCATCCCCGTTCTCTCGCACATCGGTCAGAATCTCTCTCACCGATTCCACAAGCGTGTCGTCAGAAATCGCCAGAGGACGCGCAAGGGCATCCGCCCGCCCAGCTTCATCCAAATCTGTCCAAACAAAACGACGCATCATTACTAGGACATCATCTTCTCAATTGGGAGGACAAGAATTGCCCGCGCACCAAGGGCCTTGAGTCCCTCCAAGGTTTCCCAAAACACCGTTTCGGTGCAAACCGCCTGGATGGCAACAAGATCATCTTGGCCCGCCAGCGGCATAATTGTTGGAGCATCAGAGCCGGGGAGGAGGCTTGTAATTTTTCCTACGGCGTCTTTAGGGGCGTTGAGCATTATATATTTAGAATCTGCGGATTTCAAAACGCCCGCGATTCGATTCAGCAATTTATCTAAAGTATCTGCTCTCTCCGGGGAGAGCTCTCGGCCAGAGCCAATCAGCACGGCTTCGCTGTCTAGGATGGTTTCAAATGCCGCCAACCCATTGGCTTCCAGCGTAGCACCTGACGATACTAGATCGCATATGCTCTCCGCGATGCCGATAGACGGTGCCAATTCAACAGCTCCCTTCATTTCGACCAATTTAGCCGTGATCCCAGACTCTTTGAGATAACGTGCCGTAACGCCAGGATAGGTCGTCGCAATCGTCGTGCCCTGTAAATCCTTCGCGGATTGCACCGGGCCAGTCTCACTCGCGGCAAGACATAGCTTGCAGCGCGAAAATCCGAGGCGCATGGAAATATTGGCGTCCAGCGTCGACTTCGCGGTGAGTTGCTCTTCGACCAATACATTCTCGCCAACGATACCAATATCCGCGGCATTATTCGCCACGAAAGAGGGAATGTCGTCATCCCGGACCAGCAAGAGATCAATCGGCATATTTTTGACACGCGCCAAAAGGCCGCCGCCGCGAATAGAGAACCGCAATCCGCACTTTTTTAAAAGCGCGAAACTATCCTCAGCCAATCGGCCTTTTTTCTGCAAGGCGATACGAAGGCGATCACTCATGTCTTGTCTTTCTCTTTTAACGCCGGTTTGTCCAATACCGCGCGGTAGCCGCCATGAGGCTCTTCCCGAAGAAACCGCGCGACCCGCCCTATAGTGGTTGTAGAGACGCCTGTCTCGGCCTGAATCTCGCGATATGACTTTTCACTCGCATCCAATATCTGCGCGACGTGCCAACGCTCACTGAGAGCGCGCAGTTCTGCGGGCGTACAAAGATCAATCAGAAAGTCCTTTACGTCTTCTGGTGTGTCCAAAAGCGTAAAAGCCGTCTCTAGGTCAAGATATGTGTCAGTGTTTTTCATTGTGCCAGCGTGCTAATACAGTAGCACAATAAGGACGCAAGGGGCAATTACAGATTTCTGCGGCTTATTGGGTCACCCAGCGATAAGTCAAAGAACGTTTCCTTGAGAATCCCGTGGATCGAGATAGGCTGTACTTATGCGAATGGTCATAGGCCTGATGATTTTTATCCCCCTATCTCGGCATAAAAAACAACCAAAAATAGTATCTAGGCGAACATGAACAAAACCTGTCAAATTTCTGCCTCAAACGAATATTTTTATCTCGAAAAAATTCCAATATTCCTTTCGGAAAATAATAAACCTAATAAAATCAAACGATTAATCCCATGTAAGATGCCTCGCGACGTGTTAATTTCTGTTAACCAATATTTCTTTGCGCATTTAACGATTTCGCTGTTATAAATGTTTACAGACTGTTGGGTGCTATCCAACATCATATAAATTTACAAAAACATAGATTGGGGATGGTCTATTATGTTGGGGAAAACTCGCTTACCAGCGGCTGGACATGCGAAATCGCCTAAAGTGTTTCCGGCTTCAAGCTGGAAATATATTCTTAAATTATTGGGCCTGATTGTTGTTGCAGACAGGAAAATCTATAAAGAAGAAATGGATACATTTGTAGCGGCCGTATCTGAACTTCGCGCGGTGATAGATCCAAAAATTTGCTTTACGGAGCAGATGGCTCGGGATTGGTTCAGACGTAACAAATGGGATTTAGAAGAGATTATAGACAACCTATCTTACGACACGGCCATTTGCGAAATTTTGGCACCGATTAAATCTATGCCGTATAAGTTGGACGTCATTTCCTCGATGGTCCGCATTGCTGTTTCAGACGGCTTTTATTGTGATGTCGAGAAGACTCTCATAAAAAAGACCTGTTTATATTGGAATGTCCGACATAATTTTCAAAATAACTTGGAGTCCATCTACAAGCGTGGTGAAGAAACGCCGCTTTTAACCTCCTTAAAAGGACATCCTCGATTCGCCCGCGTGAAAGAAACATATCGGTGAGATCATCAAGCATTGAATGGGGCTCGGCCCCAGATGGGACTTAGTTCCCCCGTTTAAGACAAATCGGGAAGTAAGTCTCTAATTTCCCCTTGATTTGAAATAATCATAAAGCGAATAATTTTCTCGCCCAACGCGCTCGTTCAAACACGCGGCGGGTGAGCCGTGACTTGCTACGCGCAGGCCGTATCCCTCCAGAAAAGCCAACTCTGCGCCCGCGTCTGCGGAGCCTGTGAATATCGCGGGCATGACATGTAATACAAAAGTCAAATGGCGGGCGGGGAGGGATTCGAACCCCCGGTGGAGTTGCCCCCACGCCAGTTTTCAAGACTGGTGCATTCAACCGCTCTGCCACCCGCCCGCGTAAGCTGGAGACATTCTGAGAGGTCAACGGAGCGCCGCATATGACGAAATCAATTTGTGTTCAAGCCTTTCTGTCGGCTTGTTTCGTTAACCTTCCGGATACCTTGAATTTTGAGAGCTCATTATCTCTGTTTCAGAACCGCGATTTAAGGCTGCCCGTTTAGGTTACCAAACATAGAAGAGCGCCGAGCGAGACTGTCCAAGACATGAACAGGTCGTCACTCGTCAGGCTGTAAGTGCGTATATAAAGGTGAGTATAATGGTGAGAATGAAGCGTGTATATATTGGCCTGGCAACAGCTGTATTAGGGTTGAGCACAGCGGCTTGCTCCACGACGGGCGTCACAAAATCCGTAAAGGTCGCCCCGATTACGTATAAAGTCGGTCAAGGCGCGACCAAATATGCCTCACTAACAACACCGAGAACACCGCTCACTCGATCCACGCCGGAGAGTTACATTCCGGCACCGCCAATGCCCGCGCCTCGAGTCCAACAACAATTTGATCAAGCCAGCGTCGACCCTGATTTATATAAGCATCAGCGCGTCGGCAAGCGTTATACGATTATGGGAAAATCCTA
>CALDTL010000196.1 GCA_937923965.1 uncultured Caulobacterales bacterium
CATAGAAATCCTGAGTGTTGAGGAAATTGAGGCTGATATCGAGCTCCTGCGTCATCGCCTCACGGAAACTCATCTTCGCGCCTCGCCGAAGGGCTTCGAATGAGACACAGCACGCCAAAGGCGATTTGCGGCGAATGCTTATCGCTTGTTTTTGCGCCCACTCGCTGCCGTCATCGTCCAAAGCACGCAGGATGGCCGGCACGGTTTTCTCGCCAAAAGCCGCGACGGAAGATGAAACGCCCTCACCTTCCGGCGGCGCTTTGACAAATTTATAGAGCACATTGGCGACGGCCGAGTCGGAGCCATCTAATTTCGCCTTGCCCAAAGCTTCAATCAATGCAGGATGATCGCCGCTTGGGAGATAGGCGTTCGTGATGCCCAATTCACAGGTCAAGGCGGTCTTCGCCCGCGCCCCTGTCAGGCCAAGCCACTGTCCGATCTCCATACCAAGACGCGGGAGGAAGTAAGACCCGCCCACATCGGGGAAATATCCAATCCCCGTTTCCGGCATGGCAAAGAGCGTATCATCCCCAGCAACCCGCAAGCGCCCATGAACTGAAAGCCCGACACCACCGCCCATGACAATGCCGTCAATAAGGGCGATATAAGGTTTCGAATAGCGGTTGATGAGTTCATTTAACGCATATTCAATGCGCCAGAAATTCTCTGCGCGCTTGTCGCCTGCCTTACCGCTATCATGCAGCAAGATCACATCTCCTCCAGCGCAAAAGGCCCTATCTCCGGCTCCGTCGACTAGCACAGCGCCAATACTAGGGTTACGCTCCCATGCTACGAGCAATTTTGTTATTTCCTCGCACATGTCATAGGTCAGCGCATTCAGCGCCTTGGGGCGGTTGAGCGTGATATGGCCAAGGTTGCCGATAACACGAGATTTGATTTCAGTGGTCATCTATTGCCTCAACAACGAACGAGACACGATCATCCGCATAATCTGGTTTGTGCCTTCGAGTATTTGATGGACGCGCAAGTCCCTTACGATTTGTTCAATTCCGTACTCCGACAAATAGCCATAACCGCCGTGAAGCTGGAGGGAGTCATTCGCGATTTTGCTGCACATATCAGTGGAGAAGCGTTTTGCCATGGCGCAAGCCATACCGGCATTGGGGAGTTTTTTGTCGAGCATATCCGCTGCGCGGTAAATGAGCATACGGCTGGCTTCCAGCTCCGTCGCCATATCGGACAACATGAATTGCGTATTTTGAAAATCCGAAATCGACTTGCCGAACTGACTGCGCTCTTTGGTATATTGCAAGGCCGCGTCGAGGGCCTTTTGCGCGCCGCCAAGGCTGCACGCACCGATATTTATCCGACCGCCGTCCAAGCCCGACATAGCGAATTTAAACCCATCGCCTTCCGCGCCAACGCGGCTCGAGGCTTGGATACGACAATCCTCGAAAATGACCTGTGCGGTTGGCTGCGCGTTCCAGCCCATTTTCTTCTCATTTGCACCAAAGCTCAGTCCCGGCATGTCTTTCTCGACCACGAAACAGGAAACGCCTTTCGCACCATCTTCACTCGTTCTCGCCATAACAACATAAAAATCGCTCCACCCCGCGCCCGAGATAAAGGTCTTTGTGCCGTTAAGGACATAGTCATTACCATCGCGCGTGGCTTTGGTCGATAGGCTCGCCGCATCAGACCCGGCCCCTGGCTCCGTTAGGCAATAACTCGCGATAAACTCACCCGCTGTTAGTTTCGGGACATATTTCGCACGAAGTTCATCACCCGCGTAGCGGTCAATCATCCATGTCGCCATGTTGTGGATGGTCATCATCGCCGTATGCGAGACATCTCCTGCCGAAAGTTGTTCAAACACAAGCGCACTGTCCAGCCGGGAAAGCTCAGTCCCGCCATGTTCCTCACGCGTGTAAATCCCCATAAAGCCGAGCTCTGCGGCTTTAGTGAAGACCCCGCGATCGAGTACCTTCTCCTCGTCCCAACGAGAGGAATGCGGTGCAAGCTCTGCAGACGCAAATTGCCGCGCCATGTCCTGAATGAGCGTCTGTTCTTCTGAGAAGGTGAAGTTCATTTAGTTGCGGCCTCTTGTTCGCATTTCAAATTGCCGCATCGGCATTGCGTCGATGGTTTGGAATAGATCTTCAATATGTAACTCTCCAGTCCATCGGCGTTTAACGCCGCTATCTTTACCTATTAAGACATATTTGTCGACGTCCCGGCAGTCACTCATGCGAATGACTTGTTCCGCATCCTGCTGCGTAATGGCCCCCTTAGCAGGAACGGAGATCAAGTTCAGGTCTCTATCTGTAAGGGCAAATACTAAAAGATCTCGTTCGGCAAAACCGGCCCAATCTATCCCGGATGATATTCCATCAAAAAAGTCAGCTTGCCCCGGACAAGCCACCAAAATTCTCATGCCATTTATTGACGTCTTCGGTATCGTATAAGCATTAGCAGCACAGGCCGCCAGCCCTAGCCAAAACAGGCTTGCCGCGAGTGTAACTATCTTGAAGCTATACCTGATAGA
The DNA here is from genome assembly GCA_937923965.1 of uncultured Caulobacterales bacterium. Taxonomy (GTDB): domain Bacteria; phylum Pseudomonadota; class Alphaproteobacteria; order Caulobacterales; family Maricaulaceae; genus Litorimonas. The sequence continues at coordinate 2,507 of CALDTL010000196.1, forward strand.
TTTTCCCATCAAACCTAGCTCCCTAAAACCTCGGAATGATAAAGGCGCTGTCTTCTGTTTCACCTTTTGGCCAGCGCTGTGTAACCGTTTTGACTTTTGTGTAGAAACGCAATCCCTCCATCCCGTATTGATTAGCATCACCGAAGGCCGAGCGTTTCCAGCCGCCAAAAGAGTGATAGGCAACGGGCACGGGGATCGGCACATTGATCCCGACCATGCCAACTTCTACTCGGTCTGCAAACTCGCGCGCCACCCGCCCATTTTGCGTAAAGATCGCAACGCCGTTTCCATATTGATGCTCACTGGGCAGCGCCAAAGCTTCCTCAAAATTCTTCGCGCGCACAATTTGCAAAACGGGACCGAAAATTTCATCGTGATATGTTTCCATGTCCGGCGTTACATCATCAAGTAGCGTAGGCCCCACAAAAAAGCCGTCCTCATAGCCTTGGAGTGTAAAGCCGCGCCCATCTTTCAGTAGCGTCGCGCCCTCTTTAATGGCCTTGTCGATATTGGCTTCAATGCTCTCCTTATGAGCTTGCGTGACGACGGGGCCATAATCGGCCTCCGCGTCATTTGACGTACCTACCGTCATGGCTTCTAGTTTTGGCATGAAAGCCTCGAGGAATTTTTCTGCTGTGCCCTCGCCGACGGGCACCACGACCGGGAGCGCCATACAGCGCTCGCCTGCCGAACCATAAGCCGCGCCGAGAATGTCTTTGGCGGCTTGATCCATATTTGCGTCTGGCATGATGATGCCGTGGTTCTTCGCCCCGCCCATACACTGCGCGCGTTTGCCATTGGCTGTCGCTCTCGCATAGACATATTGCGCGATATCGGAGGAACCTACGAAGCTAACAGCTTTAATTGTTGGATGGTCACATATCGCATCGACGATAACCTTATCTCCATTGATACATTGCAGCAGCCCAACCGGACCTCCGGCCTCCACAAATAACTCCGCGAGGCGCATCGGCACTGAGGGGTCCTTTTCAGACGGTTTGAGGATACAGGCGTTGCCCGTCGCAATCGCCATCCCAAACATCCACATTGGGATCATAGCGGGGAAGTTGAATGGCGTGATGCCCGCCACCACACCAAGCGGCTTACGCAGTGAATAAACGTCAATTTCTGGTCCCGCGCCATAGGTATGCTCACCCTTCTGACCATGAGGAATACCGCAAGCAAATTCGATAACATCAATGCCGCGCATGACATCTCCGCGGCTATCGGCCAGCACTTTTCCATGCTCTGATGAAAGCATCGCGGCCAAATCATCCATATTCGCTTCGACGAGTTGCTTATAAGCGAACAACACCCGGGAGCGTTTTTGCGGATTGACTTGCGCCCAGTCTTTTTGCGCTTTTTCAGCAGATTTAACAGCGGCGTCTAGCTCTGCAGGCGTGGCCATAACGACTTGCGCCTGCACTTCGCCGGTATTTGGATCAAAAATATCTTTGTAGTGATCGCCATCGCCTTTTATCCGCTCACCATCAACAAAATGCCCGATCTGTTTCATATTATCTCTCCGCCAATATTCTGACTTAGTCCCGACGTATTATTTCGATTAAACTGGATATCGATCATTCCGATAATCCATCGGATTTAGTCTTGTGACCCTAAGACTGAATACAGAGTTTCTCTATAGATATTCTCTTTAATTACATATGTAATTATAAAAAATTTAACCAGATTTTCGTTTTTTGAGCCCAGTTTAAGAGAAATAGAAGCTTTTAGGCTGCCCCATTCATGACCCCCACGAATCCCGATAATTGGACAGATGGCCAGAACCCCACCGTAAACCTGTTGGAATTACAGTTCGAGTGGCTCGCCCGAGCTGGACGCCTAAGTGGAATGTCCATGATGGTTATTGATACCGATTTGGTCATTCAATACTACGATAAAAACATCCTAGCTTTGTTAGAGCTGGATGCAGCAATCAATTATTCTAGTCGAAACCTACTGGAAATGGTGGAGCAACTTGCCATTCGGGGTGATTTCGGGCCGGGCGACCCGAAATTATTTGTTGAGTTAGTTAGAAGTCAATTTGCAAAGTCTGAGACCAAAAAACATTCTGACGCCCGCCAGAACATGCGCGGCTTGGATTTCTTGACACCATCCGGGCGGCGCATTCAATTCAGGATGGACATGACCCAAGACGGGTTCCAGGTCTTAGGCTGCCGGGACATCACCAAAACTTTCGTCGAGAAACACGCTCTCAAAGTTGCCATGGAAAGCAGCCATTCGGGCTATTTGATCTATGATATGGAAACACGTCAGTTTCGAAACCAAGGATATATCGAGCAAAATTCTCTTGATCATATTCTAGGCTCCAAAGAGTTCACGAAAAGCATAAGAGATCATATTCACCCCGAGGATTTCAAGAAAGTAAAAGACTTAGCGGATCGGGCTTATGCGCAAAAAGAAAGTTGGACGGATACTTTTAGAACGGTTAATTCAAGGGGTGAAACCATCTGGGTAAAGGCCCAAGCTACGCCGCAAATAGCGGAATCCGGCACAGTTACGAGTTACATAATCTTTTATACCGAAGTCACAGCGCAACTGCGGATTCAGGATGATCTTCGCAAGGCAATTGAACAATCAGAAAAGTCACTAAGTGCGAAAAATGCATTCTTAGGCCGATTGTCTCACGAAATTCGAACCCCTATGAACGCGGTTGTAGGCATTGCTGACGCTTTAATTCATCACAACGGTAACCCAGGAATACAGTCAAAATTAGAATTGATTCAAATATCCGCCGAAAAAATTATTCGCATTGTTGATGAAAGCTTAGAACATACAAAACTCGCAGAGTCGAAAATCCAACTTGATCCGCATGCGTCCTCGCCCCGCTCTGCTGTGGAGTCAGTCTGTGCTTTGTGGGAACAAAAGGCTGTAGAAAATGGCATCGACCTTGTTTGCCGAATTGATGAAAATATTCCCAAAACGATTGTCTTTGATTCATATCGATATGAGCAATGCCTAAATAACCTTGTGTCTAATGCGGTAAAATTCTCACCCGCGGGCAAAATTCAAGTCGTGCTGACAACCATAGAAAAAGATGGAAAAAGAACCTTGGCGACCGTCGTCAAAGACAATGGAATTGGAATGAACGAAGCTCAACTTGCGAACCTCTTTGAGGCCTACACGCAGGCCGATAGCTCCATTTCAGGACGATTTGGCGGAACTGGATTGGGGATGAATATCACAAAACAGCTCATTGAGCTTATGGGCGGAAAAATTACCGTTAAATCTGAATTGGGTTCAGGTACGGTCTTTGCTCTTACCCTCCCAATCCAAGCTGATCGTAGGGCATCTGAGCGCCGGCGTAATACGAGCGGCGGGTTAGTTGAACAAATGCTCGATGATGCTGCGCCGGCAACTTCAGAATACAGCAAACTAAAGGTTCTTGTTGTGGACGATAATACCACGAACCACTTGGTTATGACATCTCTTCTTGGGTCACTTGTGCGGGAAATCGGCGTCGCTGAAAACGGAATTGAAGCTATTGCAGCCTTGGATAACGCCGAGAAAGCTAAATCCCAATATGACGTTGTTCTCATGGATATACACATGCCGGTCATGGACGGTATTGAGGCGACTTTAAGCATCCGCGGAGCCGATAAGAGCTATACCGACATTCCGATCATCGCGTTGACGGCTGACCCGCAATATCAGCAGCGGCGACTGTGCAAAAACATTGGCATGGATGATGCGCTGGCCAAACCTATAAAATTGACTGAGGTTTTGAACGCATTAGACAGAGTTTTTGCAAAAGTGACCACTTCTGAGCTTGCAGCCTAACGCCTGAGTCGTTCATAGGGTCTTTGAAAGTGAGGCCCTATGACGCTAAGCAAATTGGCAATTGGCATTATACTGTCCACCGCAGGCTTATCAGCTTGTCAGGGTGACATCGGTCAGAAAAGCTCGTCTAACTTCGCCCGCGCTTGGTGCATATCGGGCGGGCCAATCTACACGGCAATTGATGAAAGCCCGCGCGTCGAAGCGGTGGCTATACGTAAAGGCCTCATCACATATAAGGGGCCTGACAACGGCGACTGGTGTAAAAATCACGCGGGCTCGGACGCGAAGATAATCGACCTAGATAACGCCGCTGCTTATCCCGGCTTTACAGACGCTCATGGGCATCTAATTGGGATTGGCCTGAGAGAAATGACTCTCAATCTGGAGGGCACAACATCCATAGGTGACCTGCAAAAGAAGCTCGCTGCGGTGGTCGCTGACACGCCCATAGGAGAAACGATTTACGGACGAGGCTGGATAGAAACCCATTGGCCCGAAAAACGTTTTCCATCCCGTGAGGACCTAGACGCAGTCACGACAGAGCACGCCGTTATTCTGGAGAGAGCAGATGGTCATGCTAGCGTCGTGAACTCATTCACGCTAAAAGAAGCTAACATTACCGTTGAAACAAAAGACCCTTTCGGCGGGGCGATTAACCGCGGCGCGGATGGCGAGGCAACCGGAATGCTAATCGATAATGCGGCCGGGTTGGTGCAATCCCTGATGCCTGGCTTAACAAAGTCAAGGAAACGTGAGGCCTATATCAAAGGCGCCGAGCTTTACGCTGCGCGTGGATGGGCGAATATACACTCAATGTCCGTAGACCCCGCTGATATCTCGATGCTCAATTCTCTCGCTCGAGACGGAAACCTGAAAATCCGTGTCTATAATTCATTAGATTTGCTCCCTTCGAGAGGGACGCAAACCATGTCCAACATGGCCAATATGCAGGGGTTAGAGAACGCCCTCGTGACAACGAGAGCTATCAAGCTATATGCGGATGGCGCGCTGGGTTCGCGCGGGGCCGCACTGCTTGCGCCCTACTCCGACGATGAAAAAAACTCGGGACTCATGCTTCTTAAAGAGGATCAAGCTAAGTCGATATTTGATGCGGCCCTTCGCAATGGCACTCAGGTTAACACGCATGCCATTGGCGACCGCGCGAACCGTATGGTTTTGGATTGGTACGAAGCCGCGTTTAATCGTGTTCCAAAGGCCCAATGGGCAGAAAAGACCCCAAGATGGCGCATTGAACACTCTCAAATCATAGAACCTGACGACATTCCTCGCTTTGACGAACTTGGCGTAATCCCTTCCATGCAGCCCAGTCATGCCATCGGGGACTTACATTTCGCGCCGGACCGTCTGGGTAAAGACCGTCTTGCAGGGGCCTACGCTTGGCGCGCCTTGATTGATAGCGGAGCGATTATTGCAGGCGGGTCTGATGCACCGGTTGAAGTTGGTGATCCGAGGATAGAATTTTACGCAGCAACGCAGCGCAAAGACATCGAAGGGTTTAGCAATGAGGATTGGAATATTGAACAAAGGGTCACGCCGCAGGAAGCGTTAAAAATGTTCACAATCTGGCCCGCCTACGCCGCATTTGAGGAAGACAAGACCGGGTCAATTGAAGTCGGAAAAAAAGCCGATATCTCTATCTTTGAAACGGATCTAATGACTGCAAGCGGAGACGACATTCTCACATCGAAACCGGTCATGACTATGGTCGATGGCCGCTTAGCCTATGATGGCCGTTAATCTCGGAAGTTTTTGAATTGCACCGGTTGGTCAAGACCCATTGATTTCACGAATTGCATCGTTTCCTGAAGATCATCACGTTTCTTCCCCGAAACACGTAACTCTTCGCCTTGAATGGCGACTTGCACTTTGATCTTTTCGCCTTTTATCGCCTTAACAATTTTCTTGGCGGTCTCTTTATCAATGCCCTCTTTGACAGTGATGCGCTGGCGCACAGACATGCCAGTTGCCTTTTCTTCTTTGCCGTAATCGAGTTGTCCGGGTTCGATTCCTCTCTTGGACAAATTGCCACGCAGGATTTCTTGAACCTGCTTTAACTTGAGCTCATCATCGGCCTGCACAGTTAAGCCGCCGTCTTTGACTTCGACGGAAGAACTTGACCCTTTGAAGTCATATCGCGTTGAGATTTCTCGCATGACATTTTGAACGGCATTATCAACTTCCGCTAAATCAACCTCTGAAACAACATCGAAAGAAGGCATAATGTAACTCCAGTAAAACTACTCTATCGGTATTGGGTTTGCTCTGCCATCTTTTATCGTTTGAGCCAAGAGTGTTCCCACGACAGAACTGTAGTCATCCGTCCAGAGTTTAACATGACGACTAGAGGTCCAAGTCTGAAAACGAGGGTCGCCAGATGTTACCTTCTGCATCATTTCATCTGGCCCCATCAAAATCCCTGTCGCAAGCGCGCCATGCCTAGCATAAGGATTGTCTGGAAACTCATCTAGAGCAATATATCGCGCTGTCAGGCCTGCATCTTCTGACAACCGCGCGACAACCGATGTGACGTCCAACATTTTATTGGACGTGTGAAAGAATACCAAACCGTCAGGCGTCATACGGGAGCGATAGAGCTCCAAAGCTTCGCGTGTCACCAAATGGGCCGGTATCGAGTTCGAACTAAAAGCGTCCACGACAATCATGTCCAGGGAGCCTTTAGGCACAGCTTCAAGTTTTTGACGTGCGTCCCCAATCCTAATATCCGCTTGGGGCACACATGTTTCGATGTAACTGAAAAATTCGGTATTTCGGGCGAGATCAACAACCGCAGGATCAATCTCAAAATACATCCAATTATCTTTCGGTTGCTCATAACAAACCATAGCGCCGGCACCCAAACCGATCACCGCAATATCTAAATTGCCACCCAAAGCGCTGCGCAGTGCCTCAACTGAACTGTGTATCGAACCGCCCCCAATATAATATGAGGTTGGCACATGATGCAAAGATCGATCTCTCAACTGGTAATTATGCACGGTATTTCCGTGTACAAATTCATGCACTGTGCCGTGCTCGCTATCTTGCGCCCTCACCGACAATAGCGAGTAGAATGACCGGTCCTTGTAAAGACTGTCTGAGCCGAAGAGATCAAACACGACAGCGACAATGGCAAGCGCCGCAAACGCGCCAATTTTTATAAACCGGTTAAAATTAAATCGGAGACAAGAGACAGCTAAAATCGCAACGGTGATGAAGGCCACATAAGTCAATGTAAGGCCAGCGCCGAGAAGTGATGCCGCATTTAAAGCTGCCGCCGCAGAACCAATGAATAACAAGCGCCAAGGCTTGTCTCCCGATTGCGGCATTTGGATTCCGGATGGCCGTAGGAACAATACCAAGCAAAGAACGAGGATAAACTCATAAACAGCATTGAAGATAACGGGGGCGATTAAAGCGTTAAAAATACCGCCTAAAACGCCGCCGACAGACATTAGAATATAAAACTCTGTTAGCCCAGAGGTTGCCGGACGCCGCTCTACAAGAATAGCGTGGCAGTATAAAGCAATCAGAAAGTAGACCGTCAGCAAAAGCGGAATTTTGACAATTGGCGGCATCGCGGTGCTAATGCTAAAAGCTCCGAAATCATGCGAGAAATCTGGCGCAATTAGTAAAAATCCTAAAATCACGACCCACGGGAAAAGCCTGGCAAGACCATTTGCGCTGACCAATGGTTTGCGCGCAAAAACGATGACGAAAGTGAGCAAATAAAGTGCAAGCGGTAGAATCCAAAGAAAAGGCGTAGAGGCAATATTATTGGTCATGTAAGTCGTAACGCCCAACATTAAGCTGGACGGCAAAAATGCTAGGAAAACCCAAAATGACTTTTGCCTCCACCCAGATGCAACGGCCTTAGTTTCGGTAGAAACACCCACAGACGCAGGTGCCAATCGACGCGTGAGCGCAAGGGCGGTCAGTAATATCATCCCGAACAAAGCCGCGTATCCCACGGCCCAGCTCAAGGTTTGACCGCCTAGTCGCATATTTGGTTCAATGAAGATGGGGTAAGCACAAAGTATAATGAGGCTCGCTGCATTACTGGCGGAATATAAAAAATATGGATCATCAGCGTCCTGGTGGTCCGTGAGACTAAACCAGCGCTGTAGGAGTGGCGCGTTCGCAGAAAGGGCAAAAAAGGGCAGACCAACGGTAATACCGAATAATCCCAGCAACCAAAACGTCGGCATGCCGCTTTCTGGGAGAACAATCGCCTCTGGAACGGCTAACGGCAGAAAGAGGATGCCCGCCAATGTGACCAATGTATGGACGGCAATTTGAGCTTTCACCGGGAGATATCTTGATATGAGATGGGCGTAAACATAACCACCAAGCAACATAGCCTGGAAGAACACCATTGCCGTATTCCAAACGTTTGAAGCACCGCCCAACAAAGGCAATATCAACTTTGTAAACATGGGCTGGACGGAGAATAACAACGTCGCAGATAAGAATATTGTTGCCGTGAATATAACAGCTAACCCAACGGAACGTCTGTGAACCGATGGTACGATGGGTTTCGCTAATTCATTATCGATAAAAGTCATTCATCCCCCGCATATGTTGCGAGGGACAAGATTAGCTTACTTGAATAAAAATCCCGTTAAATCAGACTTTCTGATTTGTATAAGCCCGCAGCTCTTTTCGAGCCACCTGCATGCGGTGAACGGCATCAGGGCCATCTGCAAATCTGAGCGTCCGCATGCCTGCATACATCCCGGCCAGAGGCGTGTCCTGACTGATCCCCGTACCGCCAAACATCTGCATGGCCTCATCAATGACTTTCAATGCGACGTTAGGCGCGGCAACTTTAATCTGGGAAATCCAGGGCGCGGCCGCTCTTGGGTCTCCCTGATCCATCATCCATGCCGCCTTAAGGCAAAGAAGTCGGGTCTGTTCGATCTGGATACGGCAGTCTGCGATAATATCGTAATTGGCCCCAAGCTTTGCCAAAGGACGTCCAAAAGCCGTTCTCGAGACAGCGCGTTTGCACATCAGCTCCATCGCCCGTTCAGCTTGCCCAATTGCGCGCATACAATGATGAATCCGGCCAGGCCCCAGACGGCCTTGAGAGACTTCAAATCCGCGACCTTCGCCGATAAGAAGCGCGTCCGCGGGCACGCGCACATTTTCAAATTTCATATGTAAATGGCCGTGAGGTGCATCATCATTCCCAAAGACCTGCATCGCACGCAGCTTGGTGATTCCTGGCGTATCTGCCGGCACAACAAACATCGAATGTTGTTGATGACGACCGGCTTCCCCATCACGCGGCGCTGTGCGGGCCATAAGAATGTAAACTTTACAGCGGGAGTCCCCTGCGCCAGAGGACCAATATTTCTCGCCATTAAAAACCCACTCATCGCCGTCTTTTACAGCCGAGAACTCCAAATTTGTGGCGTCTGAAGACGCAACATCAGGCTCTGTCATCAAATAGGCTGACCGCACTTCCCCCTCCAGCATCGGTTTTAACCAACGCTCTTTGTGCTCTGCCGTACCGTATTTTTCGAACACTTCCATGTTGCCTGTATCTGGTGCTGAACAGTTGAAAACCTCAGGCGCCAGGTGGGACCAGCCCATTTCTTCCGCGAGGTAGGCATATTCGACCGTCGAGAGGCCGTAGCCTTTGTCTGAGGCCGTTAACCCGGTTTTTGTAAGCCAGAAGTTCCAGAGGTCCTGTTTGCGCGCCTTGGATTTCAGACCATTAAGAATTTCCATCTGACGCGGCGTGTGCATCCAGCGATCTTCGGCATCGTGGGTTTCCTTATGCCATTCGTTCTCAATCGGCATAACGTCATTTCGAACGATATCTCGAACGGACTCGCACAGTTTCTCAACGCGGTCAGTTCTGCCAAGATCCATTTTCGCCATCATATCTCTCCAGTTTCTATTTTTTCTCTTGCTGTTTCCGCAAGCGCTATCACCATTTGTCCATAATTTTTGAACCGCTCATCTTGGGTCGCGCCCGACACATAGCGGAAGTAAATTTGCTGAATAATGACGCATAATCGCCAAATACCATAGACGTAGTAATAGGCCATATTTGACACATCATGGCCTGTGCGTTCAGCATAAAACTGCAGGATTTCTTTGCGGGTCATCATCCCAGCATTCGTACTAGGTTGGCGCACGGTGAGTTGCATATGCGGTGGATCATCGGCCTGGATCCAATAGGCAAGTGTATTGCCCAAATCCATGAGCGGGTCGCCAAGTGCGGAAATTTCCCAATCGATAATCGCTGCAATCTTTGTTGGATCCTCAGGATCCAAAATACAGTTATCTATTCTATAGTCCCCGTGTAAAACGCCGACCTTACCAGAGTCCGGTGGCATGTTTGCTTCCAACCAGCCCTGAATATCCTCGTAATGCGGGACATCATCCGTCAACACACGATTCCAGCGGCGGTTCCAACCCATTATCTGGCGCTCGACGTAACCCTCAGGCTTACCGAAATCTGACAAGCCTGTAGCTTCAACATCTAACGTATGTAAATCACAGAGCTTAGAAAAAAAATTCTCACAAAGTGCCCGATTTTCGGCCTCGCCCCAATTCCACTCCTTTGGAATACGATGCACGATATGCCCGTCGACGCGCTTCATGACATAAAACTCTTTACCGATATGAGCTTCATCATCTGTATAGTAAACGACAGGCGGAACGGCCCCAAACACAGGTTGGAGATCTCGCATTATGCGATATTCGCGGAACATGTCATGACCTGATTTAGGAATTTTCCCGAATGGCGGCCGCCGTAAAACCAGGCGGTGACCCGGGTAATCCACGGCATATGTCAGATTAGACGCACCACTTGGATATTGCGTGACTTTTGCCACTCCGGACAGATTTGGAATAGCGGCTTTTAGCAAAGGATCGACCGCGGACATGTCCAGCGCTTCACCTTTTCTTACCTCAATCGTTGGATTTCGCTCCGCCATAATTAAATGATAGCCCCGGCGTCAACGACCATGCCCTGCCCCGTGAAATAACTACTTTCATCACTGACCATATAAAGAACCGCTCCTACCATTTCCTCTGGCTGAGCCATGCGGGAGATCGCAAGGTTTGCATCCATAAATTTTTGGATACCTGGCGCATTTTTTAGAGCTGAGGCCAATTTGGTGTCGGTGAAGCCCGGCAGTAAGGCATTCACACGAATCCCATGATTGCCATACTCTTTCGCCATACCCTTTGTCATGGCGATAACAGCTGCCTTGGTCATACCATAAATTACGCGTCCTTGTGCAGGTTTAATGCCGTCAATTGAGGCGACATTGACAATCGCCCCTTTGCCATTTTTTAGCATCAACGGAATGGCGGTCGAAGACAGATAATAAGGTCCTTTAACATTGACTTCGAATGTTTTGTCATAAGCGGAATCAGGCGCCTCATGCGAAGGCCCCATATAAGGATTCGTCGCACCATTATTGATAAGGATATCCAGACGTCCGTAAGTCTCCTCAATCATATTGACGGTTTTGCCATGGTGAGAAAGTTCCCCCAGATGCAGCTCCGCGCTGATAGCCTCGCCGCCAGCGTCCCGAATAGCCTCAGCGACTTTTTCGCAATCCGCTTGTTTACGGCTTGAGCAAACCACTTTGGCCCCGTGTTGCGCGAGACCATGTGCGATGGCTTCGCCAATGCCGCGAGACGCACCGGCCACCAAAGCAACCCGCCCGGTTAGGTCAAACCTCTGAGTCATAACTTCACCTCTTGCTCTTGAATGCTTCGCCAACCTTCGCTTTCAGCTTTCTCATTCCAGAAAGATAAGCGTCTGAATGCGTCGCTCGGTTGATAAAATAATTTTTCACGACGGGATGTGGATAGACATAAAACTCATCGGCAATAATCGCGGCCTTCAGGGCATTGGCGACATCTTTAGGCTCGAGCAAACCATCTTGTGAGCCTTCCGCCATTGGCATTCCCTTGGTCATGTTCGAACGGACATATTGCGGACAGATACAATGGGATTTAATGCCTTGGTCACCATGCTCGATTGCTATGCTTTCCGCGAGACTCACAGCGGCATGTTTGGTGCAAGAATATGAGGCGCTACCGATTTGATTTAGCAAGCCCGCGGCAGACGCTGTAATTACGAAACGCCCGCTGCCACGCGCCGTCCAAGTCGGCATAAGTTGTCGAGCGGCATAGACAGAGCCCATGACATTAACTTGCCACGCTTGCTCCCAGCTCTCATTCGTCGCAGCAGCCACATATTTTCCATTCCCTGAGCCAACCCCTGCGTTGGAAATATAAACATCAATAGGACCAAGATCCGCCTCGACATCAGCTATGAACCGTTTGACCGATACCTCATCCGATACATCACACGCATAAGCGGAAGCGCCTATTTTCGCACCAGTCTCAGCCGGTTTACTTAAATCACTAATCGCAACGGCGGCCCCTTCCGAGATGAACATCTCCGCGATCCCTCGACCAATTCCTCCCGAAGCGCCAGTAACGGCGACAATTTTATTTTTGAACATATATGAGGTGTAGACCGCTCACCGTAGGGTTCAAGCTACAAAATTGAATGTTCTCAACACCGCTTTGATATGCAATGTTCATTTTGCGCAGAGGGAGCCAATTATGTCATCAGAATCTGACGGAAGCATCGGCGAGGCAGAAGCTACTCTTGTCTTGGCAAGCGAAAACATCCTTGCGCACGACAACATTCCCGATGCGAACCAACAGGTCGATTGTTTCTCTTGCGGAGAGATCATGACCGGCTTGTTTTGCCACGCATGCGGGCAGAAAAATGATGATTATCGACGGTCCGCATTCGCATTGCTGACAGAGGCTTTCACATCAGTATTTTCCTTGGAAAATAGAATGTGGCGGACTTGGATGTCCCTAATTTTCAAACCCGGGAAAGTCGCTAGAGAGTACTCCGATGGGAAGAGAACAAATTGGACCTCTCCCGTCCGAATGTATTTGGCGCTCTCGATTATTTTGTTTGGGTATATGAGCCTGACAGAAACGCGCATTTTTAGCATTCGCACGGATATTGTTCCAAAAGCCGGATTCGAAGGTCCTGTCGAAACTCTCAGTGATGCCTCAGTTCAGCTCAAACCCGATGTCGGTTTTTTTAGACGTCAGGCCGAAATTGATAGACTCAGTGCCGACACGGACTTCAAGCGAATATCAGAGTTGATGACGGGCGCCCCCCGACAGGTTTTTGTTTTTGACGGGAACCTTGAAACCCTCGGACTCACTCCAAGTAACGAACATCTTGTTTCCAGCGGAAGTTGGCCAAGCGCAGACGACGTAGAGAGCGACCCTGAAAGCCTTAGGGAGTTGGCTCTCGAAACCTACGCTGAAGACCTAGAAAACGTGATAGAGTCCTATAATGAATTACTGTCGGCGACGAAATCACCGAACACGATTATAGACCGTATTCTTCAAGCTGAAGAAGCGGATGAAGCGTTGAACCTCGCCGTCGAATTAAGCCTGACAGAAAACAAAAAACTGCAACAAACAGCGGATAAGTCGGTCGCCTCCATCGAAACGGCTTTAGAGCTTTTTGGCCTAACACGAGCCGACATCCACAAATTGCCTGTCGAAACCAGAACTGGGATAGATCTCGGAATTGGTCACGGGTCAGTCAGCGGCATAGAATTATCCCAAACAGATATTCAGAAGTTAGGAGAACAAATTCTTAGAAACCCCGCTATTTTGAATGACGGAATATCAAAATATCTTCCACGCATCATGTTCTTAATGATGCCCTTTGCAGCCGTAATTGGACTAATTTTCATTCGAGATAAAAAAAGAGCTCTGTTTTACGATCACCTCGTACATGCCACATATATACACGCGGTCACATTTGCCTTTCTATTCATTCTAATTTTGGTCGCGCAATGGACGCCGCTTGGGGGCAGTGGCCGGATCTTCATTTTGGGCATGCTAATTTACCTCCCCTTCAGCGCAAAAACCATGTTTCGGCGGGGTTGGTTTAAAACTATTCTCTCAAGCTACATGATTGCGGCCCTATATGGCTTTGTTATGATGATCGTCATTATATTTTTAACCGCGGGCTCAATTGTTGAAACAGTAGAGGCCGGAAAGCTATTGACGTGATAAACCGTAACTAGGTTTGGGCGCGCGATCTCCAAACCACCAAAGGGTCGAAGCCGTTGCGGCAAAGACCGCCGCTTCAACGATAGACTGGTTCTGGGTTTGCACAAAGATGCCCGCAGTGATGAGCCAAAGGGAAAAGGTTAAGGACGGCCTGACCAACCGCAAAACATTTATTACCCATTTGCTGGCTCGACCAATTGCGGCATCGGCCTCAATGGAGGCCTTCAACCCAGACCAAGACCCAACTTGGTTCGCTAATTCCAACTCAATGCGAGACTCTTGTTCGCGCGACTTCATGTTTAACTCATGCAAACGATATTCGTGCTCCCATCTTGCTTTCTCTTGGCGATAAGCGTCACGGCGCTCGAAAAACCCTGCAACCCGGCCAAAAGCCGTTCCAATTATACCAAAAACACCGCCTGCAGCCGCGTCTAATCCTAAAGTCATCAGATCTGCCATATTCGTCTCGCTTTTTCTCCGGACCACCACTTACGCGGGCGCCCTAAATCTATGTGAAGGAAGGTTTGGTAAAATCCGAAACCGGTGAACCCAGCATCTTCGCAAGCCGCGAGCAAAACTGTTTTATCATGGCCTTGAGCGGAAATGTCCGCGGCCAGTTTAAGATGTTGCGAGAGCGGCGCGCCGCCACTTCTGGCGTTATGCAAGCTGCATCTGTGGCCAGATAATATGACAAATGGCCGCCCGGCCAATGTCCGAGCGGTTTGAATCTTGTCCATGAAATAGGGCCAATAATAGCTTTGATCACAATGGCGACAGGCAAGTTCTTCAGGCGAAAAATTTGGCCATGGCCATTCGTTAGAGTCCCACTCGTTCAATATTGAACCATCGATGCGTTTCGTTTTTTCCACATTGATAAATTAGGCCCAGAGAGAAAAGCGTGGACGCATAAAAAAAGCCCACTGTAATAGCGGGCTTTTTCTCGATAATGTTGCAGGAAAGACCTAGCTGAAGATACCCAGCTTGCGGGCTTTCTTTGCCGCCAGATAATAGAAAGTGACGCGAGACTTGAATCTTTCGCCTTTCATATCTGCGCAAACCTCTTTCACGAGATCCATCTGACCTTCGGTCCGCTCAAGCTTCTTCGTGACAAAACCATTAGCAACGCGCTTCAACTCCGCTTCGTCAGAACAGGCAACCAAAGACGCATCACGCGACCTCAGGGAAACGCCGCAATATTTGACGATGCCTTGAACAACCGGCTTGCGCGCTTTCGGATCATACTTCTTCACATTTGTGTAGTATTTCTCGAAGGCCTCATCGGCCGCGCTGGCCTTTTTACCTTGGGTCGAACCTGTCTTAGGTCCTGGCTTTTTGCGGGGTGCACCGGAAGCCGTGAGCGCTCCGCGTTTCGTGCCGGGCTTTGGTCCAGGCTTTTTGCGGGTCTTTGACGACGTTGCCGCCGCTTTAGCTTTTGACCCGCCAGCTTTCGCTAATCCCTTAGCTTGCTTGACCCATTCATCGCGCTTAATTCGGCCAGGGATAGAGTCTATTACGCCCTCTACCATCTTGACGTCTTTCGCTTGCCAAGCACCGATTTGGCGGAAGTAGTAGATGCCTTTACCATTAAGGTCTTTCTCAAACTTCGGACCAATGCCTTTGATTTCTTTCAGGTCATCGGGCTTACCATCTGTTGGACCATCCTTGTAAAGCACCTTTGGCTTTGGCGCTGCCTTAGCTTTTGGCTTGGGCGCAACCTTCGCTTTGACCTTTGGAGCTGCCTTTGCTTTCGCCTTAGGAGCAGCCTTAGCCTTAGGAGCCTCAGCGATTTGGCTCTCGAGGTATTTGACACGAGCGGCTAGATAGCGATTACGCCATTCCAGAGCATATGTGTCATCCTCAGCGCTGTCCGACGCAATGGCCGCATCAGCAGCCGTTGCCTTGCTGGCGACCGCAGTGGCGGTCGTTGCTGCAGCGGCAGCCGCTGCACCCGCAGCTAACTTACCCTTGAGGCCTGAGATTTCAGTATCGCGTGTGGAAACACGGCCTTCAAGCTCTTGAACACGAGCCCGCAGACTATCGGCCTCAGCGCGCAATGCCCCTTCACCCTCAATGGAGAGATCTCCGTCCACTTTTTTCCCGCGGAAGAAAAGCCAACCCAAAAGGAGGCCCAAAAGCCCGAGCAGCAAAAGCGGCAAGAGCAGAAAACATAAAACGAATGCGATTATATTAGACATTGGATACTCCTATTGACCCTGAGTTACAGTAAAGGTGATGCGGCGATTTTGCGCACGACCCTCTGCAGTTGCGTTAGTTGCGACAGGGGATGTTTCGCCAAACCCTGTTGCTGTCATTCGGTCGGCATCGACCTGTTGTTCTGATAGATAGTTTTTAACTGTTGCGGCACGCGCTTCAGACAAACGTTGATTATACGCATCATCTCCCATGCTATCGGTGTGTCCACCAATGGTGATATTAAATGAGGCACAACGGTTGGCCGCAGAAGCAATTTTATTCAGAAGATCAAAACTCTCTGCGCCTTTAATATTGGCAGCATTCGTTTCAAACAAAATACGATTATTGCCCTTAACCTCTTCAAAGAGGACCTGACATTCGGACACATCCGTAATCACGGGCGCAACCTTCGGAACAGAGATATTCGCTCGGAATTCGGAGCCATATTTGCCGGCAAATCCTTGACCCGCTGCGTTAATCGCATCGCGGACACCTGCATCGCCGGTGGTTCCTTTAAGAAGACCATTGTAGTCCTCTTGGGTGAAACTGCCTCGATCAAGCAAAGCGAGTTGATTCATGTAACTCTCGGTCACGTTGAGGAATTCTGCATCTGGCGCGCCAGCCGCAATTTTAATCTGCCTATCGATAACCTTGGTATTGAAAATGCGGTTAGCGGCAAGCAGGATATCAGCCTTGGCCGTCTCAGAAGGAACATACCCCGAAACAGTCACATTGCCGTTCACGTCTTTAACCGCCTTAAAAGTGTAAGGCGATTCTACCGGAAGGCTTTGGGCCGACATTTTGTCTTTTACTGAATGCCAACGTCTCTTGTTTTTACAAGCTGAGCATTCGGTGTTTTCAGCAACATTGATAGCGTCCGCTCTCGCAGCGTCACTAATTGCTTCACCTGATAGAGTTGCAACATTGCCGCTCATATCAACCTGAATATTTTGATAGCCCTTATTATTAAGGGCCTCGCGAATATCATTCTCCATTGATGCAATTTTCGGCATTCCGAAAATCCAACCAAGAATGAGCGACACTAAAGCTAATAATAGCCCCGCGCCTAACCATTTTGAAGCCATGGGTAACCTCCCTTAAAGATCCCGCTATCCGATTAAGAATCGGCATAAGCAAAGAGCCTCTAAGGGATTAATGAACAACATGCAATGTCACCCGTCATATATTTAATTTGCTTGGGGCAATATGAAGAAAGGTATTCAGATTATATTCAGCTGATATTTTCAGCCAAAATCTTGCAAGCCTTGTCAAATTCATTTTTTAATTCATCAACGACATCGGATACCGGCGGCGATGTGTGCACGGAACCAACACCCTGCCCAGCGCCCCAAATATCTTTCCAAGCTTTCGCATCCGTATTTCCGCCTGATCCAAAATTCATAGATGACTTGTCCGCTTCAGGTAGATTGTCAGGGTCTAGACCTGCTTTTTCAATTGACCCCCGAAGGTAATTGCCATGCACACCTGTGAAGAGTGAGGAATAAACGATATCCTCTCCTGAACTATCAACGATCTCGTCTTTATACGCTTTATCGGCATTTGCCTCCGCCGTCGCAATAAAGCGTGTTCCAATGTAAGCCATGTCAGCCCCCATCGCGAGCGAGGCCGCAATCGCGCCGCCCGTCGCTATGGATCCGGATAACAACAAAGGCCCGTCAAAGAACTGACGTATTTCCGGGATCAGCGCAAAAGGTGACAAACGTCCCGCATGACCACCTGCGCCGGAACACACAGCAATAAGGCCATCCGCCCCCATAGAGAGCGCTTTCTTGGAGTGACGGATGTTCGTTACGTCATGCAGGATTATCCCGCCGTAAGAATGGGTCGCATCATATACCATCTGATTGGCCTGCAAGGAGGTGATTATGATGGGAACCTCATGCTTAACGCAGACCTCCATATCTTCCTGCAGGCGATTATTTGAAGGATGGCAAATTTGGTTCACGCCAAAAGGCGCAACGACTTTATCAGGGTTCGCTTTCTGATATTCCTCGAGCTCTAGCTTAATCCGAACAATCCATTTTTCTAGCGTCCCAGATGGGCGGGCGTTCAGAGCGGGGAATGTCCCGACGATACCCGCCTTGCATTGAGCAATTACAAGCTCTGGACCTGAAACGATAAACATGGGCGATCCAATAACGGGAAGCGGTAGCCCTTGAAGAATTGGTGGGAGTGACATCTAGTTTTCCTTATTATCTCTATAATCGGAGTCGGAGTTGGCGGTTATCCATGCCATTGCTGCGAAAGCAGCCGTATTCTTAGCCATGTCGTCAGGATCGATTTTGTCAAAAGTATCATCATGGGTGTGATGTAAATCGAAGTAATCCGTTCCGTCCTGCTGCAGGCGCATGGCTGGGACCCCTTCCCTTTTGATGGGACCAATGTCCGGCCCGCCTGACGTATCTTTTTTAATAAGCGGTATTCCAATAAGATCTGCTAGGGCTTGCATATCTTCCCGGCCCTCGATCCAGTTATAATGCACCTCATAGGGCGCGACAGCACCAAAATCTGATTCTGTAGCCATCATATGATTTGGAAGATCAGACTTATGTTTATCCCGATATGCAAAGCCGCCAAGCAGGCCAATTTCTTCTGCGCCATAGGCGACGACACGAATTGTACGTTTTGGCCTCATACCGGAGTCAATGATGACTTGCGCCGCTCCGGCGGAGATACCGATACCGGCTCCATCATCGATAGCGCCTGTGCCCAGGTCCCAACTATCAAGATGGCCGCTTATCAGGACGATTTCCTCTGGAGCCTCAGTGCCTACAATTTCACCAATCACGTTACCGGAGGGTTTCTCGCCTGTATCTTTGGGCGTGAGCGTCATTTTTACTCGCACCTTTTCGCCGCGCTTGAAAACGCGCTCTAGCTGATCGGCGTCAGGCGCGGAAAGTGCTGCGATAGGAATTTTAGGAACGTCAGGCGCATATCTCATGCCGCCCGTATGCGGAAACCGGTGACTATCCGTTCCGACGGAACGAATAAGAACGGCAGCGGCACCATGTTTGGCAGCCTCGGACGCCCCTATACGGCGCTTAATTCCCGCCGGACCGTAGCCAGCGCCGTCTGGGGCTTTTTCCATTTTACCGGAGATAAAAGCAATTTTCCCCGTTAAATCCTCTGTGGTGGCCTGCAAAGCATCCAGTTCCGAGAAATAGATGACCTCGGCTTCGATACCCTCATTTGGCGTTGCCACGGAATAGCCGAGCGATGTTATCGATAGAGCTTGCGGAAACGGGGCGGTAATAGACGCCGTTTCCTGTCCTCGCTCCCAGCCGGGAATGCTGAAAGGTTCAATACGAACATTCTCTAACCCAATGTCTTTGAATTTCGCGACGGCCCAGTCACGCGCGCGGGCTTCAGCTTCCGTCCCCGCGAGCCTTGGGCCGACTTCGGTCGTCAGACTTTCAGTAATGTCGTAGCCTTGAGTTCCGGCAAGCGCTGTCTCCATTAATGCTCTGGCTTGGGCCATTCTGGGCGTTGTAAGATCACTTCTCGTTTGGATAACCTCAGCAGCAGGTAAATCCGATGATGTGGGGGCGTCTGCTGCCGGACTGCAGGCCGAAATTGTCAAAACAGCGGTGAGGAATAGAGCGTTACGCATATTCGGTGGTCCTTCGATTCTGCACTTCATACGCACTTCGTAGACAGTAGCGATTGCACCATTGCAATAATCAATTATGCATAGGGCAAAATATGTCTGTCATTATGGAGTCATGAATGACCACTTTTAACTGCACCAGATTTGCATCTAGCCTATTGGTTTCGTCCGCAATGTTTTTGGCGGCCTGCACGGCCAGCGACCCCGTATCAAACACTGGCAACCCGGAGGCTGCATCCTCGGCGTCTGATTTGAGCCGCCGCATTGAGCGACTCGCCAGTGATGCATTTGAGGGCCGTGCGCCATCAACCCCCGGTGGTCGAGCGGCCTCGCAGTATATTGCCGACGAAATGGCGGCAGCCGGTCTGGCGCCGATCGGTGAAGATGAGACCTATTTTCAATCCGTTGAACTCACGGCGGCGACTGTTCTGCCCGACTCCACAATGTCCATCAGCAACGCCGGACTGAAGGTTTTAGATGGCAATAATACGGAAAATGCTGTGTTCTGGACGAAAAGGCTGGATGAATCAGTCACTGTTGAAGATAGCGAACTTGTCTTCGTCGGATATGGAGTCAATGCGCCTGAATATGGCTGGAATGACTACGCGGGATTAGACGTGAAAGACAAAACAGTCGTGATGCTTGTCAATGACCCGGGCTTTGCCACAAAGGACGAAGCTCTTTTCAAAGGCAATTCCATGACATATTATGGTCGCTGGACATATAAATATGAAGAGGCCGCCCGCCAAGGCGCGGCCGCGGCCATTGTCATCCACGAAACCGAACCAGCAAGCTATGGTTGGGATGTGGTGTCCGGCTCATGGACCGGAGAACAATATGATCTCGTCCGCCCCGACCGCGGCGCCTCTCGAACGGCGCTCGAGGGCTGGATTACTTACGACCAAGCGGACTCCATGTTCAGCAGCGCTGGACTCAATTTGAATGAAATGAAGTCCGACGCGGCCTCAAAAGATTTTAAACCCGTTCCCGCCCCTGATCTCAAATTAAATGCTGTCATAAATCAAATGGTCAAGACAACAACCTCGCGCAATGTAGCAGGCGTTTTGGAGGGCACAACGCACCCCGATGAATATGTTCTCTATATGGCACATTGGGACCATCTCGGTATGAGTGAGACCGACTCAGGAGAGGACAAAATCTACAATGGCGCTGTAGATAATGCGACAGGGACAGCCGCGATTATTGAAGTTGCGGAAGCCATGGTCGATCGCGGCGCGCCGAAGAGATCCGTGATCTTCGTAGCCGTGACAGCAGAAGAGTCAGGTCTCCTCGGTTCGGCCTATTATGGCGCGAGACCTTTAGTCCCGCTGGCGCAAACTGTTGGCGGTCTAAATATCGACGCAATGCTCCCCGTTGGCGAAACAAAGGATATGAAAGTTATCGGATTTGGATCAAGCGAACTCGAAGATTTGCTCAAACGGCAGCTTGAAAAACGCGGTATGTATGTTGTGCCGGATGACAAACCCGAGGCGGGATATTTCTATCGCTCAGACCATATTAGCCTCGCGAAACTTGGGGTTCCCATGCTCTATGCCGACCCGGGCAATGATCACGTCACGAACGGCATGACCTATGGCGAAAAATTCGCTAAAGAATATACGGCAGAGCGCTATCATAAACCTGGTGATGAATATGATGATAGCTGGGATTTGTCCGGCATCGTTCAAGCCACTGATATCATGTTAGATATGGGTTATGATCTTGCGAACTCGGACCAATGGCCAAATTGGTATGAGGGCACGGAGTTTCGTAATCTTAGGGATGAGATGCGCAAAGGCAAATAGTGCAAACCGTCATCTGTATGAAATGGGGAACGCGCTACGGCGCGGACTTCGTCAACCGTCTATTTGCGGCAGTCCAGCGCAATACACAGCGCGATACACAGCTCATATGTCTGACCGATGATCCTTCGGGTATCAATGATGATGTTCGCTGCGAGCCCATACCTGAAATAAACTTGCCGAGTGATTTAGTCGTAACGCCGTGGCGGAAACTTGTCTTGTGGAAAGCAGGGCTGGCTCGGCTTGAGGGTGACGCCTTGTTCCTAGATCTCGACCTCGTCATAACGGGAAATTTGGATGAGATGTTCGACTATGAGCCTGGCCGATTTTGCGTGATCGAGAATTGGACTCAAATCGGGAAAAACATCGGAAATACCTCCTGCTTTCGCTGGAACATCGGATCTCAAAGACATATTTTCGATAAGCTCGAGACGGAGCAAGACAGAATCCTCTCAACCTACAGAATTGAGCAGGTCTATATCTCTGCAGAAGTAGACGACATGGTCTTCTGGCCGCGTCTCTGGTGCGCGAGTTTCAAACATTCACTTATGCCCAAGTGGCCGATAAATTTCTTCAAAGTCCCGGAATTACCCTCGCAAACAAAAATCGTAGCATTCACCGGCAAGCCTGACCAAGATGAGGCCGTCTTGGGCCGCTGGCCAGTAAAATCTCCGTGGAAAAAATTATATAAGCACGTCCGGCCAACCCCTTGGATTGCGGAACATTGGAAATGATCTCGTCGCCCGCCCCCATAAAAGTAAAATTCCTTTCGAAAAATGATGCAGAGGATAATCGAGCCATTTGGTCTCCAATGGTCCCGAAAGATGGGTTTAGGAATGTCGAATTTACATTTGACGCCGCTGATATGAGTTATGATTTTTTAGCCGTTTACGAAGGACTTCCGAAATGGTCGGACCGAAAAACCACCGAACGGTTTGAACCACTCTCCTGCGCGCGCAGGAATACAATTTTGATCACCACGGAACC
Organism: uncultured Caulobacterales bacterium; assembly: GCA_937923965.1. GTDB lineage: Bacteria > Pseudomonadota > Alphaproteobacteria > Caulobacterales > Maricaulaceae > Litorimonas. The sequence continues at coordinate 25,031 of CALDTL010000196.1, forward strand.
TCCGTCCATCCGTTTAGATGGGCCAAATTTTATGAAACAATTTGGTCAGGTTCTCACGAACAAAGCACCTGAGTTGGTCAATCATCCAAGTCAAATTCGGCAAACACCTCCCTTAAGATGGTTCTATGGTCGGCCAATGGATGGCGTTGGCGATTGGGTGACCGTCGATCACCTATCCCAGTCCAACCCCAATAAAACCCTCAATCTATCAACGGTTTGTAGTAATAAACAAATGTCCCACACCGTTCATGCCGCTAGGTTAGGTTTTGTCATGGCGTTAAGGGAGCGCCTCCCCGAGCTTGACGTTTTTGGACGCGGCATACGCCCCATTGCCGATAAGTCAGAAGCTATGCGTGACTATCGTTATCATATCGCAATAGAGAACCATATAGAAGCCGGTCATTGGACTGAGAAGCTGGCTGATTGTTTCCTCGCCGAATGCCTGCCGTTCTATTTTGGCGATCCGGCCTACGCAAAAGCATTCCCAAAGGACGCCGTTATTCCCATCGATATATTTAACTTGGACTCTGCGGTTTTCGTCATTCGGCAGGCCATCGAAAACAATGAATATGAAAACCGAAAAAGTGCGATTTTAGAGGCCAAAAGACGAGTGTTGGAAAACCATAACACATTGGGATGGATCGCGGAGTTCGTACGGGATCAAAATCTCCCGCAAAGCAGCGAGGCCCAAGAACGCATTTATAGCCGTCATGCGTTTCGAAGAAAACATCCACAGAAGGCCCTATCTGACCTAATCTTTTGCTCGCTTGCCAAACGAAAACCCTCAGCGCAGCCCCTACAGCTACCTCAGCCTTCGTTGGATTAAGGGAAGTTGCTTTAGTTTTTCGCCCCTTGCGGGAATTTAGTAGGATTACCTTGCGCAAGTCTCCTACTAAGACTCAACCTAGTTTTAGAGTTTTTGGGAGGTCTTATGACCGGCATTAAATCGGCGCTCAAATTTGCGACCCTCACCACTATGGGCGCAATGATTACATTAGTGTCTGGCGCTGAGGCTTTTGCCACTGAAGATGACAAGCCAAATGTGACAGCCGGCAGCGCAAATGATGCCGCTGCAAAATTCCGCCAGCTAGATCATGTCTTACCCTCGCCGAATATCTACCGCAGCGCCTCCGGTGCGCCTGGTCCAGCTTATTGGCAGCAACGTGCCAGTCATACGATGGACATTCGTCTAGACGAAAATGAGCGCCGAATTTATGCTGAAAGCGATATAGAATACACCAATAATTCCCCTGATACGTTGAACTATATTTGGCTGGCACTTGACCAAAATCGTTTCAAAGATGGCTCGTTAGAGCGGCGCTCTGCAACGGCCTCTGCGGCAGGGTCTCGTAGAGGTGACGGCGCTGGCGGGTTAGACAGCTATTCCTTTTTTGCACTTCGAAAGGAACAAGCCTTCGAAGATCGCCAATATGGATTTGAGTTCAAAGCCATCATGGATGAGGACGGCGACGCCCTGCCCTATGTCATAAATGACTCCATGATGCGGATTGATTTGGAGGAACCGCTCGCCTCCGGTGACAGCGTCACCATCCAAGTCGATTGGGAACACAATATCCTTGACGAAGTCTCCATTGGCGGTCGCGGCGGATATGAATATTTCGAAGAAGACGACAACTATATCTTCGGCATGGCACAATGGTTCCCGCGCCTCGCCGCCTATACGGATTATACGGGCTGGCAGAATAAGCAGTTCTTGGGACGCGGTGAGTTCACGCTCGAATTTGGTGACTATGAAGTGAACCTAACCGTGCCGAGCGATCACATTGTCTCCGCAACAGGCGAACTCCAAAACCCGAGAGACGTCTTATCCGCCGTTCAGCGCAAACGTTTGGCCAACGCAGGCACCGAAAAGCCGGTCTATATCGTTACGCCCGAAGAGGCAGCAGAGAATGAAAAGTCTAAGGCCAAAGGCTCGAAGACTTGGACATTTAAAGCCGACAATGTCCGCGATTTTGCGTGGTCTTCGTCTCGCAAATATATCTGGGACGCGATGAAATTTGAGCAGGACGATGCGGAAATCCCCGAAGTCCTCGCCATGTCTTTCTTCCCCAAGGAAGCCGATCCAATCTGGTCTCAATATTCAACGCAGGCCGTTGTCCATACAATGGATGTCTATAATAAATTTGCCTTCAATTATCCTTATCCAACCGCGCAATCTGTGAATACATGGGAGCGCGGGGGGATGGAATATCCGATGATCACCTTTAACGGCTACCGTCCGTCAGAGGATGAGAAGTCTGGGGAGGTCGTTTATTCTCGCAATATCAAATATGGCCTCATTGGTGTGATTATTCATGAAATTGGGCATATCTATTTTCCGATGGTCGTGAACAGCGACGAACGCCGCTACACATGGATGGATGAGGGCCTAAATTCCTTTTTGGAGTATATGGCTGAATATGAGTGGGAAGAAGATTTCCCCATCAGTCGCGGCATGCAAAATCCGTTAGACGTTATCCCAAACTACATGACGAGCTCCAACCAAGTCCCTATCATGACCCAGTCTGATAGTGTTTTACAGTTCGGCCCGAATGCCTATTCCAAACCGGCAGCTTCGCTGATTGTTCTGCGAGAAACTGTGATGGGGCGCGAGCTATTTGACTTTGCTTTCCGCGAATATGCGAACCGCTGGAAATTCAAACGCCCGACCCCTGCCGACTTTTTTCGGACCATGGAAGATGCGTCAGCTGTTGATTTAGACTGGTTCTGGCGCGGTTGGTATTACGGCACGGATCACGTCGATATGGCCGTGACCGGGGTTCGGGAATATCAAATTTCAACCAAGAACCCAGACATAGAAAAGGATATTGCGCGCGAAGAGGATGCGAGGAACCGTCCTGAAAACATTACGCAACGCCGTAACCGCGAGGAAGGCCTTAAAACGCGGTTGAAGCGCTATTCTGACCTCGAAGATTTCTACAATGAGAATGATAAATTCACCGTCACAAATGCCGACCGCAATAAGTTCAAATCATTCTATGATGGCCTCGAAGACTGGGAGCGCGCCGCCTATGACCGCGCAATGGAAGACGGGAAATACCTTTACTTCGTCGACTTCGAAAATCTTGGGGGCCTGATTTCGCCTCTTCCAGTCACCATTGAATATGAAAATGGCAGTTCAGAAGAGATGATGATCCCCGCCGAGATATGGCGGCGAAACTCGGAAAATGTGACGAAGCTGTTCTCGCTCGATAACCGCGCGGTGAGTTTCAAATTAGACACCGCGCACCAGACGGCTGACGCGGATTTTTCCAATAATGCTTATCCGCCTGAAATTTCACAAAGCCGGATTGACCTCTATAAATCCAATCGGTCATCCTCCTCTATGATGGCCGATATGCTGCGAGAGCTTCATTCCGACAAAGCGTCAGATGAAGCCACAAAAGAAAAAGCGGTGCCCCTCGGGGATGCCAAAAACGACAACGCGGCGTCAGACATCGCCTCCGATGATCGCGCTGAAGCAAAGGACAAAGACGCCAAGACAGACGACAAGGACGACAAAAAATCTTCCTTGCGCCGGACCCTAGAGCGCATGCTTGAGCGCCGGTAATGCCAAGCCGCCGCCAAGCCTGTCTCTTTGGCCTCCTCGCCCTAGGCTTATCTGTCGCCGCACCCGCTGCGGCGCATGACGCCGCGCGTGTCGAAACCGTCATAACGCTGAGCGCGCCGGACGCCCTTGACGTGACACATACGCTTCAATTGTCTGCAGCGCAGCGCCTCCTCTGTAAGGCCGGCGTCATCGACAAGAATGACATGACAGGCCTGAAGGCCCGCGCGCAGGCCGCCATCTATGCGTCCGAGCGATTTGAGATACGCGCGGACGGCGACCCTATTTCGCTCGAAATATTGGGCGCGGAAGTGCTCGGTGGCCACCTCTATATTTACCAAACAGGATCGATAGCAGACCTCCCTAAACGCTGGTCGGCCCGAAACTCGATCTTGCGAGATCTCAGCCCGCGGTTTGACAATATCGTCAATGTTCCGACTGCAGACGGCATTCGCTCAATCCAATTTAGCGGGCCTAATTTAGATTCAATAGAGTCTCCGAGCCGATAGGAAAATTCTGACTTGAAACGCAAAGCCCGTCGGCGCATCACTCTTTCATGATCATTGTACACCATCTTAATAATTCTCGCTCCCAACGGATTCTCTGGCTCCTCGAGGAGCTCGGCACGCCATATGAAATCAAACATTATCAGCGCGACGAGACCACCAACCGAGCGCCGGCAGAGCTGAAAGCCGTCCACCAACTCGGCAAAAGCCCCGTCATTGAAGACGGCGATTTGATCGTTGCCGAAACGGGCGCAATCATTGTTTATCTCCTCGATAAGTATGGCGACGGAAGACTCCGCCCCGAAAAAGGCACGCAGGATTATGTCGATTATGTTCACTTCCTACATTTCGCAGAAGGGTCGGCCATGTTGCCGCTACTCCTTTCGCTTTACACGGGCTATCTCGGCGATGCCGCCGCGCCGCTACAGCCGATGATTATGGCCGAGATCAAGGCCATTTTGGATTATTGCGAATATCACCTCATAAGCAAAACATGGTTCGCGGGCGACGAGATGACAGGGGCCGATATTCAAATGGTCTTCCCGCTCGAGGCTGCCAAATCCCGAGGCCGCTTAAAAGGGTATGATGCCTGTAATGAATATGTGGACCGCATCCATAAACGCGACGCTTATCTACGCGCACTCGAAAAAGGCGGCACCTACGCTTACGGGCCAAAGTAAAATGCCTAAACCGATGAGAGCCAAAGTCTTTCACCTCGCCGCGCCTATCAAAGACATAGACGAGACTCGCGCCTTCTATGGCGACCTGCTTGGCTGCCCCCAAGGGCGCGAGGCGGAGCACTGGATTGATTTTGATTTCTTTGGTCATCAATTAAGCTTTCATTTGGCTGATATTGACCATGATACCCAACCCACCAATTCCGTGGATGGAAAAAATGTGCCTGTCCGTCATTTCGGTGCAGTCCTTGAGTGGGATGACTGGCACGCATTGTCTGAAACGCTCCAAAAAGCGGGAACCGAATTTATCATTGAGCCCTATATCCGCTTCAAAGGCGAGACAGG
>CALDTL010000197.1 GCA_937923965.1 uncultured Caulobacterales bacterium
GCCGAGGAGCAGCCGCATATTTTCCGCCTGAGTAAATTAGGCGTCGAGGCCCAGCGCCAAGGCAAAGGCATTGATTTTGCCGCCAATGTCTCGCGCCTCATTTTCGGCGGCACTGAGAATTGGGATCAAGGCGATCATCTAGCGAACGCCGCTGCAAAAGCCGGACTGGACCTCGCGCAAATGGAAGACGCTATCGCGAGTTCCGATCATATGGATGAAATCAACGCCAATCACGCCGCGCTAGATGCGGCGGGGCATTGGGGCGTTCCGACAATGGTGCTGCGCGGCGAGCCCTTCTTTGGACAAGACCGCATCGAGACCTTACGCTGGCGGCTCGATAAATACGGCCTGCGTAAGGCCTAGCCGTTCCGCTTGGCCGCCTCAATCGCGGCAATTTTATCCGCATCCCCGATAAAGACGGGCGTCTTTTCGTGGAGCTCTTTCACCGGTTTTTCGAGCAACGACTGGCTGCCGTCCGTAGAAGACCCGCCCATCGCATGAATCAGGAATGACATAGGGATGGCTTCATAGACGAGGCGCAAATGCCCCTTCTCATATCCGGTCCGGTTCGCGCCTGGATAGGCGAACACGCCGCCTTGCATCAGCAGACGTTTCAAATCCGACACCATAGAGGCAAACCACCGCATGTTATAAGGCTTTGCGGTGCCATTTTTCGTATCGAGCAAGGTGAGAACATGATCCCGCAGCCATTGATCCCAAACGAGTTGGTTTGAGCCGTTAATCGCGAGAATATCCGCGCTCGGCATGGGGGCAGGCAAGGCAACAACAGACCATGTGCCCGCGTCTTGATCAAATATCCCTTTGTAAACATCGGCACCATCCGCAAAATAGGCTTCGAGGTTCATGCCAAAGACAAAGAACCCGCCGCTGATGATATTGCTGCCGTTAAAATCTTTGGCCTCATCCGCATCTTTAAACACGCCAAATATCGCGCCTGACGGAATGCCAATCAGTGCCGCTTTGGAGCCGTCCAGCGGGTCGAGCGCGATAGAATAAGGCCCGTCCGAGAGTTTACTCATGCCCGGACGTTCTTCGGACACGACATAGCGGACATGCTTATCTTGGCTCAGCGTTTCGAAAAAGGCTTCATCCGCAATAATATCGAGCTCGATTTGCTCATCACCGGACTCATTACCGCTGGCTGCGAATTTAAGGCCCGCACCCTTTTTCAGCTCGGCATAAATGACCTCTCCAGCAGAAAATAGCGCCTGATAAATCCCGTTCAAATCGGCGTTTTGGCTTTTGAAATTCAGCGACATAAGAAAACCCTGTGATGTTTACGCGCTGCATTACGACAGAAGAGTAAATCTGCCAATAAGGAAGACAGCTTTCCGAGGCTTGACGTTTAGCTCCACACCGTCGACATGCGGCGCATGAAATTAACCCGAAAAATGATATTGGACGAGATCAAAACCCGTCCCGACTTTTACGACAATAAGAAACTCGCCCGCGCGCTCGGCGTCAAAGGCGACGACCGCCGCGAGCTGCGGCAACTCCTAAGGGCGATGGTCGAAGACGGCGCGCTGAAAAAATCCGACCGCAAAACCTTCCGCGAAGCCGATGCCCTGCCCGGCGTCATGGTCGTTAAAGCCACCCGCCTTGATGACGGCGACCTGATGGGGGAGCCTGAGAATTGGAAAGGCGACGGCCCCGCCCCGCAGCTCTTAATCCGCGACACAGGACCGCGAGACGGTAAACGCGGCAAGCGCGACCAGCGCGAGACGCTCAAAGTCGGTGACCGCGCGCTGTGCCGCATCAAGGTGCGCGAAAACGGCGAGGCCGTGGCCTCCGTTATGAAAAAATTGGGTAGCGGCCCCACGGCGCATTTGGGCGTGCTCTATAAGGGCGGACGCGGCTGGCGCATTCAACCGGTCTCCAAGAAGGCGCGCCATGATTATAAACCAGTGCGCGTGCCGGACGGCGCAGAAGACCAAGACCTCGTCTGGTTCCAATCCAGCCGACGCAACCAGGGCGATATGCGCCTCGCGGAGATAAAAGAAATCATTGGCTCGGCCATTGGCGGTAAATCCGCAAGCCTGATTAGCTTGCACGAAAATGAAATCCGCGTCGCCTTTCCCGACAAAGTCATTGACGAGGCGAAAGCGCTCAAACTACCCAAGATCGAAGGCGCACGCGAAGATATCCGCGACCTGCCCCTCATCACCATTGACCCTGTCGATGCCAAAGATTTCGATGACGCCGTCTTCGCACATGCTGATACGGATGAAAAGAACAAAGGCGGTTGGGTTGTCTGGGTGGCCATCGCCGATGTGTCGGGTTTCGTGACTCCCGGATCAGAGCTGGACCTCGAAGCCCGCGAGCGCGGCAATTCCGTCTATCTCCCCGATGTCGTGGTGCCCATGCTCCCGCATGAGCTGTCGTCCGATCTGTGTTCGCTACGGCCCCATGAAGACCGGGCCTGTATAGCGGTGCGAATGGTTTTTGATAAGACGGGCAAAAAACTGCGCCACAAATTTAAACGCGGCATGATGCGCAGCCATGCGCGCCTCACCTATCAACAGGCGCAGGACGCCGCGGAGGGCCGCGCAGGCGACGCGGCGGAGCCCGTGCTCGACATTATTCAAGATATTTACGCGGCCTATTCGGTGTTACGCAAAGGCCGCGAGGCCCGCGCGCCCCTCGCGATTGAGCTACCCGAGCGCCGTGTGCATATTGACGAAGACGGCAAAGTCAGCGGCATCACTCTACGGGATAGATTTGACGCCCATAAGCTGATTGAGGAATTTATGGTGCAGGCCAATGTCTGCGCGGCAGAGAGCCTCATCGCGAAAAAAACGCCCGCTGTTATGCGCTTCCATGATGTGCCGTCCGGGGAAAAACTCAAAGGCCTTGCCGAGTTCCTTCCAGCATTGGACCTAAAATTTTCAATGGGCGAGCGCACGACCACCGCACGGCTCAACAAATTACTCGCGCAGGCGGATGCCAAAGACCTCACGGAGACTGTCGGCATGGCGGTGTTGCGGAGCCAATCCCAAGCCGTGTATAGTTCTGATAAGGGCGGGCATTTCGGGCTCAACCTCGCGGATTATACGCATTTCACCTCGCCGATCCGCCGCTATGCGGACCTGATTGTCCACCGCGCCCTCATCGATACATTCCAGTTGGGCGATGACGGGATGGACAAGGAAAGCGCCGCCCGCTTGCAGGAAATCGCCGAACATATCTCTGCCACGGAACGCAAAGCTATGGTCGCCGAACGCGACGCGAAAGACCGCTATATCGCCGCTTATCTCGCGGACCGCGTCGGCGCGACATTCAATGCGCGGATTACGGGAGTCACGAAATTCGGCCTCTTCATTACGCTAGACGAGACAGGCGCGGATGGCCTTATCCCGGCCCGCAA
>CALDTL010000198.1 GCA_937923965.1 uncultured Caulobacterales bacterium
TGATGTGGGCTTTGGCGCCCAGCGCTATGCGCCGCGCCTATGACGAAATGATGCGGCAGGTCTCTGACAGAGAGCTGCACATTGGCGGCGCTTTTGCCGTGTTCATTGGAACTTGCCTTTTTGCGTGGGGCGCAAAACTCATTTTACAATGACGCAAAGTTAAGGGTTGAGACACAGTGTTGGCCCTTGGCAGGTCAACACATTTCGCTAGAGTGATTTTATGACAACATTCCGTTCCGCCGCCATTTCTCTGGTCTTCGCTTTCGCCGCCGTCGCGGTTACGCCGGCGACTTCGGACGCGCGCGGCACTCCGGACGGCTTTACGGAGCTCGCGAAACGGCTCTCTCCGTCCGTCGTGAACATCTCCACCGCGCAAACAATTGAAGTTGATACGAGCGAAGCGAAACCTTTTGAAGACGGCTCACCTCTGGAGCGGTTCAATGATTTCTTCGGCAGGCGAAATGATCGCGATGGCCGGGTGAGTAAATCACTGGGGTCAGGCTTCTTGATTGACGATCAAGGGCATATCGTCACCAATAATCATGTTATTGAAGATGCTGACCTCATAGAAGTGTCCTTTCCAAATGGAGACACTTACGAAGCCGATCTCGTTGGCAGAGATCCTGCGACAGATATTGCCGTGCTAAAGATTGAAACGGGTGCAGAGATTCCGGCCGTGCCGTGGGGAGATAGTGATACGGCGGAAGTCGGTGAATGGGTCATCGCCATCGGTAATCCGTTTGGATATTCCGGCTCTGTGGCGGCGGGTATTATTTCCGCGCGGAACCGGGATATTTCCTCCGGGAATTATGATGATTTTATTCAGACGGATGTTGCCATTAACAGGGGTAATTCTGGCGGACCGCTCTTCAACATGGACGGCGAGGTCATTGGCGTAAACACAGCTATTATCTCTCCAACCGGCGGCAGCGTCGGTATCAGCTTTTCTGTGCCTGCTGAACTCGCAAAATCCATTGCTGCGCAATTGATAGAATATGGCGAAACGCGCCGAGGGTATTTGGGCGTCCGCACACAAGTCGTGAGCAATGATAATGCCCGGAGCTATGGCCTGAAGACAGCGCAAGGCGCGATCGTTCAATCTGTTGTCGCCGACAGCCCCGCCGATAAGGGCGGCCTTCAGCGCGGAGATCTCATTTTATCGATTGATGGAAAGCCTTTGGAGGCGTCGCGCCTGCTGTCGCGCCGTATTGCGGAAGCAGAGATCGGTAAAACGATTGAGATCGAAGTTATTCGCAGGAAAAAGCGCAAGACACTCGACGTCACGATTGAGCGCCTCAAAGAGCAGGTCACAGATGAAGAAAAAATCCGCCGCGAAGTCGAGACGGGCAATGCCGAGCGCTCGGTAGCTGGAATCTCCGTTGAAGCCCTGAGCCAAGATGTGCGTGAACGCAACCGGATTGATGAGGACGTCAAGGGTGTGCGCGTTGTAAAGGTCGCGAAGCGCGCCACAGCGAGCGGTAAAATTCTCAAAGGCGATATCATTGAAGAAGTTGGGTTTGAGCGCATAACAACGCCTGCCGAGTTTGAGGAGGCGTTTAACAAAGCGGCGGAATTGGATGACCCTGTGGCGTTGGTTATTAATCGCGGCGGGAATTACATCTTTTTCGCGTTAAATCCGACCAGCTGAGTCTCGGTTGACCCCTTGGCGGCGGCTCTGCGCGTGTTAAACCTGATTTCATGAGACCTGTCATCTGCATCGCCGGTCCGACCGCCAGCGGCAAAAGCGCATATGCGCTGGATATCGCCCGCACTTTAGGCGGCGAAATCATCAATGCGGATGCACTCCAAGTTTATTCAGATTTGCAAATTTTGTCAGCGAGGCCAACCCAAGGGGAGATGGGCGACATTCCGCATCATCTCTTTGGGCATGTGCCGGGCACGGTCAGATATTCAACGGGGCAATGGCTTCGGGATGTTGAGCCTCTTATCCTGGACGTTTTGGCGCGCGGTAAAACGCCGGTTTTGGTTGGCGGAACGGGGCTTTACTTTCGCGCCTTGTTGCAAGGGATGGCAGATATTCCGGCCGTTCCTCCGGCCATATCCCGCGCGTCTCAGGCAATGTTGGACACGGACGGCATTCAAGCCTTGAGACATGAGGCCGAGCGCCTCGATCCCATCGCAGCAGAGCGCGTTCTCGGCAACGACCCGCAGCGTCTGCTCCGAATTGTGGATGTTGCCACAGGCACAGACCAACCTCTGTCCGCCTGGCAGGCGGAGACCCATCCCGTCGTGCCCCTGCGCTTTGCCCGATATTGCGCCCTGACGCCGCCGCGCGAGGCGTTGTATGCGCGGATAAATACACGCTATGACGCGATGTTGAGAGGCGGCGGTTTTGAAGAGGCAAAAGCGATATTCGCCAAAGGGCTCGATGAGACTTTGCCGGTTATGAAGGCGATTGGACTGCGGCAACTTCGTAGTTATTTCAGCGGTTTAACGTCGCTTGATGAAGCGATTGAGACGGCTAAACGCGAGAGCCGGCGCTTTGCGAAGCGCCAGACAACGTGGTTTCGCAATCAACCGCCCCAGGCTGAAAGGCTCCTCTCAAAGGTGGACCGCGATGTCTTCCTTGAGAGCGTAAAAGGTCTCAGGCTATGAAAACGCGCGCCGTCCTTTGGCTGCTTGTGGGCTTGCTCATTCCGGTTGCAATCATACTGGCCGCGCAGAGTCTCTTCGACATCGATCAGGCGGAATTTTTTGCCATGATGCAAAGGCTTTCGGATTCGCCTTGGGCCATCCCCATTACCCTCGGGGTTTTCTGCGGCATGGCCTTTATCGGCGCGCCGCAATGGATGCTCATTACCGGAACCGTGCTCGCCTTTGGTCCGTGGGAAGGGAGCATTCTGGCGTGGTGCGGGAGCCTCGCCGCCGCTGTATTGGGGTTTTGGATTGGGCATTTCATTGGAGCCGAACGGCTTCAAAAGCTGGATGCAAAACTGATCCAAAAACTCTCTGCCGCAGTTCGGAAAAATGGATTTATGACAAGTCTCGTGGTTAGGCTTGTGCCAACAGGGCCCGCTATTCTTGTCAATCTTGCGGCGGGGGTATCGCGCATGAAATTCCGCCATTTCGTTGCGGGCACGTCGATTGGCATTATTCCAAAAATTGTCGTCGTTGCCTTGATCAGTCAGGGACTGATTTCGGGCCTGTCCGGTAGTTTAATGGCGGTGGGTTTTGCTGGCTTGGCGGGGGTGGCAATTTTACTCTCTTGGATGGCGAGAAAGCGGCTTGAGGCTAATTCGCCGCTTTAATGCGAAAAACCGCAGTGTTTTTGAGGATTTAGAGACTCGTTCGCTTGCAAATTAGTTAAAGATTAATCATGAACTCTCACAACGAAGTTTCAGTGGGAACTGATTCAGCATTTCATAATCGGGCTCAGTGTTTCCCCTGCAACACCTACCGACTCACAAACCGGATTGACCATGTCTATCTTCGACGTATTTTCGACGGACCTCGCAATTGACCTCGGCACGGCCAACACGCTGATTTACGCGAAAGGCCGAGACATCGTTTTGAACGAACCTTCCGTGGTGGCCTATTCCGTTCGCAATGGCCGAAAGGTTGTCCATGCCGTTGGCGAAGACGCGCGCATGATGCTCGGACGGACACCTGGCAACATAGAAGCGATCCGCCCGATGAAAGACGGCGTGATCGCCGATTTCGAGGTCGCCGAGGCGATGATCAAACACTTCATTGAAAAGGTGAACAAGAAGAACTTTTTCAAACGCTGGACCAAGGTTGTGATCTGTGTGCCGGCCGGCGCGACGGCTGTTGAGAAGCGGGCGATCTATCAATCCGCGCAACAAGCGGGCGCATCAAAAGTCTTTCTCATCCCTGAACCCACAGCCGCCGCATTAGGCGCGGGATTGCCCATCCACGAGCCATCTGGCTCTATGGTCGTCGATATTGGCGGCGGGACCACCGAGATCGCCGTGCTGTCGCTTGACGGGATGGTCTATTCTCGCTCGGTCCGCGTTGGCGGCGACAAGATGGACGACTCCATCATCCAATATGTGCGCCGCACGACAAATCTCCTGCTCGGCGAGATGAGCGCGGAGCGGGTGAAGAAAGAAATTGGGTCCGCCACCAAGCCAGAGGACGGTGAGGGCATGACCGTGATGATCAAGGGCCGCGATCTGATGAACGGCGTCCCGCGCGAAATCGCCATTAACGAGGCTATGATAGCAGAGAGCCTTGAAGAGCCCGTCGAACAAATCGTAGACGCCGTAAAATTGGCGCTGGAAGCCACGCCGCCAGAGCTCGCGGCTGATATTGTGGACAAAGGCATTATGCTCACAGGCGGCGGGGCTCTTTTGCGAAACCTTGATGTTGAACTGCGTAACCGGACGGGCCTGCCTGTTTCGATCGCGGATGATCCTTTGTCCTGTGTTGTGCGCGGGTCCGGAACCGTTGTTGAGAATTTGAAAAAATGGAAAGTCGTCCTCGAAGCGGGCGTTTAATCCTGACCGGCATGTGTTCGCTTGAGGTCAAAACGCTAAACGGAGTGTGAGATGCGCGGACCGGAGCGCTCTAATAGTGGCCTGACCCTCATTGCGCTCTCAATCGCAATCCTCATATCGGTTTTTCTTATCGTCTTCCAACGCGGCGCCATGCGCGATTCCACGGGCGCAGAGATCGCGGTTCAGGAAACCGTCGCGCCTCTCGCTCAGCTTATGGCAATCCCTCTTCGCCGCGTTGAGGGAGTCTCGGCGTCCTTAAGCGAGAGAGCCACTGCCATAGAGGATAACAAAGCGCTACGAGAGGAGCTGGCAGTTTTGCGAGAGCGTCAAGCGAGATATGATAACCTTGCGTATAAGGTCGCACGTTATGAGGCGATAATTGGGGTGGATACGGAAACCGATGTGCCGCTCCAGAAAATCGCCGCGCGAGCTATTGGCGAAACGGATGGCCCTTTTGTGCGCTCTATCTTGTTAAATGTTGGAGAGCGTGACGGCGTGACGATTGGCAATCCGGTTCTTTCTACACAGGGGCTTGTGGGGCATGTCATTAATGTCGGGCCAAATTCGGCGCGGGTCCTGCGGCTATCAGATCTTAATAGCCGGATCGCCGTCGCGTCCGCGCGATCTGATGCGACGGCCATTTTGGCCGGGGATAATAAGGATCAACCTCGGCTCGCCTTTGTCAACCAGCCGGAAAATTGGCGTCCAGGTGATCGGGTGATCTCCTCGGGCGATGACGGCGCACTTCCGAGAGGGCTTGATGTCGGCGTCGTCGTTCTTGACGCATCTGGAGGTCTGCGGGTCGACTTATCTAGCGGCGACGCACCGCTCGATTGGGTTTGGGTTTCGCCCTATCAACGTCTCGCGCCGCCGCCAGAAAGCGGGCAGGAGGCGACTCCATGACTTACTATGACATGAGAGGTCCGACGCGAAAGGTGCTACCCGCTCTTGTGGCAGGGATCGCTCTGGCCGTGACGGGCGCGTTGTCAATTGGCGGCGTGAACATGTTCGGCGCTTATTTCGGATTTGGATGTGTTCCTTTGCTGGCCCTTTTGATCTGGCCGAGACACGCGAATACGTTGCTCTCTCTTGTTTTGGTTTTTGCAGCCGGTCTGTTTACCGATTGGGGGACAGGCGGCATTCTGGGGCAATGGGCTTTGGTTTTCACCGTTATTTGGGGTTTGCTGCGACCCGAGCTGCGCGGATCGCCGTTCTCGACCATAGGGCTCTTTTTCGCTTGGCTCTTGATCTGCGGGATATCCGTTCTTTTGCTCAGCCTGTCCGGTTGGTTTGTCTTTGGTATTCTTCCCGACTTCGCTGCGTTAGGACGGCAAATAATAGTTGCGACGCTTATTCTCCCGGTCGTAATATTCCTACGTCACATTGTTTCAACCCGCATTGGTGAAAACGAAGCGTGGGGGACCTAGGGTATGCCTAAATCAACGGCCTCGAACCAAAACGATAAGAATACGATTTCCCGCCGCACTGCGATATTGGGTTTCGGCGGGCTAGGGATTTTCGGGGCATTGACAGCGCGGCTATATCAATTGCAGGTCCTGCAAGCCGAAGACTACCGCGCGCTATCCGATAACAACCGCTTTAACTTTAATATGCTTTTGCCTGTGCGCGGAGAAATTCGGGATAGGTTTGGCATTACCCTCGCTAAAAATAGTCAAGATTACCGCGTGATTGTCATTCCGGAACGGGCATCCGATCTCGAAAAGACCTTGGACCATGTCTCTCAAGTCAGTGAGTTGTCGCCTAGCCAGCGTGAGCGGATCCGCAAAGACGTCAAACAAAATCCAAAATTTGTGCCTATCCTGGTCAAGGACAATGTCGATTGGGAGACCTTTAGCGCGCTGAATATGAAGCTTCATGCGCTGCCGGGGATAGTGGCCGAAGTCGGGCAAGGCAGATCTTACCCTGAGAATGGTGTGTTCTCCCATGTTTTGGGTTATATTGGCCGGGCGGGATCGCGTGATATCGCCGATGATGACGACCCGCTATTGCGCCAGCCGACCTTCAGGATCGGTAAAACTGGTGTCGAGGCCTCTCAAGAGGAAACCCTGCGCGGGGCGTCTGGGCAGTTAAAGGTCGAAGTGAATGCTCGCGGCCGCATTGTGAGGGAATGGCCGGACCCAGACAGCCGTGCGACGCCCGGAAAAGATGTTTGGCTGACCTTGGATTCTGAGTTGCAAGAATTTGCCGCCGCGCAATTTGCGACCGAAGATGAGGGTGATGATAGCGGCGGCATTTGCGTTATTGATGTCATCACGGGTGAGCTACGGACGTTGCTGTCCATGCCCGCCTTTGACGCGAATCTTTTCGTATCGGGCCTGACGCAATCTGACATGGACCGCATGAATAATGACCCAAAACGTCCGCAATATAATAAGGTGATTGCGGGCGGTTATCCGCCTGCCTCGACGTTCAAAATGGCCGTCATGCTGGCGGCGCTGGAGTCAGGGCTCATAAATCCTCAAAAAAAGGTCTTTTGCTCGGGCAAAACCAAAGTCGGAAATCGGACGTTCCATTGTTGGAAACGCCGGGGTCACGGACGAATGGATATGCGTGATGCCTTGAAGCAAAGTTGCGACACGTATTTTTATGACATTTCTCAGCTTATTGGCATTGAGCCAATTGCAAATGTCGCGCGGCGCCTAGGTCTGGGGCAATCCTATGATATCTCCATTGGCGGCGGCATAGCGGGCATTGTGCCCGATGGTGAATGGAAACGGAATCGTTTGGGCACAGGATGGCGCACGGGGGATACTTTGAATGCCTCCATCGGTCAGGGCTTTGTTCTGGCCACGCCGCTCCAATTGGCGGTGATGACAGCTCGCATCGCAAACACCCTTGAAGCGGTGGAGCCGCATCTCGTTATCGGCAAGACGCTTTCGGGTTTTAGGCCTCTTGATTTTGATCCAGCCCATTTAGCTTATGTTCGCGATGCGATGTGGTCCGTGACCTCTGAGCCTGGCGGCACGGCGTTTCGGCAGTTTCCATTCGGCAGTGCCCCGGAATTGAGCGGCATAGAGATGGCCGGAAAAACCGGCACGGGACAGGTGAGGGGTATTAGCGCGGCAGAACGCGCGACAGGGGTTCGCCATAATTCCAAAGTCCCTTGGAAGCTCCGGGACCACTCAATCTTCGTTGGATATGCCCCTTATGATAGGCCACGTTTCGCGGTTGGAACAATTGTCGAGCATGGCGGATCTGGTGCGAAGCGCGCGGCCAATATCACGCGCGCTGTTCTGGGCGAGGCCCTGCGGCGTGATCGGCTAGGCCCATCTGATGCGGCGGACACAGGGTCTTTGAACTAATGCTGTCTGGCCGCTCGTCATTCCAAGGCTCTTCGGCCATTGCCGGTCGTTCATTAAAGGGCAAATTATTTGAAATTAATTGGCTCTTGCCGACCCTGGTCGGCGTTGTTGGGCTGGTTGGCGTTATCATGATTTTTGCCGCGACCGATGGCGTTTGGCGCTATGGGGCCTTTCAACATTTAACGCGGATCGCCTTTGGCGCCGTCTTTATGTTGGCGATTGCTTTGATTGATGTGCGGCTCTGGTATCGCTTGGCCTATCCAATTTACCTCATAGGTTTGGCGCTTTTGATAGGTGTGGAATTTTTCGGGGTTGAAGTGAACGGATCGTCGCGTTGGTTGGATTTTGGGGTCGCGCGATTGCAGCCCTCGGAAGTCATGAAACCAGCGATCGTTCTGGCGCTTGCGAGATATTATCACGACTTGCCCAGCCACCGGGTGAGTCATGTTTTGGGGCTATTAGGGGCGTTAATTTTGCTGGCGATGCCTATGGCGTTGATATTGCGCCAGCCTGATTTGGGGACAACATTGCTCCTTGGGACAACTGGTGTTGCGCTTGTATTTTTGGCAGGCGTATCGTGGCGCGTGATTGGACTTGCCAGTCTGTTTGCCGCCGTAGCGATTCCTTTGTTTTTTAAGTTTGGCCTCAAAGCCTATCAGCAAGAACGCATCCTGACATTCATGGACCCCTCTAGAGACCCAACCGGGGCGAGCTATCACATTATCCAATCGAAAATCGCGCTGGGAAGCGGCGGCGTGCATGGCAAAGGCTTCATGCGCGGCACGCAGCGTCAGGGCGAATATGTGCCGGAAAATAGAACCGACTTTATTTTTACCGTTATCGGCGAAGAATTTGGATTGATCGGCGGCTTATTGACAATGGGATTATATATGGCCGTGATTGGGGTTTGTCTTTGGCTCTCTATGACGTGCAAAGCAATGTTCTCTAAGCTCCTCATCCTTGGACTTACCACAACATTTGCGCTCTACATCTTTATTAATCTCGGGATGGTGATGGGCATGGCGCCCGTCGTGGGTGTGCCTTTGCCGCTCATTTCATATGGCGGAACCGTGATTTTGGCCGTTATGGGCGGCTTTGGCCTTATCCTATCTGCGCATCTGCACCGCGGGGTCGAGCTCCCGCGCTCTGGATAAAGCCGGCGGCGGCGGCGGCGTCGGGGCGCGGTTTGATGCTTATCCGGCCCCGCTAAGCTTGACCCTAGACGCACAGGCGTTATGTCAAATGACGAGAGGGCTATTAAGCTCCAATAGCCTGTAGGGGATTTCACATGGCAAGCATTCCGGTTCAGCGCGGCACCGCCCAATGGTCATCGCGTTTCGCATTTATCATGGCCGCTGTCGGTAGCTCTGTTGGCCTCGGTAATCTTTGGCGTTTCTCGGCTGAGCTTGGCACGAATGGCGGCGCAGCCTTCTTGATGATCTATATCGCCTGTATCGTTTTTGTCGGTATTCCGGTTCTCATGAGTGAATATATCATTGGCCGCGCGGGTAATGCGGCCTCGGCTGTCGGGTCTAATAATGATTTGGCCGACCGATCTGGCGTGTCCAAACTCTGGAGCAGCGGCGCCTGGTTCGGCATGATTGCCTCATTCCTCATCGTGAGTTTTTACTGCGTCGTCGCGGCATGGGTTTTGGCCTATATTCCGAAATTTTTGTTCGGCGAATTTGCAGGGATGCCGGCCGCGAACATCGCAAACCAATTCGGCGAAATGCAGAATAGTGCAGCAGCCCGAACATCTAATGTGCTCCCTTACTTTCTGTTTTTCGGGATTTTGACATCTTGGCTGGTAGCTCGCGGCGTCAACAGAGGTATCGAGCTAGCGGCGAAGCTCCTCATGCCTCTCTTTTTTATCCTACTCATAGGGCTGGCGGCATATTCTATTATCTCGTCAATGGGCAACGGCGGCACCGCCGACGCATTTGCCTTTATGTTCACACCTGATTTCAGCAAGATTAATGCAGATGTTGCGCAATCTGCCTTGGGACAAGCCTGTTTCTCTATCGGTATTGGTAATGCGATTATGATTACCTATGGGTCCTACCTGCCAAAAGATGTGTCTATTCCAAAGTCCGCTGTCACGGTTTCCTTAGTTGATACATGTGTCGCGATCATTGCAGGTCTTGCGATTTTCCCAGTCGTCTTCGCTAATGGGCTCGACTTCGAGGCGGGGCCGGGAATCTTTTTCTCTACAATTCCAACAGCTATGTCCAATGCCCCAGGCGGCATGGTCGTCGGGGCGGCTTTCTTCTTCTTAGCGTTCTTTGCAGCGATTACATCTTCAGTCTCTCTTCTGGAACCTTCCGTGGCTTACCTCGCGGAGAAAACTGGTTGGACCAAAAAGAAGGCGGCCTGGATTACCGGGGCCGCAATAATGACGGTTGGACTTGGCTCAGTCTACAGCCAAGACTTCTTTGACTTCATAGACGGCGGACTTGCAGGTCCAATCCTTGCGCCGCTCTCTGCCCTTCTGATTGTGCTCTTTACCGGCTGGCGTTTGAATAAAGCGATCCTATCCGAAGAGCTCGACGGTCCGGGCGAGGCGCTCGGTCGCTTCATTATGATTTTTGTCCGCTACGTCGCGCCAATCTTCATGGGACTCGTGCTTGTTTTGGGCACGTGGAGTAAATGGATCGCGCCGCTACTTGCAGGTTAGTCGAGATTACATCTTCTTCACTTGAAACTGCGATGTGACCAATTAGTAACGCTTCCGGAGGAAAAATTCAGCTTTTATTCAATAGCTCGGGCTAAGGCAGTGTCTGTTTCTTGGTCCAGCCATTAGGCTGAATGCGTTTAAGGTGGATAAATATGCGGTTTCGCATTCTATGTATCACAGCGGCAGCGATGCTCGCCACGGGGTGCGCCACGGTCGATATGACCGAAATGGCAGTTCCG
>CALDTL010000199.1 GCA_937923965.1 uncultured Caulobacterales bacterium
ATCTCGCAAAATCCGCATTTCGCAAAGTCATCCCTGTCGAGATATACGCAATATGATTTCATAGACCTCGTTGAGCGCTACGGCATAGCGTGGCACGAAAAAACCAAGGGACAATTATTTTGCGACGGGCGCTCTCAAGAGATTATCGACATGCTACTTGCGGAATGCCAAGCTGCCGGAAATGAACTTCGTCTCGGGGCTGAGGTTTTAGGCATTGAAAAACTCGGCGGCGGGTTTGTTGTTACTACGCCGACCCAGACCTTAGCCTCAGCAAATGTTGTGATTGCCTGCGGCGGGCCGTCCATTCCAAAAATGGGGGCGACCGGATATGGCTATAAAATAGGCGAGCAATTCGGGCTCAATATAGTTACACCTGAGCCTGCGCTGGTGCCGCTGACTTTTACAGATCAGCTGAAAAAGCCAATAGCCGATCTCTCCGGCGTAAGCGTTGATACGATTGTCAGCAATGAAATTGCCGCCTTTGACGAAGCGCTACTCTTCACCCACCGAGGGTTATCGGGACCTGCTATTCTGCAAATTAGCTCCTATTGGAATCCAGGCGAAGCCATCACCGTTGACATGGCGCCGGGCCGGGACACGCGGGCGGAATTAAAAACTGCGAAAGAAACCACCCCGAAACTTTCGCCAGATAAATGGCTAGCTAAGCATCTACCCGCGCGCCTTGCAGGTCATCTCGCGGCGCAATTTCCCTATCAACGCCTCGCCGATATGCCGGACCGAGAGCTCATTAATCTGTCTCTACAAGTGAGCGCTTGGCATATTCGCCCTGCCGGAACGGAAGGATACCGCAAGGCTGAAGTCACGCGCGGCGGAGTCAATACGGATGAGTTGTCGTCCAAAACGCTCGAAGCGCGAAAAGTTCCTGGGCTTTATTTTATTGGCGAAGTCGTCGACGTCACGGGACATCTGGGCGGGCATAATTTCCAATGGGCTTGGGCCAGCGGCGCCGCCTGCGGCGAGGCTTTGGCAAAGAAAAACTAGGCCAGCACATCCCATAAAAGCTTGAGGCCCGTTATAAAAATCAGGCCATACATAATCTTGTAAAAGGCCTGTTGGTCGATACGCTTCACGAGCCAAACGCCAATCAAAACGCCTATTGGCGCGATCGGAATTAACGCTGCCGAAATGGTTAAATTAGTTTTATCAAACTGACCCAGCAACGCATATGGGATGAGTTTCACCGCATTGACGACAAAGAAGAACATCACCGCCGTTCCCGCATAAATACGTTTCTCGAGGCCTTGCTGCAGCGCATAAGCCTGAAAAGGCGGGCCGCCCGCATGGGCGACAAAACTTGTAAATCCCGCTGCGAGGCCCGCAAGTCCCGCCATAGGGCGATTACCCTTCAACCAATCTCCGCCGCCCGACTGGAGTTTGGGACCGAGAATAGCATAAACTGGGAAAATCACGGCGATTAAACCAACGCAGGCGCGCACAAAATTTTCGCTGACTCTGTCCGCCAGAAGCCCGCCAATCGCGATCCCCAATAAAGCGCCCGGCAAGAGCAACAAAAGCAAACGCTTGTCCCAGTGTTTGCGGTAGGCCCAAGCGCTAATCCAATCCATGACGATTAAAACGGGCAGCATAACGGCCGCAGCTTGAACAGGCGAAATTGAGAGCGAGAGAATTGGAACAGCAAATAACCCGAGGCCGCCAAATCCCCCTTTGGAAATCCCCGTGATAAAAACAGCAAAAACAGCCGTGAGTATGAATATGGTATCGGACAACATTTCGGGCTTCATACAGACAATGAATCCCGATAGGTAGACCAAATGAAGACGATAGATCTTAATGCAGATATTGGCGAGGCCAACACCCCAGAATGGGCTGCGTCGGAAGCGGCAATCGTAAGCGTGATCTCCAGCGCCAATATTGCCTGCGGCGGCCATGCAGGTGATGCCGCGTCCATGCGACTAACCGTTCGCAACGCAAAAGCGGCAGGTGTTACGATCGGCGCGCATCCCGCTTATCCTGATCGCGAAAATTTTGGTCGGACATCCCTTGTGCTGGGTCGCGATATTGAAAAAAACGCGTTGAAAGACTCTCTTCGCGCGCAGATCCTTGCCCTTGCCGAAATCTGTGCCGATGAAGACGTCAGGCTCGCCTATGTCAAACCTCACGGCGCGTTTTACAATGATTCTGTTTTCGACCCTCAAAAAGCCGATCTCATCGCCGGCGTCATTTCGGGCCTAGAATTAAATCTATTATTCCTGGGCGGCCCCAATTCAGAAATGGGCCGCGCGGCAGAAGATCATGACCTCAAATTCGTCGCCGAAGGGTTCATTGATCGGCGTTACACGGATGACGGCCATCTCCTATCTCGTAAAATCGATGGCGCGATTATCAAAGATCAAACAGAGCGCCTCAGCCAAGCCATTGCTCTCGCTACCCACGCCCCTGTCGCAACCCATTCCGGCAAAACCCTTATGTTAGAAACGGGCTCGCTCTGTGTACACGGGGACAGTCCTGGTGCTGTCGAAACCGCCCGTCAAGCCCGCGCCGCGATTGAGGCGAAGGGCCTCACGATAAAGGCCTTTGCTTAAATGACCGCCCAAACACATCTCCCGAAGATAATGCCCTATGGCGATCATGCCATGCTTGTGGATTGGTCAATTGGTGAGTTTTCAGAGACCATTAATGATGCCGTCCATGCACTCGCGGCAAAACTGCGGCAAAGCGGGAAATATAGCGAGATCGTTCCGGGCTATGACTCCCTCGTCTGCGTCTTTGACCTCGCGGTCCGCACAGGTGAGACCACCAAACGCCACATTGAGGATATTCTCAAACAAAACCTATCTAGAAAAACTGAGGTCGACCAGATCGCTGAAATTCCCGTTCATTACGGAGGGGAAAATGGTCCGGACATGGAGAGAATTTGCAGGGCGGCCAAGCTTTCAGTGGGTGAGGTTATCGCCTTGCATAGCAGGGAAACCTACCGCGTTTGTATGATGGGGTTCATTCCCGGATTCACCTTTTTATCGCCCGCCCCACAGGCCCTGCATCATCCAAGACTTGAAACACCTCGCGCGAAGGTCCCTGCGGGCAGCATTGGGATCGCAAATTGGCAAACGGGAATTTACGGCCTCGAGAGCCCGGGCGGTTGGCAGATTATTGGCCGAACACCTCTGTCTATATTTGACTCAAAACGCGACACACCTTTCTTGCTCAATGCCGGGGACCGCGTAAGGTTTGTTCCGCAATGACATTGACAGTTTTACACTCAGGCACTCAAACACTAATTATGGATGCGGGCCGTCCGGGTCATCGTCATCAAGGGATACCCGGCGGCGGCGCAGCAGATAAACTCTCTTTCGCGATCGCAAATCACCTCGTTGGAAATCGGTGGGATACACCTGCCCTAGAATGCGCATTGGGCGGGCTGCATATTCGCTTTGAAAAAAACCATATCATCGCCCTGTCCGGCGCGCAGATGTGGTCACAAAATCAAGGCTTAAACCTACCTCTGAATAAAGCCGTGCCCGTTGAGGCGGGCGATATTTTAACAATGAGTTTTACGCGTGCGGGCTGCCGTGCCTACCTTGCAATTGCGGGCGGTATTGAAGCTGAACCTTTTATGGGATCGGTGTCAACTTATATGCCTGCCAAACTTGGTGGTTTGGACGGCGAGGCGCTGAAAACTGGAGCGGTTTTGCGTATCGGCCCAAAGCAAGATGAGCCGCAAAGCCTGCCAAAAGGCCATACGCCCATTTTGTCAAATCACGTCGTTCTCCGCGCGCAACAAGGGCCCGAATGGGAGGCTTTATCGGACTCCGCGAAACGCTATCTTTTCACGACGCCCTTTTATGCAACAGCGGCTACGGACCGCATGGGCACAAGGCTCAAAGGGGATCAATTGACACTAGAAAACCCCGTCAATATGACAAGCAGTCCGCTATTGCCTGGGAGCTTACAAGTGCCGCCAGATGGCCAGCCTATTCTCGCCCTTGTCGACGGTCATTGCACGGGCGGCTACGCGCGCGCTTTGCAGGTTATTCAGGCAGATCTCTGGCTATTGGGGCAGATTGCGCCAGGAGCTGCTATCAGTTTTCGCCGAAGCCTCGCTGAAGACGCGGCGGCTGTTTTAAAACGAAAGAATAGTTTTTACGCGGATCTTATTCCCGGGTTTTCGTTCTAGTGCATTACGTCCTGCTGGACGATCAGGGCACCGGAAAGCAATTTGTTTTCCGCGAGCCAGAAAGCCTTATCACAGCGGCGCGGCGTGAAGATCTTCCTGCCGCTTTCGCAAAAATAGAGACCGCACAAAGCGAGGGAAAATGGTTGGCTGGTTTTCTATCCTATGAGTTGGGATATGCCCTCGAACCACATTTCGAGCCCCCAACAGGCTCCTTGATAAATCTCGGGGTCTTCAGTTCACCCTCACATCACCCTCCAGCAGACTGGCTATATACTCGCGATGTTCAGACGTTAGATTTTCAACCCGATTGGGGCGAAGCAGACTATTTAACGCGCTTCGATAAAGTTCAAAAATATCTGCGTGCAGGTGATTGCTATCAAGTCAATTTGACCTTTCCTATGCGCGCAGAAAGCTCGGCCAGCGCGGCGCAAATCTACGCCGCGTTCCGGCAACGACAGCCTGGCCGCTATGGCAGCGTCGTGAGTCTCGGCGGACCAGATGTCGTGAGTTTTTCACCTGAACTTTTTTTTCAGCGCGAGGGGCAAAAAATGCGCATGCGCCCGATGAAAGGGACGCGGCCCCGCGCAGTCGATCCTGAAGAGGACAAACGGCTCCTGTCAGACATGCAGGCTGAGCCTAAAAGCCGAGCTGAAAATTTAATGATCGTGGATTTGCTCCGCAATGACTTGTCTCGGCTCTGTGTGCCAGGCAGCGTAGAGGTTCCGGAACTTTTCGCCCTAGAGACCTATCCAACCCTTCATCAAATGACGTCTCAGGTTACCGGCACATTGCGAGATGATGTAACGTGGCCAGATATTCTGCAAAGCCTTTTTCCCTGTGGGTCTGTAACGGGCGCGCCCAAAATCCGCGCGATGGAAATCATTCGAGAGTTAGAGGCCAGTTCCCGCGACGCCTATTGCGGATCGGTGGGCTATATAGCGCCAAATGGTGATGCGAGTTTTTCAGTCGCCATAAGAACCATTCAAATGCAAGATGGCCATCTAAGATATGATGTGGGGTCCGGCGTTGTTTTAGATAGCGATGGACCTGATGAATATCGGGAGTGTTTATTGAAATCCCAGATTTTCAATCCCCAAACTGAAGGCGTGATAGAAACATTTCGGCGATTACCAAACGGGAAAATTCCGAGGGGCGATCTTCATGAAGCCCGGTTAAAAACCCAAATTGGCAGCAAAGCCGCCTCCGCCATAAAGCGAGTAAAAGGGATTAAATCTGACTTGGATGCCCATATTCGTATTGTTGCGCGGGACGAAGAGATAGATCCTCACATTGTCCCATTTGCGGATCTCCAAACGCCCTTATGGCTTGGGCTCTCACGCTATCCCCTCACGCCAGAGGTTCAAGAAACGCAGTACAAGACAACAGCTCGTGATTTTTACGATGGCGAGCGGGCGCGCGTGAAAGCCCTTATCGGAAGTGATGAAGTCATCTTTGTGAATGAAAACGGTGAACTTTGCGAAGGGTCTTTCACCTCGCTTTTCATCAAATCAAAAAAATCGCTTTTGACCCCTGACCTATCCTGCGGATTACTGCCCGGTGTCTTGAGGCAAGACCTCATCAACTCTGGCCAAGCGCGCGAAGTAAAACTGACGTTGAAAGATATCAAAACCGCAGATGCGATATATGTTGGCAACAGCCTACGCGGGCTCATGCCTGCCAAATTCATAGATTATTTGCCCCATTGAAGCTGCGGGATTGACGCCCTCTTTTTGCTCGCTAAAGTGGTTGTTGGAAAATGGGGATGAATACAAAACGTGCTGATCAATTTTCAGGCTCATCGCATGGAATTTCGCCGCTCAATTGGCCGCGCGATATAATCCAGCATTATGTTGTTCCGTAATTTAATTGTCCTATTCTCCGCGGTTTGCATTTTGGTCTTCGCGCCTAGTCAGCAGGCAGCAGCGCAAATCTCTGAGCAGGTCATTGAGTCAGAAACGAAGGACTCATTTCTACATAGTGAAGCGGAAATTGAGAGCGCCTATCGAGCAATTAAACGCGACGAGAGATACCAATATGACTTAGCGGAGCCTATCCCGCGCCCTCCTCCATCAGCTTTTTCACAAGCCCTAGGTCGTTTTTTAGCAGCCATTGCTAGAGTTCTTACGCCGATCCTTCAGATTGCGTTTTACATCGGCATTGGGGTTCTGGCGGTTGGGGCGCTCTATCTGATTGGCCGGGCAATCTATGAAACCCGCTACGCCAGGCCAACTGTCAAGACAGCGGAAGAGCCGGACATACCGCTCTATCAACCCGCAGAGGCACAGGCCCGCATCCTGCTGGATGAAGTCGATAAATTGGCGGCAGACGGAAAATACGGCGAGGCCGTCCACACACTGCTGTTCCGTTCAATTCAAGATATTGACAGAAACCGGCCGAATATCGTTCGTCGAAGCTTAACAGCGCGGGAGATTGGAAGTCTGTCCGTTCTAACATCTAATGCCCGGACAGCTTTCTCCACAATTGCCGGCGTATCTGAGCTGGCGCATTTCGGAGGCGTCTCGGTCAACAAGTCAGGTTTTGAAACAGCACGAAAGGCCTATGCCGATTTGACAGGTCAAACGTCATCACCGCCTCGTAGGGCGCGGCGATGACGAGATCGGGCACAGCCAGAGAGCGCCATCTTGCGCAAAGCCTATCCGGCCGCCAGAGCGGTCGTAGCACATTAGGGCTGACGAGTGTTTTATTTCGACCCGTAACCCTTATCAGTCTCATATTGATTGGTTTCTTTGCCTTTGGCGCCCTCATTGTCTTGGGCGGCTTCGCGAAAGATTTGCGAAAAGCCCCTCCAGGTCAAGCGACCCCACGATCCGTCTCCGCCGTTGGATATGAAGCTCTGACCGAATATCTGGAACGGCTAGAGTATGACGTTCAGGAGACCCGCGGAAAACGCGACTATTACGACCGCGAAAATAGGCTCGTTATTTACAGCCCATCCCGCCCAACACGGCGCTTGAACCGGGCGCTGGAATCCGAAGGAGAAGAAGCTCGGCTCATCATTCTCCCGAAATGGTCGGTAAGTCAAATGAAGCCCCAACGCGGCGAAGACAGTCAAACAGGTTGGGCCCGTAAAAACAGAGGCAAAGGAACCTATCACGAATCCCAATACCAGAACCTGGTTGAAGATATGCCGGTCTTACGCCGCCTGGACACGCCGTCCGCAGATGCTCAAGTGTTTTTCTCAACACCCCTGACGCGAAATTTGCAGGATCGATATCAACCAGATTTTGAAAACCTCCAATATTTTGATTTGAAGACGAGATGGCTAGATTATGTAGACTTTTTGCGTGAGCAGCGCAGGATTGAAACGGAAGAGGATCGCCGCAAACGTGCGGAGGCACGCGGCGAAACTTACGAGCCACAAGAGGATAAAAAAAATACCAACCCAAAAGACGAGGAAGAAACCACCGAGCCACAGGCCACAGAGAAGGAGGTCAAAGAAATCGAAACTGTCCCAACCCCCGATGTGATTATGAAAATCAACGGAAACGCCGTTCTCATCAAGTTGGAAGAGACGCAAACTTATATCTTATCAGAACCTGACCTTTTAAATACGATGGCATTCAAGACCCAAGGCGGCGCGCAATTGGCGACCACGATCCTCGATGAAATTATTCGTGAGGAAGACCTAGATTTGTTATCCCTCGATTTCGACCTCAGTCTGCACGGGATAGAGGCCAATCGGAATATCGTTAAACTCATGGTAACCCCGCCATTTTTGGCCGCAACTTTATGTCTCTTGACCGCTGGCGGTCTTGTGGCATGGCAAGGATTTAATCGTTTTGGCGATCCCGCGCGGGTGCGGCCTGATTATGCTCAAGGGCCTGTTAGCCTTGCAAGAACAGCTGCCGAATTTATGGGTATCGCCAATCGCGCGCACCGAACCGGCGACGCATATGCCGAGCTCATTCGTCGACAAGTCGCAGCACAGCTCGGATATAAAGACCGGACAAAAGACGATATTGATACCTTACTAGATGCCAGAGAAAAACGCCTGAAAATTCAACCGCCCTTTGAAGATCTAAAAAATAATATTGCGGCCGCTGAACCGATAAGTTTTGGACAATATGCGCAGGCCCTGACGACCTGGCGCCGCGCAATGGTAGACACGCAATTTAAACCCAACGCCCAAGCCGATTCATGAAGGACACTTTTTTATGACCGACACACCTATTTCTGACATTAGGCCGACCGACGGAGCTTTGGCGGATATTCAAGCTTTAGCGCAGGCAATTCGCGGCGAAGTGGGCAAAGTTATTATTGGCCAAACCGATACCGTTGATTTGATGCTAACCGCGCTCTTATCGCGCGGACATATTCTCCTGGAAGGCGTCCCCGGCACAGCGAAGACCTTTCTCGCGCAAGTCTTCGCCCATGTGACGAAACTGGATTTCGGGCGGATTCAATTTACGCCGGACCTCCTTCCGGGCGATCTGCTCGGAACCAATCTCTTCTCGTTTCAGACCAATGAGTTTACGCTGGTGAAGGGTCCGATTTTTTGTGACATGTTACTTGCGGATGAAATAAACCGGACACCACCAAAGACGCAATCCGCCTTACTTGAGGCGATGCAAGAGCGCCAAGTCACCATTGATGGTAAACGTTTTCCTTTGGGTGATAATTTCATGGTTGTCGCCACACAAAACCCGATTGAGCAGCAAGGCACTTATCCTCTTCCCGAGGCCCAATTAGACCGCTTCCTGTTCAAGCACATTCTATCCTATCCAAATAGGGACGAAGAAATTCGTATCGTTAAGCAACATGGTCAACGCAGCGGAACGCCCTCTATAGACAAATTAGGATTAAAATCGGTCATGACGAAAGCCGCTCTGAAACAAGCGCGTGAGGCGATTTCCGGCATACATTTGAACGATGAAGTCACCCATTACGTCGTCGATCTTGTTCGCGGAACGCGCGACAACCCCTTATTTGAAACAGGAGCCAGCCCGCGCGCAGCGGCCATGATTGCGAGTTCGGCCCGTGCCTATGCTGCGCTGCAAAGCCGGAATTATGTTATCCCGGATGACGTCAAATCCATCGCTCTGCCTGCGCTACGTCACCGCGCAGTGCTTTCCCCTGCGGCGGAAATTGAAGGCCGCACAGCCGATGAGGTGATTACCGCCGTGATCGAACAAACGCAGGCCCCTCGATGAATCCGGGCTTCAAATTTACACGCCGTATTTGGGACGACAGACCACTCTAATCGTGAAATTTCGAACACAAACATATCCAACCCGCGCAGCTGTTTTCGCCGCCGCCCTCGGCTTGCCCGCGACGCTCTTACTGGCGATTTTTCTACCAGACCTCTGGTTAATTGGGGCGGGTTGGATTGCAGCTGTCTTGGGCCTGATACTGCTGGACGCTCTTCTGTCGACCTCTATTCAACGTATGGAACCACACCTTGAGGCGCCGAGCTCCGGTTATGTTGGACATGATTATGATATCCGTGTGACCACCGAATTTGGGCCGGGCATTCCCCCGCGTGCGCCCGAGCAAAGGTTAAGCGTCAATGATCGGATCACCGTTAGTCCTGCGCTGGCACGTGCGGGAGTCGGCGATGGCGGCATGTTATCTCTATTTGGGATGAGAACGGACCTGCGGGGTACAGCTATTTTGGCACGCCTCTGGACGCGTTGGCAAGGCCCCCTTGGTCTCATCTGGAGGCAAAGAATTGACCCGCTTCAGCGCGAAATACCCGTTACCTCTGATACGCAAATGGTGCGCGACACGGCGGCAGAGATTTTCACAAACGACGCGAATATCGGACAAAAACTTCAGCGTTTGCGCGGCGACGGTACAGAGTTTGAAGGGCTCACAGAATGGCTCCCTGGGATGGATAAACGCTCTATTGATTGGAAGCATTCCGCCCGTCACGGAAACCTTCTATCTCGCGAGTTCAGAGCAGAGCGCAATCACAATATCATTTTCGCTTTTGATACAGGACACCTCATGGCCGAAGAGGTTGAAAATGTGGAAAGCGGCGAGGCTATGACTAAGCTTGACCGCGCTTTAAATGCGGCGCTCCTGATGGCCTTCGTTAGCCTTAAAATCGGTGATAAAGTCGGCCTTTATGCCTTTGACCAAAAGCCCTATCTTTACGCGCCCGCCATTGGAAACACGCGCAGCTTTGCGCAAATCCGCCGTGTTTCTGCGCAAGTTGATTATTCGACCGCTGAAACAAATTTCACACTCGGCTTGAGTCAGCTCGCCCAGAACCTGCAGCGGCGGACCTTGATTGTGGTCTTTACAGATTTCGTCGATAGCACGCAGGCTGAACTGATGGTTGAAAATATGGTGCGGCTCCTCAAACGCCATATCGTGATTTTCGTCGCCTTCCGAAATACAGCATTAGACCAACTCATTACGCAAGATGCCCTCACGCCAGAGGACGCTGCGGCTAGCCTGATCGGGGACGGGCTTATGCGCGAACGCGAAGTCGTTTTGAAGCGCCTGGAGCGCATGGGCGTTAATGTCATTGATGCCGATGCAAAGACGTTAAATATGAAAGTGCTGAATACCTACTTCCTCCTGAAGGCCCGCAATGCGATATAAGGATTTTAAATGACCCGTCGGACCTTGACCCTCAAATCCAAACGTTTTCGCGAGGAACGCCAAGAGGTTTGGAAGGAAATGGAATTTATGCTGCAGCGCATAGAGGCGCGTTCGGTGCGCGGTTTGACGGATGAAGAAATCATCAAACTTCCCCGCCTTTATCGTTCGACGCTCTCTTCGCTCTCGGTAGCGCGCGCGACATCACTCGACCAGAGTGTCGTCAGCTATTTGGAGTCCCTGTCCACTCGGGCCTATTACGTTATTTACGGGAGCCAAAAGCGTTTGCGGGACCGCATATCGGGCTTCTTTACACGTGATTGGCCGCTGGCCATACAAAGCGCCTGGAAAGATGTCGCCGCCTCAACCGTGATCTTTGCGCTTGGCATGTTGGTTGGTTTCGTACTCGTTTCCAGTAATGCCGATTGGTATTATTCTTTTGTCGCGGAAAGTTTGGCCGGTGACCGAAACCCATCGGCGTCAGAGGAAACCTTGCGCGAGTCGATTTACGGATATCAAAGCGGAGACGGCGCATTGGGCGCATTCGCGGCCTCATTATTTTCTCATAATAGCGGCGTTGCAATTCTTGCCTTTGCGCTGGGGTTTGCATTCGCCCTACCCACGGTTATTCTCATGCTAATGAATGGTCTCATGCTTGGAGCATTCGTGGCAATTCATACTGAAAAAGACCTAGGGTTTGAAATTGGAGGCTGGCTCTCTATCCACGGGACAACAGAAATTTTTGCCATTATCCTAGCCGGCGCCGGAGGCATACTCATAGGCCGCGCCGTGGCCTTTCCGGGGGATTTGAGCCGTATGGAGTCCATGCGGTCCAAAGCCGAACAAGCCGCAATTATTTTGGGCGGCGTTGTTGTTATGTTATTTATCGCAGGCCTCCTTGAGGGGTTTGGACGCCAACTCATCCAGGATGATTGGGTGCGTTACGGAATTGGCGGATCGATGCTGATATTTTGGCTGCTTTATTTCTTCCTACCACGAGAGGCTTTTCAGCCTTGAGCGCGGCCGTAGGACAATTATCGCCCACGCAAATCAAACAAGGGCGCCGTCATTTGGTGACGCCTGAAGGTGTGGATTTGCAAATCGAATTGGCGGATGTCGGGTCGCGTATTGGTGCCTTTGCAATAGACCTCCTGATTATAGCCGTAACATTGATTGTAGCGGCCTTCATTTTGGGCTCGATGAGCCTTTATAATGATGAGGTTGCTTCCATCATTATAACCTTGATCGCCTTTGTGCTCCGTAGTTTTTATTTCACACTCTTTGAGCTCGGTCGCCGCGCGGCAACGCCCGGGAAAATGCTCTTAAAAATTCGTGTCGCCGCCCGAGGTAAAGCGCGTCTGTCTGCTGCCAGCGTATTTGCCCGAAATGCCTTACGCGAAATCGGGTTTTTCCTGCCCATTGGATTTCTGTTCGGCATTGGAATTGGCGGCGTTGATGGTTGGATGAGCCTCCTGGCCTCAATTTGGGCCGGAATATTCCTGTTCTTCCCGCTTTTTAATAAAGACAGATTGCGCGTTGGGGACCTGGTCGCGGGCACGTGGGTTGTGCGCTCTCCTCGTCCTATGCTGGCAGCCGACCTTGTCGTCACAGACAAGCCGGAGAATGAGGCTGTTTTTGCGAAATTCGCTTTCACCCCCGCGCAAATAGACGCCTATGGCATTAAGGAATTACACGTCCTGGAAGATGTCCTGCGTGCGCAAGATCGAGAAGTTTTAACAGATGTCGCGTCGCGTATTCGGACCAAAATCGGCTGGGTTTGGGAAGAAGGCGAAAGCGACAGCGCTTTCCTTCGCGCTTATTATGCAGCGCTGCGCGGTCGTTTGGAATCCAAAATGCTAATGGGCGTACGCCGCGCAGACAAATTTGACCGGCGGTAACACAAAGCCCTTTGATCGAGAGCTAGCACTCAACGACATTCACGGCCAAACCGCCTTGTCTGGTTCCCTTATATTTTGAACTCATATCCAGCCCCGTCTGCCGCATAGTTTCAATAACTTGATGAAGGCTGACCTTCCCCTGACCATGACCATGGAGCGCGAGTCTCGGCATTGGCTCCAATAGGTCTAATTGCCCTGCACGCGGCGTTCCATGCCCAATTCCTGTGAAAGCTAAGGACCCACGGAAAATAATCCGAATGCGATCCGTTGCGGCTATGTGACCTCGCAGAGCCAAGCGCTTCCAAAATCGTTGAGAAATTCGCATCGGGCCGACCGTATGGGAAGAGGACGGTCCAATGCCAATTCGAAAAATGTCGAGAACGGAGAGCATAAAATCCATTAGTCCCGAACGGCCCAACTTAGCAATGCTCAACATTTCACATGTTGTTTCTTTCAGCCTTGCGATAAAGCGGCGACATGTCGACCTTCATTCAACGAAATGATACGCCCCAATTTCTCGCCATCGCAGGTGGGAGCTGCTCTGGGAAATCAACACTATCGGCGTATTTAAGGGACTACATTGGACCTGAAAAGTGCCGCGTCATCCGCCAAGATGATTATTACCACGATATCAGGCAGCGCGGCGGATCGCCAATGGCAAATTTCGACATTCCTGAAGCTTTAGATTTTAATCTCCTTCGCCAGAATCTTTTAGCGTTCAAACGGAATGAAGCCGTTGCCCTCCCGCACTATGACTTTGCGACGCATCATCGCCGCACACCGCCTGAGCTCCGCAGCCCCCGCCCGTTGATTATCGTTGAAGGCATTTTGCTCTTAACCCAACCGGAGCTTCGGGATGTCTTTGATCATAGTCTTTACCTACGGTGCAAAACCTCGCTGCGCCTGTCACGGCGAATAGAGCGCGACACCACGGAGCGTGGACGCTCCCTTGACGATGTGCTGCGCCAGTTCCATGACCAAGTTGAACCCGCGCACCAAAAATTTGTCAGTCCGTGTAAAACACATGCGGACCTTATCCTTGAGCAAGCACAATATACCTCAAATCTAACGGCCGCTGTTGAAGCAATCTTGGCGATGGTAAACGGCTAGGGCTTTAATAATCCGATCTCCCTCAAGCGCTCGGCTAAGTAATCGCCCGCAGTAATTGGTGCTTCGGCCTGGCCCATTTTCGCGGCGTATTGCGGTAGAGGATCAATCAGAAAATCTTGGTTAGGATGCAAAAAGAAAGGTGCTGAGTAACGCGGAAATTTGGCGCGCTCTGGGGATGGGTTCAAAACGCGGTGCGTTGTAGACGGGATATATCCAGCTGTCAGGCGTTGCAGCATGTCGCCCGCATTCACCACCAACGCGCCCTCTGGCGCATTGATGTCAATCCATTTCCCATTGCGATGTTTGGCTTGCAGCCCCGCCTCCTCCGCGCCTAGGAGGAGTGTAATTAAATTTATATCTTCATGCGCGGCCGCCCGAACGGAGCCTTGCGGCGGCGGACTATCTTGCGGCGGGTAATGTAACAAACGCAGGATCGAGTTACCATGATCCGCAGCCTTATCTAAATCACTCTCTTTCAGCCCCAAATGTAAAGCGAGGGCTTTTAAAAGCTCAACGCCAAAGCCATCCAACGCCTCAAAAAGCGCGCGTATCGCGCCGTTAAATTCTGGCAGCTCCAGCACCTGTGGCGTATCTTTCATCGTCTCGCGATAAGGGCTATCCTCAGACAGCGCGCGGCCTGTATGCCAAAACTCTTTAAAATCTGAAACAATTTGGCCTTTCGCATTTTCAGACCCAATCGGAGAATAGCCTCGCTGAAAACCGTTTGCGGGATCAGCATAATGGCGCTTTACATCGGACGGCAAAGCAAAAAACGCCTTAGCCTGCACCAAAGCTTCATCAATAATATTAGTCGAAATGCGATGTTCTGAAATAATCGCAAAGCCCGTTTCCACAAAGCTATCGCCAAAAGCTCTCGAAAAAGCCAATTTGTCCGTTGACCAAAGATGATAGCTGATAGGTTCAATATGGGTTGTCGACATAAGTGTCCTATCGCGTGACTCTGGGCGCTTTGGCAATGCCGCGATATCTAAAAACTACGGAATATCTCACTTGCGAAAGTCGCCCATCGCGGTCACATAGATTTCATGTCATCGATCAAGTTTCAAAACGCCAGAGCATTGCCACCCCGCCTGCCGGCAACTCAATTTTGGGGGTTATGCTTCATTGTTTGGATGATTCTCCAAGTCCCGATGGCGCGCATTCCGATCATGTTTTTGTCAACATGGGCACATGAATTAGGTCACGGCCTTGGCGCTGTCTTTACTGGCGGGAAATTTATTGAGCTGACAGTCTTCCCAAATTTTTCTGGGCTCGCGCTCACCGCCACGTCAAATAATTTTCAGCGAGCCATGGTTATTCTATTGGGTTTATTAGGACCAAGTCTTTTGGGGGTTTTAATGATTGTCTTAACGCGGGCTTTAAATTGGTATCGCGTCGCCCTCATTGTATTAGCTGTTCTCTTGGCCGTCTCGCAAATCTGGGCGACGGATAGTTTCACGCGGACCGCTTTAGGGGGAGGCACAATAATTTTAGGCCTGATCGCGTGGAAAATACCCAACCAAGCTGTGCTTTATGTCTCGCATATTATCGCCATTGCCCTTTGCTTAAATGCGCTGACAGGCTTTGGATATTTCTTCATTGGCAGTGCCGAAATTGCAGGGTCGCCTTACCAATCAGATACAGCCGTGATGTCAGACATTCTCGGCGGGCCGTATTGGATGTGGGGCGCGCTCATTGCCGCGCTCTCTATTGTCATTCTTGTCGCCGGAGTGGTTCTGTCCGACAAATGGGCACGCCGAAAAGACGCGCCGCCTTCAACGGGGCGGTTTGGATGACCCA
Source organism: uncultured Caulobacterales bacterium (assembly GCA_937923965.1). GTDB lineage: Bacteria > Pseudomonadota > Alphaproteobacteria > Caulobacterales > Maricaulaceae > Litorimonas. The sequence continues at coordinate 15,532 of CALDTL010000199.1, forward strand.
AAGAGTTTTTTCCAAAAGCCGCGCGCTTTTTCACTGCCCTCGCCCACAGTTTCGCCGACTTCGCGGGCCGCATCTCCGATAGAGTCGCCCACCTTATCCAGGGTCGGATCAATCCGCTTTGCCTTCCAGCGACGAATTTTCCTCCAAACGAGAAACCAAATCAGTAGGAGCAAGCCGATAAAGACAACATTGAAAAATGGGAAAATATAGACATCCGGTCCATCGACACGTTTCATAGATGTTGCATTTGGAAAAATAGAAAACATGCGTATCCGCCAACCATAGTGGCGGACAGCGACCCATTGCTCGTCCTCCTTCGCTAAGGCCTGCGCCTGAGCCGTAACATCACTACTGTTGAACTTGAAATATGGCGGGAAGCCCCAGCCGGTATCTTCATTTCTATAAACCTTGGTTTTTCCATTTGGAAATTCAGTGTTGATAAAACGAACATCTCGCGTACCGCTAATATTCGTGCCTATATCTTCTCGATCCCAAAACGGGTCGTCTTCATCAATATCAACCCGTTTCATATCCACACCGACGATACGGACAACATCATTCGACGGCAGAAAATAGTTCAAGAACACCGCACCGAAAACAAACAACAGTATGGCAGGTATGTGTTTTAAAAAGTTCATCGTTTTTCCCTAACCAAATTGCGCTAAATAAATCAAAAGCCCGATAACAAGACCG
>CALDTL010000200.1 GCA_937923965.1 uncultured Caulobacterales bacterium
TATCGGGATCCTGTTTTGCGTCAATATACGCGGTGTTCAGTCCGCGATCGAAATCGTCTGTCAGTGCGAATTATTCCCGGAAGATGTCTATCAACTCGCGGGCGGTATCCCTGTGAAAATCGTATGGTCAGAAGTCTTTGGTGTGGCATTTTGGGGTTTCTTAATCTCGGCGCTGGCGACCTTACTACCCGCCTTGTCTGCCTCTAAAATCGACCCGGTAGATGCGCTGAGGTATGAATGATGGCCCGCCCCGTCCTGTCTGTTCGTAATCTGCACCGCTCCTATCCGTCTGGCGGCGGGACGCTCACCGTTATGGCTGGCGCGGATATTGATATTTATCCCGGCGAAATGGTCGGCCTTGTTGGGCCGTCCGGCTCTGGGAAATCGACGCTGCTTCATGCGGCGGGATTGCTCGAGAAACCTAATCAAGGCGAGGTCTTCATTAATGGCCGCGAGAGCTTGAAGCTCTCTAATGACCAACGCACCAAAATCCGCCGCGAGAGCATTGGCGTCGTCTATCAATTCCATCACCTTCAAAAAGAATTCACGGCCCTCGAAAATGTCGCCATTCCGCAAATGATCGCAGGCGTGCCTACGAAAAAAGCGGAAGAAGAAGCCGCGCGCCTCCTGTCGAGTATGGGGCTCGCAGAGCGCTTGACGCACCGCCCCAGCCAAATGTCCGGCGGCGAGCAACAGCGCGTTGCGATTGCGCGGGCGCTCGCTAATCGGCCGCAAATTCTCCTCGGAGATGAGCCGACAGGGAACCTCGATCCCGCGACCTCAAATTCCGTTTTCCAGAGCCTATTAAACCTCACACGCACCGAAGGCGTGGCAGCTTTGATTGCGACGCATAATATGAACCTTGTGCCGTTCTTTGACCGCGTGCTGACGGTGCAAGACGGGCTAGTTGTCCCCTGGACGCGTCCTGTGATTGAGACGTTCGGATAAGAGCCAAAAGACAAACCCAGCCCCGATCAGGCCTAATCCGCTCAGGGCGGCCATCGGACGGTCCATCACGACAAACACCAGAGTAAAGGCCGTAATCGCCAGATAGATGAGCGGCACCACCGGAAAGCCCCACGTCTTATAGGGACGGGGCAGATCCGGTTGCCGCACCCGCAAAACAAAGAGACCGATGATCGCAAGCAGGCTGTTAAAGGCCAGCATCGCGCCGGCGAAAACCAAAATTTGTTCGAAGGTTTGGGTGAGAATGAAAAACACCGCGATGCCGGATTGAAACAGTATCGCGGCCCAGGGCACGCCTTCCGCCGTGCTGCGCGAGAGCCACGACATGGCGCGGTAATCCTCGCCCACCGCTTGCAGGGCGCGCGGCCCCGCGAGGGTCATGGCGCTCACGGTGGAGATCAACAACAAGGCCAGCATGCCGCCGACGATGCGCCCGCCCGTCTCGCCGAAAATATAATCCGCCGCGATATACCCAATTTCGACTTTCCCGCGCAGGGCCTCTGCGGGCGCGGCATAAAGAAAGGCGAGGTTGAGCAAAACATAAAGCACCGTCACCAAGGCCGTTCCAAAGAATAAAACGCGCGGCAAATCCCGCTGCGGATTTTCCATCTCCCCCGAGATGTAAGTCGCGGCGTTCCAGCCCGTGTAGGCGTAGGACACATAGATGAGGGCGATACCATAGGGAACGCTGGTCATGACCGCCCCGTCCCCCGTAATAGGCGTGATCTTGAGGGCTTGCGGGTCCGCCGTGATGAAAAAGGCGGCGAATATGAAAGCTGCGATCAGGGCGATTTTGATGGCTGTGAAACCCGTTTGGGTCGCGCCGGACACGCGGCGGGACCTGGAATGCAGCAAAGCGAGAATAATCACTAACGCGCAAGCGAGGCCTTTCTGGGCCGCCGCGTTTAAACCAAAAGGCAATATCGCGCCCGAATATTTCGCAAAGGCAATCGCCACGGCGGCGGTCGGGGCGGCAAAGCCGATGGTGGCGCTCACCCAGCCCGATATAAACCCGGCGGCCGGATGATAAGCCTCGCCGAGGAAGGTGTATTCCCCGCCCGACCGGGGCAGGGACGCGCCTAGCTCGGCATAGGATAGCGCTCCGCAAAGCGCGGCCAGCCCGCCGATGATCCACAGCATCATAATCGCAAAGACGCTATCGATATCGACAAGCTGATATCCGAGCGCCGTAAACACGCCAACGCCCACCATATTGGCGATAATAATGGCGGCCGCTGTGCGCGGGGTGAATGTGCTACGTGTCATAGAAAAGGTATGGGGCGAAGGCGGAATGATGTCGAGGTGCCTCTGGGCGTCGGGTTAATGTATCCCAACTTGCGTTTTAGGTGTTGGTTGCCTTAAGATGACGTGGCGGCGCGAGTTTTCTGGGGGAAGGTCATGGCTGAAATTAACGGCGATGAATTTGACAATACATTGAACGGCACGAATGGCGACGATGTCCTCAACGGACTGGGCGGCGATGATACAATCAACGGCTATGGCGGTGATGATGTCATTGACGGCGGTGACGGCGGGGACTCGATTAACGGTAACAGCGGCGAAGACACGCTCATAGGCGGCGCAGGACGGGATTTTATCAATGGCGGCGCCGATGATGACATGATCACGGGCGGCACTGGCGATGATGTGCTCAATGGCGGCGACGGGGTAGATTACGCGATCTTTTCCGGAGCGCAATCCGACTATACTTATGGTCGTGATGCTGGCGGGAATTTCTATGTGACAGACAATGTAGGCACGGACGGCGTTGACCGTCTTGAGGACATTGAATTTATGGTGTTTTCAGACGGGTCTGTTGTGGCGGTGCCGTCATCATTTGGCGGCACGCCGCTTTATGGAACATCGGATGCTGATACCTTAGACGGAACGTTGGGCGTCGATGATATTGAAGGCTTTGGCGGAAATGATGTCCTTTCAGGTTTTGCCGGCGATGACAGGATCGATGGCGGCGACGGCGATGACACGATCGACGGCGGCGACGGCGACGACTTGCTCTATGGCGGCACCGGCAATGATACGATCACAGGCGGCGGCGGTGAGGATCTCATCGATGCGGGCGCAGGCAATGATATAATCTACACCAGCACCAATGGCAGTACGGTCTATGCTGGCGGCGGGGTTGATACGATCTACGGGAGCGGCAACGATACGATCCTCGGGCAGGGCGGCAATGACATCATTTACGGCGGCGACATCAGCAGTTCACTCGATGGCGGCAATGGTGATGACACGATAACCGGCGGCAGCGAAGGTGATTCTATCAACGGCGGTGTCGGCAGTGATACGCTCATTGGCGGCGGGGGCGCGGATAACTTGAATGGCGGCAGAGACGATGACAGCATCGAAGGCGGCAGCGGGAACGATGTCATCACCGGCGGCGACGGCACTGACACGGCCGTCTATTCCGGCGTCAGCGATAATTACACGATTTTTGACAACATGGACGGTAGCTACACGGTCACGGATAATGTCGGATCGGAAGGCATAGATTATCTTGAGACCATCGAATTTCTCCAATTTTCTGACGGGACAGTCGATGTAACGTCTATCGAGGGAGCTCTTATCATTAATGGAACAGAGGGTGTCGACGCATTAGACGGGACTGAAGAAAACGATATAATCAATGGTCTTAGCGGTGATGACGTCATCTTTGGTTTGGGCGGTGATGATGTGATCGACGGCGGTACGGGGAACGACATCATCGATGGCGGCGCGGGCACGGATTACGCGGTCTATTCCCAAACGCAGAATATCTACGAAGTTTTCGACAATCTTGACGGCACTTACACGGTCATCGAATATTCCGGTAACGTAGACGCAGATACGCTAGAAAATGTCGAATTTATTACATTTGCTGACGGCACAGTCGACATTGAGTCTATCGCGATGATTAGCGTCATTAATGGCACAGCTGGCAATGACACACGAAACGGCACGGCAGCCGTTGACGAAATTAATGGCCTCGGCGGCGATGATATTCTTCGCGGGTTTGACCAAGATGATGTTATTAATGGCGGTGAGGGCAGCGATATCATTGAAGGCGGCGCAGGCGCAGACACGATGGACGGCGGCCCTGTCGGTGTCGGGCTCGACGGTAATCCATATGAAAATGAATTGAGTTATGAGAGCTCAGATGCAGCCGTAACTGTGAACCTGCTGACAGGCACGGCGTCGGGAGGTCATGCCGAGGGGGATGTTTTCACAAACTTCACCAACCTCTCTGGCAGCGCCTTTGACGACGTTTTAACCTTGGCGACCGCGGGCACGATCGAAGGCCGAGATGGAAATGATATCGTCACGGGCTCTGACGGAAATGACGAGATCGCGGGCGACATTTATTTCAGCTTTGTTTCGAATGATTTCGACGATGAGCTTTACGGCTTGGGCGGTAATGATCTTCTCGATGGCGGCGGCGGCGCAGATCACATTGATGGGGGCGATGGGATCGATCTATCCCTTTACCTCTTCTCTGCCGAAGGCGTTGATATTGATCTTCTCGCTGGCACAGCGGCGGGCGGTCAGGCCGAAGGGGATACGCTCGTCAACATAGAAGGTGTCGTAGGATCCTTTTTTGCCAATGATAGTCTCAGAGGCGATAACGCAGACAACTTCCTATACGGGATAGACGGAAACGACATTCTTGAAGGTCGCGGCGGACGTGACTATTTGGACGGCGGCGCCGGAGCTGACACGATAGACGGCGGGGACGGCATTGATACAATTCTCGGCGGCGCGGGAAATGACACGATTGCCGGCGGGTCTGGCAATGACACTATCAACGGCGACGAAGGCGATGATTTCATCGACGGCGGCGCGGGCGGCGATATGATTGACGGAGGGGACGGCATTGATACGGCGGCATATAGCACGTCTACAAACCGCGTCGATGTCAGCTTACTGAGTGGTAACGCAAGCGGCGCGCAGGCGACCAATGACATATTGGTCAATATTGAAAACCTGACCGGGTCTAATTTTGGCGATACGCTGCGCGGAGATAACGCAAGCAACACGATTGATGGTGGAAATGGCCATGACGTGTTGATTGGGTTTAACGGTGATGATGTTTTGCTCGGCGGTGCGGGCCGCGATATTCTCAATGGTGGTAACGGCGCAGACTATATCGATGGCGGCGCCGGTGTTGACCAAGCCCGATATAATGGCTCGACCGAAGGCGTTCAGGTAAATTTGCTGGACGGGACGGCGACCGGGGGGCAAGCTGAGGGCGACATACTCATCAATATTGAGAGTCTGTTCGGCTCAAACCATGATGATGTTTTGTTCGGCAGCGCCAGCAATAATCAATTATTTGGTCATAATGGCGACGATGCCCTGGCTGGTAACGGCGGGATCAATAAGCTCTTTGGCGGAGCTGGCGCGGATAGTTTCGTGCTCTCCGACGGATTTTCATTTGTGATGGATTTTGTAGATGACGTCGATCAACTCGATGTATCGGCATATGGGTTTAGCTCATTGGCAGAGGCCCTTCAAAATCTCGACCAAGCAGGCGACCATGCCCGATTCAGGGTTGGCGATGATGTCCTGCTTGTTATGAACACAGACATGAATGATCTGATGGATGACATCGTTTTTGAGACTGATGCGATGATCTAACTCGAGATGAAAATCTCGGTGGACTCCTTTTTACGATTGCCGTTTGTTTTGTCTTCATTTCGTTTGATCCCCCAGTTTCAAGGCGTTCATCAGGTTAGAGCCTGTCCACACGGGGGAAGTGTGGACAAGGGTCTTAAGATAAGTCAGTTTTCTCAGAGTTGTTTCTTCGCAGTTTTTTGATCTTTGGCCATCATCACTGTGCCGGATTTCAACTTACGGTCATAAGCAAGAAGTCTGCGGTCCGCTGCATTATCAAGAAAATTATCCATCAGCTGAGTTTTGCAATCCTCTATCATATGATGCCTGACTGATAGGGCCTCGCGCGCTCTGCTTGGGGCTTCTTTCCGGCAATATTTGTCGATTTGTTTTTTGATAGACGCATACTCAACATCAACTGAGACGCCCTTTACCCGCGTTATATCGAGGTAATAATCTTGCGCCATAGCTTGGCCTGCAAAGGCGGTAAGAAAAAGCGATGTACAGCCGACGATCATTGAACCGCCATTGATTTTACTAAATTTAGACATTTTTGTCTCCAGGAGATCTGAAGGCACAACCTCGTACATAAGACGAGCTTCGGTTAATATTTGTTCTGATCATTATAATCAAAATGGGTGCCCCCGAAGCGGTCACATGCGTTTCCACACGCAATCCTCCACTCAGGCCTCATTTCATTTTAAAAGTGGTTACTTAGTTGGTTTGCGCCCCAACACCTCTTTCAAAATTGAACGATCCTCATTTGTCATATTTGAAACAGAACATCCTGACGGTTTTCAGATAAAAACAAAATGCTTAACTGAGGAAAACGTTATGAAAACATTATGAGGTCAATAAAATTCTTGAATATTTAATCAAGGACTGACCCTCTGACGACACAATCCACCGGAATGAATTAATAACCTATGTTTAATTTGCTATAACGCCCCCATTCGAAATAAGGTGGGAGTAGAACTCTATTAATAAGGGAAGTTAACGGATGGGGCGCACCGATCTGACGACCCGACCCTTTCGGGTTGGTAATATAAATGTAGACCCCTCGGGTAATGTTATTTTCATGGGTAACCATGATGTGTTGCTTGAACCTCGAGTGATGGATGTGCTGTGCGTCTTGGCGGCATCCGCCCATTCCGTCGTCCTGCGCGATAACCTTATTGATCAAGCTTGGGAAGTCGAACATGTGTCCGATGAATGTTTGACGCGAGTTATTTCTTTGCTTCGAAAAGCTTTCCGACAAATTGATACTCGAACAAAATACATTGAGACGATACAGAAACGTGGCTATCGACTTTTGCTTGATGTCGCATATGAGCAGAATGACTGTTTCTAATAGCAGATGACGATCTGCGACAAATCTTGCGGGAACATAATTGCGCCAAATCCCAAAACCTTAATATCCACAGGCAAGTGATTCACAGGATGTTTACTTTTTGTTCTCATTAGATTAGAACAAATATAGAACATTTGGTTTCACACTGGGAAAAACACTATGACACGTCAACTCATCCACGACATTTCTTCCGCTCTTGTATTGGCTTGCTTTGTGGCCGTCGTCACAATGTGGATGATGGTGATCGGCGGTTAGGCCGCATCCCTTTTATGGAGCCCGAATGACCCAACAGGTTCGCGATTTCGTTCATCTGCGTATGCGCTCGCCTTATTCCATGTTGGAGGGGGCGCTCAAGATTGATGAGACCGCGAAACGGGCTGTGCGCTACCGCCAGCCTGCCTTGGGGATTGCGGATACGAATAATCTCTGCGGCGCGCTGGAGTTCTGCGAGAAGGTCACGAGCGAAGGCTTGCAGCCGATTATCGGGGTGACGCTAACGATTGACCTGGAAGG
>CALDTL010000201.1 GCA_937923965.1 uncultured Caulobacterales bacterium
CTACCGCATTGTTGCGGCCGATGTCCGCGCGCCTCGCGATGGCCGCTTCATCGAACAGGTCGGCGCCTATAACCCAATGCTGCCAAAAGACAGCGAAGACCGCGTCAAGCTCGACGTTGAAAAAATCCAAGCGTGGCTCAAAAAAGGCGCGCGCCCAACAGATCGCGTGGCCCGTTTCCTCGGCGACGCTGGCCTTTGGGAATGGAAAGCTGGCAATAACCCAAATAAAGGTAAGCCGGGCGAAAAAGCGCTAGAGCGCATCGAAGAGCGTAAAGAAAAAGCCGAAGCCCGCGCCGCGGCAGAAGCCGAAGCGAAAGAAGCGGCTGCTGAAGCGAAAAAGGCCGCTGACGAAGCGGCTAAGGCGGCGGCTGAAGAAGCGAAAAATGCACCAGCAGAAGAAGCGCCTGCCGAAGAGGCTCCTGCAGCTGACGCGGAAGCTGGCGATAAGAAATATACAAAGACTGATCTGACAAAAATGCTCGAAGCTGATCTTGTCAAATTGGCCAATGACATGGGCATCGAGGCCACGGTTGATGATCTCAAGGCGGATACAGTTCAGAAGGTTCTGGACAAACAAGGCTAGTTTCAGTCTCTATCTGAAAATTGAATTTCAAACCGCGCTCTCGAAAGATAGCGCGGTTTTTTATTGGGTATTTATCCAATAATCTCGCGAAAAAGATCATCGGCCCGCGCGCGAGTGGCTTTATGGAGGTCCATATCTGGCGGGATATTGGGCTGAGCTTTGGCCCAAGTAATTTGCGCGTTGAGGAAATCCTCCAGCACAGAGATGCGCGGACCAGATCCTAATTCCGCGGTGTTGGTTTTAATCTCCAGTAAGCGGTTAATCTCTGCCGTGACCGCAGGCGGGATCTTTACACCTGCCATTAAGTCCTGAAAATTCATTGGCGGAAGATCGTCCCGGCTCTCTATCCAGCGCAGGGCCATTGCAGCGCGCAACGCATAGAAATAGCGCTTGAGTTTAATGTCCTCTCCCGTGCCCCGCTGAAGATCTGCCATCCGCATATAATGGTAACGGCAGGTCGTATTATGGGTGATGGTTTGCGTGAAAGCTGAGATCGCGGCGCACGCGCCCACATCCCACATATATTTAATGGGGCTGGACAACCATTCGAGCAAAACCGGATTGGGTTTAAGCGCAAGGTTGAGCGCCTTTTTTACATCCCATCCATTGATGTCATCATCCCCGACGAGCGGGAGTTCGATCACGTCTCGTCCGGGCTTGAGAGATAAATACCAATCGCGCGGCCGGACATAAACAAAGCGCACATCAAAATCGCTATCGGGCGAGGCAAAGCCCCACGCCCGCGAGCCTGACTCAATCGCAAATAATATCCGGACATCCTCTCGCGTCTCAATGCCGCGAAGTTCGGATAAGATATGGGCCCATTGCGCCGGCGGGATATCGGGGTGTGCGTTCATTCACGTTGTATAAGTAAGTAAAAGCCTGCTGTCAGTCCTTGGTCACATCCTCTGCGTAGATCCAATCCATTCGCCGACGCACGGCGCTGGGCGCGAGCCGTCCTGCGAGCCACATCGGGCCGTAGGTTTTGATCTGTCCAAGCTTTGAGCGCTGATGAAAGGTTTTCATATTGGCGCGAGAGGCGGCCTGAACCTTGCTGCAACGCGGCAGCCGCTTGGTCTGATAGGCTGCAAGCGACTTCGGGGCGGGGCGTTCGGCATTGGAAATCTCCCGCGCCAGAACCCACGCATCTTCAACCGCCATAGCCGCGCCTTGGGCGAGGAAGGGCAGCATGGGATGGGCTGCATCCCCGAGCAAGGCGGCTCGTCCGTCCGTCCATGTGGGTAAAGGCGCGCGGTCAAAGAGGGCCCATTTGAACAGCTGCTCTGGGGCGGCGTTTTTCAGGATGGCGGTAATAACGGGGTGCCAAGTTTCAAAATCTTTGAAAGCCTCCTCGGGCCGTCCCGGAATCGACCAGCCCTCGGCGGTCCAGTCCTCTCGCTCCACCACGCCAACAAAATTCACCAGCTCTCCGCGGCGCAAATAATATGTTACGCAATGCCGCCCGCGCCCCATCCACGCGCAGGCTGTAGGGTTCGGCTTATGCTTGCCAAGCGCCTTGGCGGGGACCACGGCTCGCCAGGCCATATTGCCTGTGAAGACCGGCTTATCCGCGCCAAGCATCTGCGTCCGAACCGCAGATTTAATGCCGTCTGCCCCGATAAGAATATCGCCCGAGACCTCTCGGCCATCACTCAGGGAAATCGAGATGCTGTCCCCAGTCTGTTGATAGGCCGAGACGGCGGCCCCCAGATGTAAGGATTGAGGCGCGGTGTTTTTGAGCGCTTGTTGCAATACATCAATATAATCCGCGCGGTGAATATGGAGATAGGGCGCCCCCCATCGCATGTCGGCTTGGTCTGCCAATGGGATTGTGAAAATCGGCGCGCCGCTCTCGCCCATGCGGGTCTCTATGGCGCTGGGCCGGAAGGCGCGCCGCGCGATGTCATCAGATAGGCCTAGTGCCTCGAAAACTTTCATCGCATTGGGGGGAATTTGAATCCCTGCGCCAACTTCGCCTATCTCGGCCGCTTGTTCGAAGACAGTGACCTCATGACCGAAATGCAGGCAACATAGCGCCGCGGTAAGCCCGCCAATCCCGCCGCCCGCAATCAGAACTTTCATGAGCTGAACTCCATGAGCCGCAGGCTGACAGTTTTGGTTGTTATTTGCAATCTCAACATCTGTCGCGGCAAAGAGGTTTCAATATACGCTCAAAAGGTCTTCGAATTAAAACCTAGACGCTATTTTGACCGTAACAAGTTTGACAATATCGAAAATTTTGTAAATTTTTTGATATAGAGATTACGTGAACAGGAGAATATCATGAAAAAAGCAGTTAAGTGGGTCGGCATCGCCGTTGTAACAGTGGCCGCGATGACAACGACAGCGTGCAACACAATCCAAGGCGCAGGCGACGATATTGAAAGCGCTGGCGGCGCGATTTCAGATGCAGCCAAGAAGGGCTAAGGCTGAGCGTCAGATTTCAAACATTATCCCGGCCTCTAATGGCCGGGTTTTTTATATGTGGCTCAAAGCAGCGCACCTTTGATACCGTCCAAAACAAATTGCGAGGCGAGGGTGCAAAGCAAAACGCCGAGGACGCGGGTTAGCACATCTGTAAAGCTTTTCCCCATGAGCTTCATTAAAGGTCCAGCGATCAAAAATGTAAGCAGCGTTATAAGAAGCGTAAGGACGAGCGCTGCAAGAATGGCCAGCTGGTCCATTTGGCTCGGCGCTTCGCTCATGAGAATTAAAAGCGTGGCCATTGTGCCAGGACCCGCAATCATTGGAATCCCCATTGGAAAGACAGATATATCCTCGGGATCATCCATCTCTTCTAACACGCCTTCTGCGCGGTCCTCGCGTTTTTCCGTCCGCTTTTCGAAGACCATATTCAAACCGATGATAAAGAGCATAATCCCGCCTGCGATACGCAGTGCGTCGAGGCTAATGCCAAGCTTGGCAAAGAGCCACTCTCCGACATAAGCAAACCCAATCAGAATGAATGAGGCGATACCCACGGATTTAAACGCCATTCTGCGTTGGTGTTTGCGGCTTGTGCCTTTGGTTAGGGTCGCGAAAATAGGCGCACAGCCGGGCGGGTCGATAATCACGAAAAGGGTCGTGAATGCGCTGATGAAAAGTGCGGTCTCAAACATGTTTGCCCCATAACTTATTATGTCTTGGCCGCCCAGCGTAAAAACGGTATTCACTCAGGACGACCAAGGGAGAGCGTGATGAGAAATTTGTTGATTTTGGGCGCTGCAGGGCTGGCGCTCATGGCATGTCGCCAAACCGATGCGCCGCAAGATATAACCGCGTCCCAACCCGCCGAAACCGAGCTCACTTATGAAACGCCTAAGGTTACAGAGGCGGACCGCACGAGCCGCGCCGCGCCCTATATTATGGCAAACGGCGCGCAAGGGGCGCGAGTCTCGCCGGACGGTAGCTTTATCGCGGTCACGTCCTCAAAGTCAGGAGAGCGCCAGCTCTATGTGATGAAGCCGGACGGCTCTGATCTTCGGCAAATCACCTCAGGCGCGGGCATTAGTTTCTTCGATATTTTGCCCATGGGCGATATTATATATGGGGCGGATAATAACGGCGATGAGCGGGAAAATTATTTCCTCTATGATGTTAAGGCTGCGGCCTCGCGGCTTATTTTGCCAGCGACCGAAAAAGGGTTTCGGTCTTACGGCGGCGCGAGCGGAGACGGCAAGAAGATTGCTTTCGCGAGCACAGAGCGCAATGGATTGGACTTTGATATATATTCAATGGCGCTGGACTCAGGCGCTCCCCAGCGGGTCTATGAGGGGAGATATGGAAATTTTGTCCAAGCTGTAAATTTTGATGCGTCGCAATTTATTATATCCGAAACTGTTGGCGAGGATGCCGATAAGATTTTTCTCTTAGATGTGATGACCGGCAAACGGTCTGTTCTATCCGCGCCCACGCCGCGGGCAAATCATGTCGATGCAGGTGTTTCTTTCTTGGATCAGGAGACCATCAGATTAGCGACAAATGCCAGCCGGGAGTTCGCCGCGCTGACGGATGTCAATCTCGCGGATGGTTCAATGGCCGTGATTTACCAAACCGATGCGGATATTGATCAGGTCGAAATTTGCGGAGACCAGACCCTCTTTACAGTTAATAGAGACGGATTTTCAGACCTGTTTCAGATGAAATCCGGAAGCCCCATCCAGCGCAAGGGGCTACCCAGCGGTGTTTATTCCATTGACTGCACTCAGGCTGATGCGGTCATCCGCGTGAGCGGGCCGGATCGCGCGGGCGATGTGTTTAAACTGGATCTGCAGACCGGCAGCCTAGGCCGTATTTATGAGTCTGAAATGGGCGATCTGGACACAGCCAGCCTGATTGCGCCAACGTCTGTTCGTATGCCGGCCCGAGATGGCCTTGAGGTTCAGGGTTTGCTGTATTTGCCGGAAGGCGCGGTAAAGCCGCCTGTTGTTTTCATCGTTCACGGCGGCCCAACGGCGCAGGCGCGGCCAAGCTATAATGCGACGGCGCAATATTTACTCTCGCGCGGGATTGCGGTTTTCCAGAGCAATGTTCGCGGATCGACAGGCTTTGGGCGGACCTACACAACGCTTGATGACCGCCGTAAACGCCTCGATTCCATTCGAGATCTGGTGGATATGCTCGAGGGATTAAAAGCGGATGGCCGTGTTGACACGGAGCGCGCCGCTGTGATGGGCGGATCTTACGGCGGCTATGCCGTCAATGCGGTGCTGTCAGAATATCCGGATGTGTTCGTTGCGGGTGTGTCGCTGTTCGGGGTCGCGGATTGGGTCACGGCCTTAGAGGTTGCCAGCCCGGCTTTGAAGGCAGCGGATCTCATTGAATATGGAAATATCGAAGAGCCGGAGTGGCGAGAGTTTTACACAAAAGAATCGCCCATTCGCAACGCAGATAAAATTAAAGTTCCGGTTCTTTTTTCGCACGGCGCAATGGATCCTCGGATTGATATTTCGGAGACGGAAACCATGGTGAGAGCGCTGCGAGCCAATGGGATTAAAGCGCCTTATATCCGTATCCCTGATGAGGGACATGGCTGGCGAAAGCTGGATAATCGTTTGTTCTATGAGCGCCGCCAAGCCGAGTTTTTAGAAGAGGTCTTAGGCGTCCAATGATAATTAGGCTCGATTTACTGGGCCGGCACCCCAGATAAAATCATACCCTAGAGGATCAGCGCTGCGGCGTGAGCGGCGCGACAAAAGGAACAAGTTAATGAATGATAGATGGGAATATAGAATCGTGCAGCCCGCGCAAAAAGGTATGACGGGCGACGCGATACGCGAAAACAGCGAAACCTTCCTTAATAATTTTGGCCTGCAGGGGTGGGAGTGCTATCACGTGAAAACTGATACCTACCCAAGTGTGTTTTATCTGAAGCGCCGAAAATAAGGATCGTGCCTTTTCGCGGCTTTTAAAAATCTGCCCAGAGATGCCAGTTTGAATTGATACGAGTTATAGGTAAAAAATACGCGTCAGGGCCTCTCATTTTGCGTAAGTAACTCTGACACCCCATAAAAAGGAAGCCTGACATGTCTTTGAAACTTCGCCGCGCCTCTCACCTCGCCCTCGCTTTTGCCTTGATGTCCGCCGCTGTGACGACATCAGCGGCCGCCCATGCGGATATAAGTTTTACCTCTGCGGATGCCGATATGTCGGAACACATTGTGGTTTTTCTGGATGAAGATGCCGATATGCCCGCAGGTATGAGTTCTGCGATGGAGCAGACGTTAGAGCGCGCTTTGGACGCCTCAGGATTTAAATCTAGCTTTGGAAAACACCAGACATTTTACGGGTTGGAAGATTTGCCGGCCGCCGTCACGGTTATCGGAGCCGGGGATGAGTCCTTAGATCGCCGGGATTTACATGATTTGGGCGGCCATCTTGCCAAAGTTCCGGGCGGCGGCGCTTTGACGATTTACACCGGCGGACTAGAGACGCGCGTCGCTGCGCCTGCCGCCGAGCTCGCCTTGGGGTATCGCTTGGGCGCTTATAGTTTCGAGACTTATAAATCCAAGACCTCAGAGGCGGTGCGCGACATCATATTTGCGGGCGAAAATGACGATGTGTCCGAAGCGCTTTTGGAGGATGACTATGACGCGGTCGCGGACGCTGTCTCTATGACCCGTGATCTCGGGAATGCGCCGGGCCTTGATATTTACCCGGGGAGTTTTGTCGAGCGGGTTCAAGCCGAGGCACGCGGCATTCCCAACCTCAAGGTCACCGTCATGGGCAAGAGAGAGCTTGAGCGCGCCGGCATGGGTGCGATATTGGGCGTGGGCAAGGGATCCGTCCATGATCCTCGGATGATGATTTTGGAATATACAGGGGCGGGCGCGAATGATGCGCCCCTCGCGCTGGTCGGGAAAGGCATCACATTTGACACGGGCGGCATTAGCCTCAAGCCAAATTCAGGCCAATGGATGATGAAATCAGATCTGTCCGGCGCAGCGGCTGTGGGCGGCGCAGTGATCGCAGCCGCAAAGCGCGGTGCGGATATCAACTTGGTTGGCGTCATGCCGCTGGCGGAAAACATGCCAGACGGACGCGCCATTCGTCCGGGTGATGTGCTCAAGACCTATAATGGAACAACAATAGAAGTCATGTCGACAGATGCTGAAGGCCGCCTATTGCTCGTCGATGCGGTGCCATACACGGTTGAGACATATGAGCCTGAATTGGTCGTCAATATTGCCACTCTCACGGGCTCTGCAGCCCGCGCCTTGTCAGATGAATATGGCGCCGTGATCACGCGCGATTTTGATTTGGCCCAAGACATGATGGATATTGGGGACAGGTCCGGCGAAGACGTTTGGCCGCTCCCGCTGCATCCCAATCATTATGTTCAGATAAAATCTGATATTGCAGATATTAAATCAACGGCCGGAAACCCCGGGGCGTCTATTGGAGCCGCGGTGATTGGGACCTTCGTCGATGAGGATCAGCCTTGGGTGCATCTGGATATTGCAGGCGTGGATTGGCGCGACTCGGCCACGCCGACCGCCCCGAAAGGCCACGCCGGTTGGGGCGTACGCTTCTTGGATCAATTGATTCGAGATTATGAAGAGAAATGAGGTCTCTCAACAAGATCAACCCGGCCTATTTGGCGTTGTAAAGATCAAAGCCCTCGCGCACTTTTTTCAAGACTTCGATGGTTGTTATCCAATCCTGCCGATTAATATCAGGTGCATTGTCGGCTGATATTTGAATGCCCTCTTTTACAATTTTCTCGCGGACCGTTTGTCCCTGCGCTGTGAGAAAAACGACATGAGAGCGGCTGTCTTTCGGATTCGGTTTTCGCCGGATGAGATTTTTGTCTTCCATTTTCTTTATAACTTGGGATGCGACACTTTCTGACATGAAGGCCCGCGCAGCGATGTCACTCTGAGGGGTGCCCTCTTTAACCCATTGCAGTCGTAAAATGTAAAACTCTGAGAGAGGAAGGTCGTAGCGTTTTAAATGCCGCCCGAGTGCAGTTTCATATCCGCGAAAGGCGCCTCTTAAATGATAAGGTAGAGAGTTATTGGGATCATTCACAAGGCTCATTGGAGGTCACGCTTTCCGTTATGTCACCTAAAGTTAGAAGAGGTTGTCTGATATATTGTATTAAAAGGCATTATACTGTTGCGCAACACATATTCATTTTCAATTCATCTTGATAATGTATCGCATCTTCAATCCGGACGTATGTTCGGAAATTATACGTGTTGGACAATGCGCCCCGTTTCAACATGTAGACGCCTGGCATCAGAAATGATGTCAGGCTTTTTTTATCCACACGCCAGCCCGCCTAAATTTTGATGGCCCGAACGATGTGCGTGCCCAAAAATCGGTTATCAATTAGGCCTTAAGCAATGTTTCGACAGCTTCGATTTGCGTATTAAAGGCATCGTCATCTGCGCGAAGTTGGTCAATGCGTTTTACAGCATGCATGACCGTTGTGTGGTCTCGTCCGCCAAAGCGCCGCCCAATATCGGGCAGGCTTCGCTTGGTGAGCTTTTTACTGAGATACATCGCCACCTGACGCGGGCGCGCAATGACGCGGGCGCGGCGTTTGCTGACCATATCCGTTGGCGTGACGGAAAACACTTCGCAAACGGCCCGCTGGATGCGGTCAACAGTCAGGCGTTGTCCCATCATATAGCGCGAGTCCGAGAGAGTCTCTTGCACGCTTTCCAGCGTAATGGCGGTTCCCAAAAATTCGCTTTGGGCCACAATTTGATTAAAGGCGCCTTCCAGATCGCGCGGAGTTGCATTCATCCGCGCTGCGAGATGATCGCGGGCATTTTGCGGGATGGCGAGGTCTTGCTGGCCTGCTGCCCGGCGGCGCGCAATGAGGCGGTCCAAAATACGCAAGCGAAGCTCGTAATCTGCCGCGCCGATTTTGCAGACCAAGCCAGATGACATATAGCTCTTGAGACGCTCTGTGGCTTTCTCAATTTTATCAGGATGGCGATCGGCTGCGATTAAAATCTGTTTGCCCGTATCGACGAGGCTCACCAGCGTATGAAGCAGCTCTTCTTGGCTACCGGGTTTATCGGCGATGAAATGCGCGTCATCAATCACCAGCAATTCGACATCGCGCAAGGATGATTTGAAGGCGGCAATGCCGTTGCTGCCTTGGCCGCGAAAGCTTGCGACAAATGTTGACACAAAGTCTTCTGCCGTAATGAAGCGAATACGTTTGTCGGGATGGGCCTCGCGGACCGTGTTTTCTATCGCATAGAGAAGATGGGTTTTGCCCATGCCATTGCTACCATGAAAGACGATAGGATTATATTGCGGCGCGCGGCCCGTCCCGCATTGTTTGGCGACTTGGCGCGCGACGGCCATCGCGAGCTCATTGGACGCGCCGACAACAAAATTATCAAATGTGAAACGGTCCTTGGGATTCTCGACCTGTGGTGCGGGGATCGCTGCGGTCAATGGCTCGGACGCTGCAGCGTGATCAGGGCGTTTGGATTTGGCCGGCGCGAGGTTCGCGGGCGCGCGCACAGCAGATGGGTTGGCCGCAAAGGCAAGGCGGCGCGGCGGGTCAACCTGATCATGTTTGTCCCAAAGCCGCCTAACGGTATCGGCGAATTGCGTTTCGATTTTAGACGCAATGAAACGGGTCGGTGCAGATAGCGTCACAACACTCTCGTCGGCTTGGGTGATCAAAAGGCGTCCTGTCCAAGACCGGTGAACATTTGGACCCAGCGCGTAAGCCAGATCTGTTTTCACCTGCTTCCACGTATTATGGGCGGATTGCAGCGGCGGTTCACCAGTGTACAGATCGGGTGTTTTCACATTCGCCATATTATCTGCAACTCTTCCCATTGACTGCGCCTCCACATGACCTAGCTGTGTCCAAGCCGCGCGAAATCGCGACTTGAAAAACCAAGTCTTTCTATCCAAAATTATACATGGATGTCCTGTACGGTGACGCTTTCGCTCCGAACTTGACGTTCCCCTGAAAGACATATTCACCCCCGTGAAAATGCCTATGACCTGTATTAACCAGCCAGAGTTTGAACCGTCAATGTGAGAAAATATGATTCCAAGGTGATTCAATTCTTGACTCAAAAAAGCCCTTGAATCGCAAGCCTTTTTTTTATGAAAAAAAATG
>CALDTL010000202.1 GCA_937923965.1 uncultured Caulobacterales bacterium
ACCATCTTGGCCATGGAGAATCCAGTCCAGTAATTATCCGGCAAAGCCTCGGTTATTGGCGCAATAAAATCAGCATGACCTTCCGGTAATCGCTCGAGCAGTTGTTCCTTACGCGAGGCTGCCTTTGCAGCTGGCGCTAAATCCTCCCGGCCGTCCAAATAGGTCTCCGAGGCCAAATATAGACTCCTCAACAGCGTCGCTTTCCAGTCGTTCCAAATACCCGGGCCCACAGACCGGATATCAGAAACTGTCAACACGAAAAGCAAATCTAAACGCCGCTTCGAGCCCATGAGTTTGGCAAATGTCTCAATCGTTTCAGGATCAGAGATATCGCGCCGCTGCGCCGTTTCACTCATATCGAGATGACGACGAACGAGCCACGCCACATCATCCGTCACATCTTGGGGAATTCCCAAACGGTTACAGGCTTTATGGGCAAGCTGCGCGCCCTCAATACACTGGTCTCCTTTACCCTTGCCCGTGTCATGAAGCAGGCATGCCAGCATCATGGTCAAGCGTTGTGTTTTGTCAAAACCCTTTGCGACAGCCGTCGCCACGGGAATATCCGCCTCCAAACGACCCTTGGCCAAATCATCAAAATGGTCGACGAGACGCAGCGTGTGCTCATCCACTGTATAAGCGTGGTGCATATTAAATTGGGTGCGTGAAACGATTCCGCCAAATTCAGACAGGTAGCGCCCGAGGACGCCCGCTTCATTCATTGTCTTCAATGTCGCATAAGGCGCTTTCGCATTCAGGAGCGTTTTTTGGAAAATCTCTGAATGTTCAGAATTGAGGCGGAAATCTCGATCAATAAGATTGCGCCGAAAATCAATCTCGGAAAAAGCGTCTGGATGGATATCAATATTCCGACGCCCCGCCGTCTCAAAGAGTTGCAGTATCTGAGAGGGCTTATCCCGAATGGTCATAGGATCTGAAAAGGTCAGGCGGCCATGATCAATCAGAAAATCTGAATTTTTCAAATTTCGGCGTGAACCGGGTAAAAATTTATCCAAGCTTTTAGGGAGGCGGATTGCGTTTTCCGCTTCCAATTTTGCACAGGCGATCCGTGTCAACGCGCCGACCTCGCGCGCATTGATAAAATATTCCCGCATGAAGCGCTCAACGGCCACCTCGACCTCTTCCACGGCGTGGCCCATTTTGGGCGCGAGCCTAACCTGCATGTCAAAACTCAATTGCTCGGTCGGGCGACCCGCCATCCAATGTAGGTAGTGACGTGTGCGCCAGAGAAAATCCGCCGCGCGTCTGAAACGCTGCGCCGCGCGTTCATCAAAGAGACCGAGTTTTGTATAATCGCCCGCCCGCTGAGGATCTGTGATTTGCCCCTCACGGTCAAAATATCGCGTGATCCAATACAGAACATGCAGATCTCGTAAACCGCCTTTCCCTTCCTTGATATTTGGCTCAATCACATAGCGCGAATTACCTTCGCGTGTGTGGCGCTCATCTCTTTCAGCAAGCTTTTCGGAAATATAAGCGCGCCCTTTTCCGCGCGAGATCATTTTCCGGAATTTGCGATACAAGGTCTCCGACAAGGCTTCATCACCATAAATATGCCGAACATCTAAAAGGCTCGTCAGAATGGTTTGATCTTCTTTTGCGAGAGATAGGCATTGCTCTA
The DNA here is from genome assembly GCA_937923965.1 of uncultured Caulobacterales bacterium. Classification (GTDB taxonomy): domain Bacteria; phylum Pseudomonadota; class Alphaproteobacteria; order Caulobacterales; family Maricaulaceae; genus Litorimonas. The sequence continues at coordinate 1,643 of CALDTL010000202.1, forward strand.
CTGTGCGCGCCGCATGCCCCACCTTCAGTCCTAAATCCCAGAGCATATATAAAATATATTCCGTGAGTTTTGCCGTCGCGTCGGGACTCATTTTTTTGGGGGTTAAGAATAATAAATCCACGTCAGACTCAGGCGCCATTTCGCCCCGCCCATACCCGCCAACAGCACAAACAGAAATTGTCCCTGTTTCCGCCTGCATCTCCGCTTCGACAACATAGTCTTGGGTGAATTTACACAGCGCAATGATGATACCATCATGCACCGCCGCCAAAAGACGCGCCGTTTCTAATCCGTCTAGCCGTCCATATTCAAAACGCTTACGCGCCAAATCTTTTGCCTCTGTGAGCTTAGACTTGAGGTGGGCCAAAATTACGTTGCGGAAATCTGGTCCCGTCTCTTGCGCGATTTCACTGAGTTCAGCCAAAAGATTATCTGACATGAACCCCTTATCCGGAGCGGCGACGCGGTCGGGTATAGTTTTAAGTTTTTGAGCGGCACGCGCCATGGCTATCCTAACTTCGTCTTGGCTTTGCTATGCAGATCATAAAGCAAATCAAGGGCTTGTCGCGGCGTAAAACTGTCAACATCAAGGCGCGACAACGCGAGATCAAGTTCGCTTGGCGCCGGCGGCGCGGCGGCCGCGGCCGTAAACAATGGCAAACCGATGGGCGCAGACGCAGCATTAATTGAATCCGCCTCCAAACGCTCCAGGACGGCGCGGGCGCGGTCAACCGCGGCTGGCGGAAGACCCGCAAGCTTTGCCACCTGAACGCCGTAAGAGCGATCCGCCGCGCCAGGTTTGACATCATGTAAAAAAACCAGATCACCATCCCACTCTTTTGCCCGCAAAGACGCATTCTCCGCAAAATCTAACTCATCAATGAGCTCCGTCAACTCATGGTAATGCGTCGCGAAAAGTGCGCGGGATTTATTGACTTCCAGCAAATGCTCCACACTCGCCCACGCAATCGACAATCCGTCAAAGGTTGATGTGCCGCGTCCAATTTCATCCAAGATAACAAAACTGCGCTCGGTCGCCTGATTTAAGATCGCGGCTGTCTCAATCATTTCTGTCATAAAGGTCGACCGCCCTTTGGACAGATCATCAGAGGCGCCAACACGCGAGAAGAGCCGATCCGCAACGCCGATTTCTGCCTGCGTTGCAGGGACAAAGCCGCCGGCCTGCGCGAGAATAAACATCAGAGCGTTTTGGCGAAGATAGGTCGATTTACCCGCCATATTCGGGCCAGTAATAAGAGTTAACCTTGGGGCCAATTTCCCGGATGCGGACAAGGCGCAATCATTTGGAGTAAAAGCCGGCGCCCCAGCTTTTCGTAAAGCCTCCTCGACAACTGGGTGACGTCCGCCCGATATCTTAAAGTCTGGACCTTGCGAGATTTTCGGACGGACACATTTATTCTCTTCCGCCCAAACCGCCCATGCGGCCTGAACATCGAGATTTGACATTGCGCGAGCCATATCGCGAATAACGTCGACCTGATCTCTCAATCGGTCGACAAATTGATTAAAGACATCCACCTCAAGCGCCGTAACCCGCTCCGCTGCGCTAGCGATCTTACTGTCCAAATCGGCAAGCTCGACTGTCGTAAAACGCACGCCCGAAACCAGAGTTTGTTTGTGAATAAACGGATTATCCGGGCCTTTATTCAGCATCACATCCGCATGTTTGGGGGTAACCTCAACAAAGTAACCAAGCACATTATTATGCTTGATTTTAAGCGTCGGCACATTCGCGAGCTTTGCGTAATCAGCCTGAAGCCCCGCAATGAGGCGGCGCGAGTCATCGCGTAAGTTCTTAAGCGTATCAATCTCCGGCGACCAGCCCGCCGCAACAAAGCCGCCATCGCGCGCGAGCATCGGCACATCGGATTGCAGAGCTTTTGCGAGATCCCGCGCAATCACAGCAATATCTGGCTTCTCGGCCAAGCTAATCCCGCTTAGGGCTATGTTTACATTTTGGGACGGGACCACATCGGGTTTTTCCGCAAAGCCCGCTGCGATGTTCTCGCCAAGTTTCAATGTATTTGCGAGGGCCTGTAAATCTCGAGGGCCGCCCCGTCCCAAGACAAGACGCGAAACCGAACGCGCCATATCGCCTGCGCTGCGTAGGTGGCCGCGCAAAGTCTGGCGCAACACATCTTCCCGCACAAAAAACTCTACAGCATCTAGCCGCGCTTGAATATCCGCGACGTCCAATAGGGGCCGATTAATCTGGTCCGATAATTCCCGCGCGCCCGGCCCAGTGACGGTTCGGTCAATCACGGAAAGGAGCGAGCCGGCCCGCGTATTCTTTTGGGTTTTATCGATTTCGAGACTCGCGCGGGTTGCCGGATCAATGGCCATGAAGCCGCTTGTTTTTGTGGCCTTTGGCGCAGAGAGCTGCACCGGCGCGCCCGCTTGGGTTAGCAAAAGATAATCTAGCAGAGCCCCGGCCGCAGAAATTTCAGCTTTTGAAAAGTCGCCAAGCCCAGCAAGCTCGCCGACTTTGAACCGTTCGGACAAGCGCCTCTCGCCCGCGCGACTATCAAACTTTATATCAGGCTGGGGCGTAAGCGCGGCCCCCTCCAGAGGCAAGCCCGCCATAAATTCTGCGTCACGGTATAGACCCTCTGGCAGAACGACCTCACTCGGACTGAGCGCCGCGATTTGCGAGGATAGGGACTTTGCGCCGGAGGGGGACGTTCGAAAGGTCCCGTCAGAAACATCTGCCCACGCCAGTCCATAATCTCCCGCCGCGGTGAGGACCATCGCTAAAATCAAATTTGTCCCGCGCGCATCCAGAAGTGCATCCTCGGTCAAAGTTCCCGGGGTGACCAGCCGGACAACCTCGCGGCGCACGACGGATTTATAGCCGCGTTTTTTAGCTTCCGCTGGACTCTCAGTTTGCTCACATACGGCAACACGGTAGCCTTTTTTGATAAGGCGCTGCAAATATATTTCCGAAGAATGCGCCGGGACCCCGCACATGGGAATAGGCTCACCGTTATGTTTACCGCGTTTCGTCAACGCAATATCTAGCGCCGCGGCGGCCCGCACAGCATCGTCGAAAAATAACTCGTAGAAATCCCCCATGCGATAAAAGAGGAGAGCCTCAGGCCCTACATCTTTTTTTATAGCCAAAAACTGCGCCATCATAGGCGTCAGCTTTTGCGCTTTATCCAGTTTTTTCGCAGGAGCGTTCATACGGCCGTCTCTTCTGTTCGAATGCCCTTCGCGGCGGCAGGGCCAAAGATGTAAAGCACAACGGCCAAGACAATCGCAGGCAGGCCCAACACTGCGGAGAAAAGGAAGAACAGCTCAAACCCCATAATCTCGGCCAGTTGTCCCGTAAAACCTGACAACGTCTTGCCCACTAGATTAAACATCGCAGATAGAAACGCATATTGTGTGGCGGCGAATTTCAGATCGCAAAGCGACGAGAGGTAAGCAATAAAGACTGTCGCCGCAAAACCTGCCGCCAAATTATCGGCTCCTACAGTGACAAAGAGATAGGCCGTCTTGGGGTCTGTGACCGTAGACAACCATGCGAAAGCGGCATTTGTCACAACCATCAAGGCGGAGCCAATCAACAATGAGCGCATCAAACCGAACCGAATTGAGATGATCCCTGCGACGAACCCCCCAAGGATCACTGGCCATGGCCCAAAAAAGGATGAGACAAGCCCGACTTGAAACTCTGTATAACCAACGGCTTGATACATCGGTTTGGCCATTGGCCCCATTGTTTTGTCTGAAATCAGATAGGTCGCCACGAATAAAAAAACGATGGGGGTCCAGATGCCGAGTTTTCCAACGAATCCGAAAAAAGGCCGGACAACATTATCGAATACGGCATCGCGAATTGTCATCGCAGTTTCGCGCGCAATCCGCGTCGGCTCTTTAATAAAAAAAATAACGCAGCCATTCAGGGCCATAATCGCGGCCATACAGGCATATGCAATGTTCCAGTTAAACCAGCCCGCTACAATGTAAGACAAGCCTGCTCCAATTATGGCAAGCCGATAACCTAATATATAGGTCGCCGCCATATTGGTTTGCTCATCCGTGGGGGCGGCCTCAATCCGCCAAGCATCAATAGAGATGTCCAGCGTCGCACCAGATGTCGCCAAGATAACGGCCCCTACAGCGAGCTGCGTCACGGACGTTCCGGGATCGCTTGCCGCAATCGTCAGCATCCCAGTGATTGTACCCACAATGGCGATTAACATCCAACTTCGGCGATGACCCAGCGCTTGTGTTAATCCAGGAATGCGAACCCGGTCTACCAAGGGGGCCCAAAAAACTTTGGCCGTATAAGCAAGGCCTATCCACGCAAAAAAGCCAATAACGCTTAGGTCCACACCTTCCTTTTTCATCCAGAAGGCCAATTCTGAATAAATTAGCATATATGGCAAGCCCGACGCAAAGCCGAGCGACGCCATGCCAAGCATCCGAGGCTGTGTCAGGCTGTGCAAAGTTACGCGCCAATCTCGCCGCCAAGATATCGTGGAGGAGTCTTCCATTCTGTTGCCCTAACCCAATCAGAGCGCAGACAAAAGGGCCGCATTGCGGCCCTTTTTGGTTTAGGTCAGGTTGAAGCGGGTTTATGCAGCTTTCTGCATGCGGTCTTTGGCCTCTTCGCTAGTCCATTCGGCCACTTTTTCTGATAATTCTTCGGCGCTGACAGGTTTAGTCATGAAGTCGTTCATACCAGAGTCAAAACAAGCATTGCGATCATCGTCAAAAGCGTTTGCCGTAAGCGCAATAATCGGTAGAGCTTTACTGACATTTGGGAGCGCCCTGATTTTGCGCGTTGCCTCAAGGCCGTCCATGTTGGGCATGCGCATATCCATGAAGATCAAATCATATTTAGCCGTTTTCATGGCTTCAACAGCCAACACGCCGTCTTCGACGGTCTCAACCAAGTGGCCATCTGCCTCTAGTAAGGTCCGCGTGAGGAGGGCATTGATTGCATTATCCTCCGCAAGAAGAATACGCATTGGGCCGTCATCATTTCCCATTTGCGGCGTAGGTTGGCCCTGTGGTTCCGCTATATCAGAAGTCGAATCCGATAATCCGGATTCGGCCACTCCGTCTGCGCCAACAGCTTTCGCGATAACAGCGTCACGCCAGTTATTTCCTAAAACAGCAGATCCGGATTCAATCGGTAGCGCACGGCGCTCAAACTCTCTTTCGGGCTCGTCTTGAGGCTCGGCTAGCTCAGGCGCATCTTGGGGGGGGCTTTCAGCGGCCGACGCATCAAAAGACCTGTCTGTCATGGCATATGCCTCATCAGACGGAATGTCGATATCTGGAACTTCAATTTCAGGCAAAGCAATTGGGTCTGAATGAATGTCCTCAGCAGGCTCTTCGAAAGGTGCGGCTGTCTGCTGCGTATCGGATTGCGCGCGCGCGGGCTCCGGATGATGCTCTTGCACTGGTGGAGCCATTTGTTGTTGAGGCGGCTGTTGATAGTCCTCGACGAGCGGAGCTTGTGCCGGCGTAGCCGACGCCGCTGGATCAGGGTTAGGGGCTTGCGTAAAAACAGTCACGTTTCGCGCGAGGGCGAAAGCATGGCCGTCGGCAAGCGTTTGCTCCATCCAATCATAAACTTGTTCGACACCATCTGCCCCGGACAAACGGGTTTCAAACCGATAGGGGTCTGCTTGAGGCGCAGGCCAGCCCCCAACGGCATTGCCGCGCCAATCTTCAACTCGGCCGCCATAGAGCCCCAAGAAAGCAGCATTGACAAAAAGGACTCGGCCCTGTGCATCACGCTTTATCGCAGGATCAGGCCAAGGCCAAAATTGCGCGGCAAAAATATCATCTGGGGACATGAGTCTATCCTTAAAACTACCGCCCCATACTCACCGCTCGGAAATCAGAGCGCAAATATGGTTAAGTTTCCTCTCTCTTTTGAGGCGTTAATCTAAAAGAACGGTTACCGAAGATGGCCTAATATGGCGTTTAGTGGCAAGTTCAGTAACCTACCCTTAAGGTTTTAGGGTGAAACGCCCGATTTACAGGTTATTCTCGCGAGATTCCCGCCATTCCAAGATATTAAGAATAAAATGGATTTCGCGCAGATTTCCCTGTCGTTTTAATCGCTTGATGTCCATTTGCCTGTGCTGCGCGCACGCGGCGATGCGACAAAGCCTCGGCGATATGGAGGCGATGAACACCGTCTGATCCAGCAAGATCAGCTAATGTACGAGCCACCCGCAAGACGCGATGATACCCTCGCGCCGTTAGGCCCAAAGTCTCCGCCGCCTGAATCAGAAGTCTTTGTCCATCGGCATCTGGCTGGGACACATTTTCCAATTTTGCCTGACTGAGAGCTGCATTCACGACTCCCTCATTCCGCTGCATTTGACGCTCCCGTGCACGCGCCACCCGCGCGGCAATCTCCGCTGTTCCTTCAGCGGCTGGCGGTAGAGCGAGATCGGCGGGGGTTACCGCAGGCACATCAATTTGAATATCAATGCGGTCCATGAATGGTCCCGATACGCGCGCCTGGTAATCCGCAGCGCAGCGCTCTCCACGGCGGCACGCAATCCCGTCCGCGCCGCCGTTGCCGCAGCGGCATGGGTTCATAGCGGCAATGAGCTGAAAACGCGCTGGGTAGGACACATGCGCGTTTGCCCGCGCAACAGAAATTTCGCCCGTCTCTAAAGGCTGCCGCAGACTATCGAGAACTTGGGGTGTAAATTCCGGAAGCTCATCTAAAAACAAGACGCCACGGTGGGCTAATGAGGCCTCGCCGGGCTTGGCTTTTGATCCGCCGCCAACCATCGCCGCCATGCTTGCGGAGTGGTGAGGGGACCTAAAAGGGCGCGCTCTTGACAGCTCTCCTTTATGAAGAAGGCCGGCCACAGAATGCACCATGGAAACGTCGAGTAATTCATTGGCCGCAAGCGGCGGTAGCAAACCGGGAAGGCGCGCCGCCAGCATGGATTTGCCAGAGCCCGGCGGCCCAATCATTAGCAGGTTATGCCCGCCGGCGGCGGCGACTTCGAGCGCGCGTTTTGCAGTTTCTTGACCGCGGACATCACGCATATCCACACTTGTTTGAGGCTCAATCATCTGGCCTGCAACCGGCCGGCTGAGCACTTGCGTGCCCTTAAAGTGATTGATGAGTTGCACGAGGGTTTGCGGCGCAAGCAGGGGAAGATCCCCCGCCCACGCCGCCTCTGCCCCATTGGGCTCAGGGCAAATAAGTCCAAGACCTTGCGAGGTCGCCATCACAGCGGCGGGCAGTGCGCCAGGAACAGCACAAATCGTTCCATCCAGACTGAGTTCGCCGATAGCAGCATAACCCTCAACGGCGTCAGCCGGAATTGCGCCAATCGCCGCCAGCAATCCGATGGCGATAGGCAAGTCATAATGCGCCCCCTCTTTGGGGAGATCGGCAGGCGCAAGATTAATTGTAATCCGCTTGCCCGGCAAATGGAGGCCTAAAGACACAAAGGCCGCGCGAACGCGGTCTCTCGCCTCAGATACTGACTTATCGGCAAGGCCTACCACGTTGAAGATTTGTTTTCCGCTAGAGACAACTTGAACCTGAACATCAACGCGCAAGGCGTCTGTTCCTTGAAAGGCAACTGTGGTGATACGGGCAACCATTTTGGCCTCTCGGGAAAATTTCAGACCAGCTCTCTCAATCAGACCAATGTGAACAAATCAAGAACTTATGTGAATTCTGGCTCATTTTACACGCCATAATTGTGTTAATTGCGACAAATTGACTTGATTACCAAAGTGTTAAGCGTCACAATTTCGACAGATCGCTCACGATGATGCGGCACGAAACAATAAGGGAATGATCATGGATATTGTTAGTTTAGGAATTGGATTACTCAGCGGCGGCGGCGGCGGATTGCTCGGCGGAAAGCTAACCGGCTCTAGCATGGGCAAAGGCGCTCAAATGTTGACAGGTATCGTTGGCGGCACAGGTCTCGCGGCTATCTCGCAATATATCCCGGGCATCAGCGGATTATTTGCAGACCCAACAGCGGGCGGAAGCTTAAATGTTTCTAGCATTTTAGGCGGCGTCGTATCCGGCGGTGTGGGCGGAACGCTCTTATCCTTCATCCTCGGCAAAGTGATGGGCAAATAAAAGCTTAGGCCTTAATGTTATAGATTGCAGACGCCCGTACAAATTGTGCGGGCGTTTTTTGTGGGTTAATCGAATGTCTTTTCAGCAGATTTTTAAAAGGACTTTTTGTGTCGTCGCCTTGATATCCATTGCACTAAGGCGAGTACGGGAAGCATTGTAATCAATCCCAACAACCCATTCAGGATAGACTCAGAAATAGCGCCAGCCATAAGCTGCGGGTCGCCCGCTCCATAAATCATCATGGCTTGAAAAGTCTGGATAATCCCTGGAGCAACAAAACCCAAAATCATAACAAGGGCCGCAAGTATAAAGGCAAACACAGGGCGACCCTTCCACCGAACAACAATCACTATCGGAATAAATATGGCCAAAATCAAATAAATGCTGAAAGCCAAAATCATATCTTTTATTACTCAGCCAATCCAATACAGCGCACGGCGCGGTAGCC
>CALDTL010000203.1 GCA_937923965.1 uncultured Caulobacterales bacterium
TCGTCCTCTGTGTCGAGAATGTGCATCCAGAACTGATCTGCGCGGTCAGAGAGCGTGTGGCTGATTTCGTGGGTCATTGTGTTGAGCGCGCAAGATTTCTCGACGGCATCGCCGCGCATATATCGGGCGAAATGTAGTCGGCCCAATTCTATCTCGCCTTTTGACGCGGGCGAATCGCCTGAAAGATAGGGTCCCGCCGCTGCAATTCGGTTGGCTTTAAAGCCAAAACCGAGACGGTCTTTGGCGCGAACTGCAGGGCCTCCTTTGAGGACTACATAGGTCTTTGGCCACCAATAGGCTGATCTGACCGGATCATTTGTCTTCAGGCGGTCCAGTAATCTCGTGCTGGAAATAATGTCTTCGGTCTTCGACACATAGACGCGCGGATAGAGTGCGGATGCACGGAGGTAATTGGCCTCGAAAGCGGGAGATTGGAGCAGGGCAATGGCCTCGTCAATCCAGCGCTGCAAACCCGCTTGATCTTCGGGGGCGACCCGGCCCGGGACGATGTGAGGCCTGATACCGATGTCTTTCGTCTCGGCGGATATGGCAGACATTTGGGTCGTGTCAGCCGGGCTCTCGCAGCCCAATACCCCCAGCCCAAAAAGGCAGAGCAGGGGCCGCGCCCTCATTTTTCATCGCCCGCATAGGTGAGCGCCATAAAGACATCTTCGAGGTCGGCTTCCTCTGTGCGTAAATCCGCGATAGAGACGCCGCAGTCTTTCACGCGGTTCAGCAGGCCCGTAACAGAATCTGTTCCGCTGCGATATTCGATGATGATTTGGCCGTCCGGCGCGAGTTTCGCATTTAAATCCGACAGCGCGTCCGGCAGGGCCCCTAGCGCCTCCACGGGCGAAATTCTTAGGACCTTTTTATCGAGCCGCGAGAGCAGAGTCGATTTGGGTTCATTGGCGACGATTTTGCCTTGGTGAATAATCGCAATACGGTCGCAAAGCGCTTCGGCTTCTTCGAGATAATGCGTTGTCAGAATAATGGTTGTTCCGGCGGCATGAAGTTTTTCGACATAGGCCCAAAGCTGGCGGCGCAGTTCAATGTCGACGCCTGCCGTCGGTTCGTCCAAAATCAAAACAGGCGGATTATGCACGAGCGCTTTGGCAATTAGGAGCCGCCGCTTCATTCCGCCGGAGAGTTGCCGCACATAGGCATCGCGCTTATCGGCTAGGCCTAGCGCCTCCAAGATTTCCAGACTGCGGCGCTCTGATTTCGGAACGCCGTAATAACCCGCCTGTAGCTCAAGCGCTTGCAGCGGCGTGAAAAACACATCCATCGCGATTTCCTGCGGGACAATCCCAATGGAGGCCCGCGCGGAGCGAGTCTCGGTCTCGAGGTCAAAGCCGCAGATCTTCGCGCTACCTTCGCTTTTATTCACGAGGCCTGCGAGGATATTAATCATCGTGGATTTCCCCGCGCCATTTGGTCCAAGGAGGCCAAAGATCGACCCGCGCGGAATCGTCAGGTCAATGCCGTGCAGCGCAGTCTTGGCGGGCGATTTTTTCGACGCCGCATAAGTCTTTTTTAGCCCCTTGATTTCAATGGCCGGCGCGCGGCCAGAGGATGTATTTGCGGGCGTAGATGAAATGCTCATATTGACCCGACCTTTAGACGTGGGATAAGGGCCAGTCCAACCCTAAAACACGCAGATCACCCTCAAAGGAATTGCGATATGGAAAACAGCCCCTCTCCCGCGCCGTCTGCTGATGAAGATGTTGTGATTGTCTCGTCCACCCGCGTGATGTGCGAAGGCTCTGGCGGCGCGCTGGGGCATCCTCGGACGTGGTTGGATATGGGCGCAGATAGCTCTGTGACCTGCAAATATTGCGACCGCCTGTTTAAATTAGATCCAAATGCGGAGCCAGGCGGTCATTAGAGAGCTGAACCCCCCAAAGAACTGAACATAAGCTAAACGCCGCGCGGATAACCCGCGCTAAACCGCGGCCTCACCTTTTGTGGCCGTTCCCCCATCCCTATATGCAAGCCATAAGCAAGCTCCCCAGTTGTTGTGACGGGTTTGTAGAGTAAAGAGAGACCGACATGTTATTGACCATGATGAAGGGTAAAATTCACCGCGCCGTCGTGACCCAAGCCGATATGCACTATGAGGGCTCGATTTCTGTCGATCAGGATCTTTTGGACAAAGCGGGTATTTTGCAAAATGAGCAAGTCGATATTCTAAATATCACAAATGGCGAACGTTTTACGACCTATGCGATTAACGCCCCGCGCGGGTCGAAGACATTTGGCCTAAACGGCGCCGCTGCGCGCCGCGTGCAACTCGGCGATAAAATTATTATCATTGCCTATTGCCAAATGGACGCCGAAAAAGCGGCCACATATACCCCGGATGTCGTGTTGCTGGATGAGAATAACGAGATTATCTCCTCGCCAAAACACTAGAATTTCGCGCGCAGCGTCACGGTTTGCGCGCCGGAGAGAGGGCCGAGTAAAATAGCTTGGCCGTCTATCTGAACCGTCTCCATTGGCATTGACGATCCCGTCACCTCATATTCGCCGTTAAGCTCAAGGGAGAGTCCCTTAATTGGGACGGGCGCGGTCAGCGCGAGTTCAAACGCCCCGCCGCCAAGGTCCTTTATATCCACGGTTACCTGATCGCGCGCAGCCCACCAATCGCCAAATTGCCGGATCGACCCCATCCACGCATAGGGCTTCACCTCTTCGACCACCGCTTTTTGAAACTCGAGCCGCGAGTCCACGTCATCTGTATGGGTGAGAACGACATAAACCCCGCCAATTTCGGCGATCTGGCGTGCGAGCGTTTTACTGTCTTCCAAGCGGTCAATCATTGGCCCGTCCAACTCGTCCTCGACGGTAATCGGGATTTCGAATACAGGCGTGAGGGCCGAAAATTCTCGGCCATAGGTTAGCTGAAAGGGCAAATGGGTCAGAGAGACATTCGCGGTCGCCGAGGAGCTATATTTATACCCGCTAGAGGCCAGGGCTTGCGGCATCTGGCTGGGGTTACTTAAAAATCCGGGACGGAAGGACTCGACCTCTTGGCCTGCCGTGAAGTGATCTAATAAAAATTTTGAAACCCGCAGCTCGCCCATGATCGTTGCGCCCCGCGTGCGCGCCGCGTTCATCACAAAGGGCCGATATTGCGGATAGGTTTCCGTGCCATCGCCTATATCAAAATCCCACATCGCATTAGAATGGGCCACGCTATGGCTCGCGATTTCCGCGCCCAATCGCTCTAACTCTTGAATGACGCCTATGGCCTCATCATCCATAAAGATGACATCATTATAATCGCGAACATATTTTGTTTGGATGAAATAGGTGGCGGAGATAGCTTCCTCATTTTGATGCTCCGCATAGGGCAGGGCGTTTTTGAGACTTTTGGAAAAATCGACGTCATGCGATAGAATAAAACTCAAATCTTTCCCGTCGGGGACCGTCCCGAGGGTCACGCGCGGGCGCGGTTTCGCCATGTAAATATTTTCGATCAATATCAGGAACGCGTCTAATGTTGGTTGATAATGATTAGCGTAATGTTCGGTGATATCGACTTGCCGCCGATTATATCCCTTGGCCAGAAGCTGCCCCACATCAACGCCCAAGGCATAGGTTTTTCCGTCGCCATAAACATTCTCGATGATTGCGGCCTCGCCGTTCTCATAGCGAGCGAGCGGCGGATTTTTGACGCCAAGATAACTATTGGTTCCGGGATTGGCCGCAGTGTCGGCGGCGCTGCCTATTTTGAGGCGCGACAAGCCTTTGTTTTGAAAATCTGCCGTCTCTGAAAATCCTGTTTCGAAATTCATCCCATATCGCGCTTTGCTTTCAGAGATCTCTTTAAACCCGAACATATCAAACAGGCCGCCGCCTAGAACATTTGTACCGATCAATGTGCCGCCCTCCTGCACATATTCCCGTATCGCCGTGAGCTCCCCGAGCTCTAGGTTCAGTCCCGTGATTTGCGGATAGATCATCACGCTATCATGGCGCAGCGCTGCCTCGAGATCTGTTGTGACCCGAAAGGGGATGCCAATTGTTTTTAGTCCCCGCACAAGGCTCAACCAGTTTGACTCGTCTTCGGTTAAAAATACGGCGAGGCGGCTCGTGTCCCCCTCATCAAATTGACTCGGCACGGCGTCAATGGCGGCGATGACGGGTGTCGGCGTCAGCGGTCCCTCGACGCCCTCGAAGATATGAACCCGCTCGGAGCAAGCCGATAAAAGGCCTGCCGCCAGTAAGGCCAAAACGCCCCATATGCGAAATGTCAAAATGCGCATCAAAATTCTACCAGCCCCGAAAATCCTTTTCGAGACGCCCCATAGCGGAAAAGGGTGAAGGCTTAATCAATGGGGTAGGGATTATGTAAAGCCAGAGCCCACTAATCCTCACTTTGTAAATATAAATCTTATTTGAATTCAGGCAATTGAGCCACATCTCAAGAGAATAATCCGCGCTTCCAAAAGCCGTGATATGTTGATTAAGTTCTTTCAAACATGGGACAGGTGAGCGCTTACTTATCCGTTTGAGAGACAGCAGGGTTGAGCATCCGATTGTAAGAGATTGGACTGTGCCGGGCCTTTTGCGCTGAGAGACGACCGCTTTGTCTTAAACCGGGGCTGTCGGGACCATTGGAAACAATGGGGTTGGTGCGCGGTGGTAGGAAACATTTCGCGCTGGCACATCAGGTCATCTTCACCAGATGATGAGATGTCACGGCATGCATGACCGGAAGGCAGAACTGCGGGACCCCCGCCCGGCGTGTCAAAAACTGCTGCCGCGTGATGATCTTCGCGTAAAACAAACTAACTACTTCTGGTCTCCATCGCGGAGATCGTCACGCGGGCAGTCCTAATTGCCCAAGTCTATGATTTCGGCAGTTCCCTCGATGGGCTGTGAGAGATGACGCTTGGATTACAAACGAAAATTTTGAACAGTTCGTTTGTTAGTGGCCTTGAAGTTGAATGAGAGTTAAAAATTGTAAATGAAACTGATTTCTGAAATTCGCGAAGCTTGGGGTTGGGTAGGAATAGAGCCTGTCGAAATTGTGGGTGAGAATGATTTCGGCAATCTAATAATTCGAGACAATGCGGAAAAATACTGGCGACTGTGCCCTGAGGACGTTTATTGCGAAGTAATAGCAAAAAACAGGAAAGAATTAGATGCGCTTTCAATCGACAGAGAATTTCTTGTAGATTGGAATATGTCGGCGTTGGTCGATGCGGCAAAAGCCAATGTAGGTCCACTTGCGGACGGACGAAAATACTACCTCGTCATTCCAAGTGTTCTCGGGGGTGATTACGATATTTCAAATATCAAGTCCGTTCCACTTACGGAGTTGATCCGATTCTCTGGAGACCTGGCAAAGCAAATTTGTGACTTGCCCGAAGGCGCTCAAATTGAACTGAAAATAGTTGATTGAGGAGTACTCGTCAGAATGATCAAAATCTAAAATTCCTAACCCGCCAAACGGTCTTTCAACATAGGCAGTAATTTCTCATTCGTGACTAACGGATCGCCGTCATAGGTCGGATCGCCGCCGGAGAGACTTTCGACCACGCAGCCGGCCTCTTGGCAAATCAAGATGCCTGCCGCGACATCC
>CALDTL010000204.1 GCA_937923965.1 uncultured Caulobacterales bacterium
CAAAGGTCTGGGGGCTTTGCCGTCTGATCATCCAAATTACTTGGGTATGCTCGGCATGCACGGCATGAAAGCGGCGAATTACGCCGTGCAGGAATGCGATCTCTTGATTGTGGTCGGCGCGCGCTTTGATGATCGCGCAACGGGCAAGCTCGACACCTTTGCGCCGCACGCCAAAGTCATTCACATGGATATTGATATTGCGGAGATTAATAAACTTCGCCGCGTGAACGTGGGCCTCGACGGGTCGCTGAAAAAGAACCTTGCCGCAATTGATCCGTTTGACGGCGGCGCGGCGCCGAATATCAGTAAGTGGACAGAGCTGTGCTATGGCCGCCGTACCGAGCATGAATGGGATTATGCAGGCGCGCAGGCCAAAGCCGCGCCGGGTGTTTACGCGCCGAAACTGCTGCATGATCTCTCGCGCCGCGCGGAGGCCATGTTCAAAAATGAGTCAGCCGCAATTTTCACCTGCGATGTCGGCCAGCACCAAATGTGGGTCGCGCAACATTGTTATTTCGACGAGCCGAAGGATCACATCACATCTGGCGGGCTCGGGACTATGGGCTTTGGCTTGCCTGCCGGCCTGGGCGCAAAACTCGGCGCGCCGGATCGCACCGTGATTACAGTTTCAGGCGACGGGTCGATCATGATGAATATTCAGGAACTCGCCACGCTCTATCGCTACGGCATTCCGCTAAAAATCGTGCTGCTGGATAATTCCGTGCTGGGCATGGTGCGTCAGTGGCAGGAAGTCTTTTTTGATAAGAATTATTCCGAAACAAATCTGGACGATAATCCGGATTTTGCGGTGCTCGCCAAAGCCTTCCAAATTGACGCCTTCACGGTCAACACCGCCGACGAAATGGACGCAGGCATAGACCGCCTGCTGTCAACAGACGGCCCTGTCCTGATGCATGTCAAAATCGATCCCAATGAAAATGTCTGGCCGCTCGTTCCTCCAGGACGCAGCAATGCCGACATGATGGAGCGGTAGGGTGAAGAGCGGATCCAAAAAGCACTTTGATACTGCCACCTTAATTATCATGAGTCTCGCATGCGCAGTCTGCGGCTTTGGAGCATTAACTGGGCTTCTACCTGTAAGAGGTGGAACCATGTTTGCTCGAATTGCAAGCGGTCTCGGTGGCGTGTTTATTTCCTCTGTTTTTCTTTATGGTGCAGTGAGCATTTGGAGAAAAGCATGAACAACAAACCTCACATCATAATTCCGCCCATACCAGCGAAGGCTGGTATCCAGTGTGGTGCATACCAATCCAATCTCTGGACCCCAGCCTACGCTGGGGTGACCGGAATTTTTTGTGTGATGGGACGGTAGGGTGTCGCGCCTGGTTGTTATTTTACTGGTGCTGACGGGCTCAGCCCCACTACTTCACGTCGTGAGCGTAAATATTGGCTTGCGCTCTGCGGCATCAGTTCAGGAGTTTCCGATTTACGCGCTTTGTTTCGTGGTGGCTGCGCGAATCTTGCGGGGGAGAACGATCGTTAAAGTCGCTGCGAGGACCGTCGCGATCATCGGAATTCTCTTTGCGGCTATCGCCATCACTGTCGGCGTCATGCCTTTTCAAGAGAGTTTGCAAGCCGCTAAATCAGTCGGATGGGACCACCCCATCGGGCTGAACTTCTTCCTCGCAAATACAATCTTTCCGCAAGGCGCGCTCGTGGCTCTGTTGCTAACGGCCTTTTTACGGTGGCCCGAACAACACCGCGGAAGATCCGAAAATAGGGTATTGCCATGACCGAAGAACTTCAACGCGATAAAACTTTTGAACCTTCCGGTGTGTCCGGCAAGCTGAAGATCGTGCTGCACGATGTTTCGGGGACGCTTATCAGGGCGCTCGGCACGATCGAGCGCCGTGGATATGATTATCGCGATGTACATTGTACGCAGCGCGTGGACGGCGATTTCGATTTGCTTGTCCATGTCGAGGACACAGGCGGCCCAAATGATTTGGATACACTGTGCTTGCAATTAGAACGGCTCTATAATGTTGTTTCGGCGGAAAAAGTCGGACGGCGGAAACGAGCGGAAAGAGCATAAATAGGTATCAGTGAGCAGCCAGCAGTGACCAGAAGTTTCACTGCCCTGATCACTGCTTACTGATCACTGAGACTCATTATGACACACGTCAAAATATTCGACACCACCTTACGCGACGGCGAGCAAGCGCCGGGCTTTTCTATGACTGGCGGGCAAAAGCTCCGTCTGGCAAAAGCGCTTGAAGCGCTCAAGGTTGACGTGATGGAAGCGGGATTTGCTGCCGCCTCCCCCGGAGATTTCGAGGCGATTAAAACTATCGCGACTGAGATAAAAGACTCCGTCGTTTGCTCCCTCGCGCGCTGTAATGACGGCGATATCCGCGCGTCCGGCGAAGCGATTAAACCTGCAGCTCGGGGACGCATCCACACCTTCATCGCGACCAGCCCTCTGCACCGCGAATTTAAACTCAAAATGTCAAAGGAAGAGATTCTGCGCCGCGCTGTTGCAGGTGTCGAACTCGCGCGAAGCTATACGGATGATGTCGAATTTTCTTGCGAAGATGCCATCCGCACAGAGCGAGACTATATGAAACAGGTCTGCGAGGCCGTCATCAAAGCGGGCGCCACCACCATCAATATGCCCGACACTGTTGGCTATACGACGCCCGAGGAAATTGAAGATTTATTCCGCTTTCTGACCACTGAGGTCGAGGGCGCAGACAACGTCATTTTCTCCGCGCATAATCACAATGATTTAGGTTTGGCGGTCGCAAACTCTCTCGCCGCCATTCGCGGCGGTGCGCGGCAGGTGGAATGTGCCCTCAACGGTATCGGTGAGCGGGCTGGCAACTGCGCCCTCGAAGAAGTTGTCATGGCGCTGCGCACGCGTAAGGATTTCTTTGACGTGTCGACCGGGATTGAAACGCAGGGGCTCTATGCTGCGTCGAAACTGCTGGCGACAATTACGGGCAATCCCGTCCCGCGCAATAAAGCCATTGTCGGGAAAAATGCTTTCGCCCATGAAAGTGGTATTCATCAGCACGGCGTGTTGGCGAACCGCGAGACTTATGAAATCATGAAGCCCGAAGATGTGGGCGTCAGCACAGATAATCTCGTGCTCGGGAAACATTCGGGACGAGCGGCCTTGAAAGCCCGTGCGGAAAAGCTTGGCTTTACGCTCGCGGATAATCAGCTCGCCTCTGTCTTTGCCGCGTTCAAAACGCTGGCGGATGACAAGAAGGAAGTCTTTGATTCCGACATCGAAGCCTTAGTCTTGGGCGAAGCCGTCGGCGTTTGCGGGCCTTGGTCCATCGACTCGCTTTATGTCTCGGCGGGGTCTGATGATAACCGCGAGCCCGAAGCCATTGTCCGGCTTTCCCATGAGGATGGCCGCAATGAGACCCACGTCAGCCGCGCCAAAGGGCCGATGAACGCTGTCTTTGCCGCGATTTCCGAAATCGCGAAAATCCCGATGGAGTTGGAGCACTACGCCGTGTCTTCCGTCTCGGGCGGAGAAGACGCTATGGCCGAAGCCACTGTGCGGGTCACCACAGAGATTGAAACCTATCAAGGCCGCGGGGCGAATACGGATACGGTGCTCGCCTCGGCCATGGCCTATCTCGACGTTATCAACCGCATCGAGCGCCGCCAAGCCCGCGCACTAAACGGGGAGCGCGCGATCGCCGCGCAGCATTAGATATGGCTGAGGAATTTGACGCATATGCTGGTTTCGTTGGTTTAGAGCTCGGAGCAATAAATTTTTCGCGTTACGGCGTGAACTTTGACGTTCAAGGCAAAATGAATGAAGGGTACAAAAGTTATCGGCTTTCAGCATCTTCAAATATTGCACTTACAGAAAAAGACATATTCAATCCGGAAACTGAGTTAGATTTTACAAATCCAAGTGCGCCTACAATGAAAAGGCTATTTGGTTTTCTTGAACAAAAAATCATCACCTTCATTCCTCTCAAGCGCTTTCGAGCATGCAAATTAGAATTCACGACAGGTGCAATTTATGTTTGGGAACATATGGATGCGATAGTCGACAATTTGTTTGTCGCAACAAATACCAACACCAAATCAAATGAAACATGGTGGCTAATAGATGACCTCCCATAACTCTCAAACACTCTTCGATAAAGTCTGGGCGCGTCATGTTGTTGTCGCGGAAACCGCGACTAATCCCGCGACGCTTTATATTGACCTGCATCTCATTCATGAGGTGACGTCTCCGCAAGCCTTTACTGAGTTAAAAACCCGAGGCCTCAAGGTCCGTCGCCCGGACCGCACGCTCGCGACGATTGATCATTCGACGCCGACCCGAATTAACGCCGATGGCTCCCGGCCCTATGTCACGCCGCAAGCGGAGACGCAGGTGGAGACTTTGCTGGCGAATACAAAAATCCACGGCATTGAGACGCATGGCTGGGACAGCGAACATCGCGGAATTGTCCATGTGATGGGCCCAGAGCTCGGCGCGACGCAGCCCGGCATGACGATTGTTTGCGGCGATAGCCATACCAGCACGCATGGAGCCTTCGGAGCGATTGCTTTCGGGATTGGTACGACGCAAGTTGGCCACGTCCTTGCCAATCAATGTCTGCTTATGCCCAAGCCAAAAACCATGGCGATTAACGTCAATGGCGAGCTACCCCGCGGCGTCACGCCGAAAGACGTGATCTTGCATATAATTGCTGAAATTGGCGTGGGCGGCGGAACGGGCTATGCGCTGGAATATCGCGGCAATGTATTTGAAGAGATGAGCATGGAAGGCCGGATGACGGTTTGTAATATGTCCATCGAAGCTGGCGCACGCTGCGGGATGGTTGGGCCTGACCAAACAACATTTAATTATATTAGGGGCCGTAAATTCGCGCCAGAAAAATTCGAAGGCGCCTGCGAAGACTGGTTGTCCCTACGCACAGACGTCGGCGCAACATTCGACAAAGTGGTCGACATCCGCGCCCAGGATATCAAACCGATGGTCACATACGGCACGCATCCCGGCATGGGCATATCTATCGATAGCCTTATCCCTGCTGCGCAAAGCGATGCTGATCAAGGTGCATTGGACTATATGCAAATGACAGCAGGCGAGGAAATCGCAGGCACCCGGGTCGACAAAGTCTTCATCGGCTCTTGCACGAACTCCCGCCTTGAAGACCTCCGCGCCGCAGCGTCGATTTTTAGAGATAACAAAGTCGCGGACGGCGTGACCACCATCATTGTTCCCGGCTCTGTTATCACGAAATACCAAGCCGAAGAGGAAGGCCTGCACCAAATATTTATCGATGCAGGCGCGGAATGGCGCGAAGCGGGCTGCTCCATGTGTCTCGGCATGAACGGTGATATCGGCGCGCCGGGTGACCTCGTTGTCTCCACCTCCAACCGTAATTTTATGGGCCGCCAAGGTCCGGGCGTGCGCACTGTCCTCGCCTCGCCAGAAACGGCGGCCGCGACCGCGATTACCGGCGTCATCACCGACCCTCGGACAATAGGAGCGGCAGCATGAGCTTTGAGCCTTTGAAACAAGTCACGTCCAAAACACTCGTCTTGACCGATACGAATATCGACACAGACCAAATCATGCCTGCGAAATTTTTGTCAATGACAACAAAGGCCGGATTGGGAGAGCATGTTTTTGCGAACCTTCGCTATGATGCCGCAGGCGAGAAAACAGATCACATCCTCAATAGCCCGGAAGGC
>CALDTL010000205.1 GCA_937923965.1 uncultured Caulobacterales bacterium
CTCATGGGCTCTAGTGGACCAATCATTCCGATTTGGCGGGCTTGCTCAACGGCGGCGAGCCCTGCGCGATCGTAAAATTCTTGTAGCTCGGCTATTTCGGCTTCATTGGCACGGTCAACGCGGCGAAGCTCGCTCTCAATCGTGGCATAATAAATATATCCCAACGCGACGAATAGCGACAGGACAAAAAGCAACGCGCCCAATAGAGATAATCTGAAGAGCGTGTTGCGATAGAGTTTTCGAATAGAGCCGAACATTCGCGTTCGGCTTTATCTGTTTAGATGTGCCAAGCCTAGACCTGAAGTCGGTAACCTGCACCGCGCACAGTATGCAGGAGTGGCTCTTCAAATTCTTTATCGATCTTTCCGCGCAGGCGCGAGATGTGAACATCGATAACATTAGTTTGGGGGTCAAAGTGATAATCCCAGACTTTCTCGAGCAACATCGTGCGCGTCACCACGCGCCCAGCATTTCGCATCAAACATTCCAGCAAGCGAAACTCACGCGGCTGCAGCAGGATTTTCTGACCGTCGCGGCGCACTGTCCGCGCAAGAAGGTCCATTTCAAGACCGCCTACTTTTAACTTTGTGACCGCGGCTGTCGGATCAGAACGCCGGCCAATCGCTTCGACGCGGGCCAACAGCTCGGTGAAACTATAAGGTTTTGCGAGATAGTCGTCGCCGCCAGCGCGCAAACCTTCGACCTTTTGGTCAACTTCGCCTAGCGCCGATAAAATTAGGACAGGGACAGCGTCGCCGTCCTCCCGAAGATCCGCCAAGACCTCTAATCCATCGCGTTTGGGGAGCATTCGATCTAGGATCAAAGCATCATAATCTGCGGCGCGAGCCATTTCGAGACCAAGGTCTCCATCGGGGGCGAGATCTACGACATGTCCAGCTTCCATCAAGCCCTTGCGGACATATTCGGCTGCGACAGAGTCATCTTCGACGACTAATATTCTCATTTTCTTCTCCATAGGTCCCCACCCAGCGTGTTGGTTTCTACTCTAATTTCGGCCAAAAACCTGTTTGATTTTCAACTTCGAAATTTACATTTGCCATTGAGTCACCCGGCATCGACGGAATCAATGGTAAAACCATAAAGGTCTCTCGGCCGTCCTTGAGACGGACATTCACGATGATTCCATCTTGTTCTGCTTCCATTGTGTTCAACACAATAGATTTCCATTTCGCGACTTCTGCGATCGGGACGCCGTCAGCTTCCAGCAAGACCATGCCCATTTTAAAGCCAGCTTGTTCTGCCGCGCTACCTGGGTCGACAGCTTCGACATAAATGCCAACTTGATCAGACCGCATATCAATGGCGGATCTAAATTCTGGCGAAATATCTAAAACATGAATACCCGTGTCTATGTTGACTTTAGGTTTTGCTTTATCTTCCGGCGGAGGGGGCGGCGGTAGGCCTTGGGCTTCCGCACTCGCTCTCCGAATCTCATATTTCTCGGGACGTTCGCCAATTTGAACCTCTAGGGAGTAAGTTTTTTCGCCTCTCTCATAGATAAATGTGGCGATCTCTCCCGGCATGACTTTCGCAATCGCGCGGGTCGCTTCAACAGAGTTTTTGACGACTTCGCCGTTTATGTCCAAGATAATGTCATCGACCTGCAAGCCGTAAACATCGGCGGGTGATCCAGGTAAGACGTCATTCACCGTTGCGCCGCCCTTAAAGATTCCTGGCTGACCGTCGATAGAATATTCAGCAGTGCGAAGCCCAGCCCCGAGATACCCTCGGCGGACACGGCCGTCAGTTCGCAGGGAGTTCACAATTCGCGCTGCTGTGTAATGCGGAATAACAAATGCGATGCCGACACTTGCGCCCGTCGGAGAGTAAATGGCGGAATTTACGCCAACGACATCACCATTTAAATTAAACAGCGGTCCACCCGAGTTTCCGCGGTTAATCGTTGCGTCTGTTTGGATGTAATCGACATAGGAGCCACTATCGACTTTTTCGCGGCCGATCGCAGAAATCACGCCCAAAGAGGTAGACTGGCCAATCCCAAACGGATTGCCAATAGCCACAACCCAGTCCCCGATACGCAGGTCCTTGGGTTGGTGAAAATTAACATGGGGGATCTTATCCGTCGTCTTTATTTGCAACAAAGCCAGATCTGTTTCTTCGTCCGTGCCGATAATTTCGGCTTCATATGTCCGACCGTCATTAAACTCGATATCGATATTCGTTCCGCCTTCGATAACGTGGTAATTTGTGACCACCTCGAGGGCATCGGAGATAATGAAGCCGGAGCCCTGCCCCTCACTTGTTGTCTCGCCTGTTTCAGTTGTCACGATGATATTCACGACAGACGGAGTTACGCGGTCCACAAGATCAGCGATGGACGGCAATGCCGTAATCGGCAAGTCCATCAAATTGGAGGCCCCAACACCTGACGGCGGCGTCTGGATAGTTGAAAGAGGCGCGCCCTGCACGCGCGGGGCTGCCGGTTGTAGTTGATTTTGAGGCAGCGTCTGCGGCGCCCCGCCAATCGTCGTGTCTGGAACGACATTTACTCCGAGATCACGTAATGACTGAAAATTTGACTCATTGAGTTCTAGCGTCAGAGGTTGATCGAGCACGACCTCATAGCTATCAGCCTCGGCAAAGATGATGGTCGAGTCTTGCGCGACGACTTGCGGCGCTAACCCAAAGGCCATGACCGACCCCAATAATGTCAACTTCATCTTAGACACAGTTCATTCCTTCCATACCGAGACTGCAGGGGTTCAAATGACCCAATGCTGTCCAAAACATGACGAAACGTCCATATAAGGACATTTCTTCAGTCTCGCGAAAATCCAAGGAAAAAATTATTACTGGGCATATCTCGCAGACGGCTCGTATTAAAGCCATGAGTTGCGAATATATGTTTAACAGATGCTATCTCGCGCACGCCCCAGGCAGGATTTCGGCGCTTTAAAGAGACATCAAATTGAATATTTGAGGTTGCAGAGTTCGCGCCGAATAAAAAGGGCCCGTAAAGGTATAGTTTTCCATCTCCCGTGATCAAACGGTCAGCCAATTGCGCGAGCCCATGCAGCGCTTCGATTGGCGCAATATGTATCATGTTTGCGCTATAAATAGCGTCATAGGACGACGCGAGCTGTGACAGGGAGTTGGCATCCGTCATATCGAGCCGAAGCGGGGCGTTTTGGTCCAATCCCGAATGTTTGATCCAAGCCGATTGGCTCTGCCTGGATTTTTCATCTGGATCAGAGAATTGCCAGTTTAGATCGGGCCGCAGACTGAGGGCTTCTATGCCATGTTCCCCTGTCCCGCTCCCGATCTCCAAAACCGATGCGTTGGCAGGCAGAACTTCAGACAAAACCTTCGCGATATGAGCCTTGTTCCGTCCTGCAGACGGAGAGAACAAGCGACCGCCATCTTCGTCTCGGTCCTCGAGGGCAATAGGCGGCTTACTCATCGGCCAGCACCGCAATGGGTAAGCGCAAAACGGCTTTTAACCCGCCGCTGTCTGAACGCGAAAAACTGAGAGATCCTTTATAGGCATCCGCAAGATCCTTCACGATTGAGAGCCCAAGACCGCTGCCCGGCGTGGCTTCATCTAGCCGCGCGCCGCGTTTTAATGCTGTCTCAATTTCATCTGCGGTTAAGCCCGGTCCATCATCAGCAATGATAACGGTGCAGATGCCGTCTTCCAAGGTGAGGACATCCACATCTATGCGCGAGCCCGTCCATTTGGCTGCATTATCCATGAGATTTCCAATCATGTCTTCGAGATCTCTAGGATGCCCGCGAAAGATCAGTCCGGTCTCCCCTGTGCGGTCTATCGTCAGGTCTTTATCGCGGTAAATACGCGGCAAGGTTCGGACCAACCCGTCTAAAATTGGGTCGATGTCAGCGCGAACACCTATGGCCTGCCCGCGTGCCGCGGCGCGTGCGCGGCGGAGGTGATGATCCACCTGCGCCGCCATTGTATCCGTTTGTTTGGACACAATGGCCGAAGAGGTTGTCGAGGCGGCCTCGGCCTCGTTACGGAGAACGGCTATGGGTGTTTTGAGCGCATGGGCGAGATTGCCCACATGGGTTTGGGCGCGGTCTACAATTTTCTTATTGTGCGAAATCAAGGAATTTAGCTCGGTGGCGAGCGGCGAAATTTCAGACGGATAATCCCCCTCAACCGAGACCGCGCGGCCCTCTCTCACATCCGCAATACGTCGTCCAAGATCAAAAAGCGGTCTGAGGCCCAGCCTAACTTGCGCATAGACCGCCAGAATGAGCCCGAGAGTCAGAGTGGATAACAAAGCTATCGCCGTGAGAATAAAATTTCGAATGTCTCTAACAATGGGCGCAACATCTCTTGCGGATAGCACGATAACGGGAGAGGTCATTTCCGGTAAAATGACCTGCCGGGCGACGACCCTCAACATTTCATCGGCGTCAATATCCGGACCAGCCGTTGTAAATCGCACCGGCTCTTGTCCCTGCGTGGAAAGTTCCGTGAGAATATCCTGAGAGACCTCTAGCGAGGCCCCGTAGAGCGATCGGGATGAGATAATCGGCGCAATCTCATTGTCGCCTTCTACACGGCCGATAAGCCAATATCGCCCTGACAAGGCCCGTTGATATCGCGGCTCCGGTAACTCGCGAGACAGGCTGAGCGTCCCATCTGGCCTGGCCTCAACGCTGGCTATCAAGCCGAGGACGGACGCCTCAAGCGGTTCATCAAACCCGCGATAAGAGGAATTTCTGGACACAAGTCCAAGTGCGATGGTGACCAGAATCAATCCCGGCACGGCCCATAAGAGCGCCGCGCGAATAAGAGAGAAGACAAGAGATGGCGGCGAACGCCGGCGCATCGCTTATTCAGCCGCTTCGCTATCCGGGTCCAAAAGACGGTAACCCAGCCCGCGAACCGTTTCGATTCGGTCGGTTCCGATCTTCTTACGCAGGCGCCCAACAAAGACCTCGATTGTGTTGGAATCCCGGTCAAAATCCTGATCGTAAATATGTTCAACCAGCTCGGTTCGCGAAATGACGCGGCCCTTGTGAGCCGCCATATAGGACAGCAGGCGGAATTCATGGCTCGTCAGCTTTATCGCCATACCGTCAACAAAAGCGCGGGCGGCGCGGTTGTCGACCATGAGATCGCCGAGTTCAATTGTATCTGTTGTGTGTCCAGCCGCGCGACGAAGCAATGCGCGCAAACGCGCCATAAGTTCTTCGACATGGAACGGTTTCGTGAGGTAATCATCAGCACCGGCATCAAACCCGGCGACCTTCTCGGACCACTGATCACGCGCGGTGAGAATCAAGACGGGGAAAGTTTTCCCATCCGCGCGCCATTTTTGCAGAACACTGACACCGTCAATGAGGGGTAAGCCCAGATCAAGAATGACCGCATCATAAGGCTCAGTATCTCCGAGGAAATGACCTTCTTCGCCGTCTTGAGCGACATCCACCGCATAACCGGCATCTTTAAAAGCAGATTTTAACTGACGCGATAAATCCGCATCATCTTCGACAATGAGTATTCTCATGTGGGTGACCTTTCGTCGGCGCCAAACTTAGATCTGTTATTTGACGCGTCCGGTGTTGGCGTCAATCAAAACGTCCACAACTTTACCACCTTTTTTGATGACGCGCACACTATATGTGTCGCCGCGGCGCTTAATATCAACCACTTCGCCGCCTGGGACCTGACGCCGAGCAATGGCTTTTGCCTCAGCAGGTGAAATAGATTGCTGCGACGTAAACGACATTCTGCCGCCCCAAGACTGAGCCTCAGCGGTGCTTACCCCGCCAGAGAGCACTCCGAGGGACAATATGCTTGCCGCAATCGCGGTAAAGATATGGCGTTTAGTCAACATATGAGGCTCTTACGACTCGCGCCCTGAATATTGTCTGAACATTTTGTTAGGGAGAATAAATGACAGCAATGAAGTCTTGCAATCTGGGAAGCAGGCACTCCGGGAGTCAGGGTTTTTCAGCTGATTCTAAATAAGCTTTCGCCGCAAATCATGCTTCTCGCCATCGGGCAATTGCGCCGCAAGCACAGAGGCACCCGCCATTTCCCCGTCCGTGAGCACAATATTGACCGTCACGAATAAATCGCCCGTCCCGGATTTGACCCTCACGCCTTTGTTTTTAAGACGAAATTTTTTCCCCGTGTTTGTCCCTGCGGGAATAGAGAGTGAAACTTTACCGGTGGGCAGGTCCAAATCAACTTTTACCCCTTTCAAGGCCTCGGACAGTGATATCGGGACGCTTAAATACAGATCATCATCAATGCGAGAGAGTCGCTTGTGGGGCTGCACGGTAATTTTCACATGCGCATCGCCGGGCGGCCCGCCATTTACGCCCGGCCGGCCTTTTTCCCGCAAGCGCAAAGTCTGGCCATCTTTGATTCCCTTGGGGAATCGCACATTCAGGCCTTTACCGAGGTCTTTTACCCCGCCTGTGAGGGCGTCAATTAGGCTCATATTCAGCTTATAACGCACATCCGCGCCCTTTTGCGGCGCGGCGCGGCGTTGTTGAAAGCCCCCGCCCATGCTGCTTCGGCGGCTACCGCCCCCCATATTCATGCCAAACAGCGAAGAAAATAGGTCCGACATATCGTCTTGGCCCATGCCGCCAAACCCGCCAAAGCCGGTGTCCATGCCGCCTTGGGCATTTGCTTGACGAAATCCGCCCGCGAAAGGATTTTGCTGCTGTCCCGAGGCATCCACCCGCCCCGTATCATATTGTTTCCGAAGGTCAGGGTTCGACAGCAAGTTATAGGCTGCCGTGACTTCCTTAAACTTCTCCTCTGCTTTGGGGTTATCGGGATTAACGTCAGGATGCAGAGTCTTCGCCAACTTCCGATAAGCCGACTTAATCTCTTTTTCCGAGGCCGTTTTCGCCACACCAAGCAATTTATAAGGGTTTTTTGCCATATGGATTAGATAGGCATGTGCCGCCTATTTACAACTCGCTATATCCAAATTGTCTTCGGCAGGCCAGACCCTCCGATGGGGTCCAATGGCGTGAGCGTGACAGCAATATTTGAGCCCATCTCGACGGGAATTTGGGCCGATGTCCCAGCCGCGAGAATTGCGCCGTCCGGCCATTCAATGTCGACCCTCATCCCAGGATCGACGGATTGCGACTGATCAAGATTTCGCGGGATCCAGGATAGCTTGGTTTCAGCCCCAACAGCCTTCGCCGAAATATGGACAAGAGAGAGCGGCCGAAGATGGGCGGCGTCATACTCAACGTGCGCCGCTACGCCGCTGCGACCTGCGGAGCTGACGGATATTTCTAAAGTTTGTCCGATAAAGTCATCATGCAGCTGCAAATCAACTAACCCGGAGTCCAATGCCACGACGCGCGCGCCCGCCGCGATAACATCCATCATATTATCATCCGAATTGGATA
Organism: uncultured Caulobacterales bacterium; assembly: GCA_937923965.1. Classification (GTDB taxonomy): domain Bacteria; phylum Pseudomonadota; class Alphaproteobacteria; order Caulobacterales; family Maricaulaceae; genus Litorimonas. The sequence continues at coordinate 7,396 of CALDTL010000205.1, forward strand.
AGCCCCGCAGAAGCGTTTTGAGGCGGTAAGTCCCCTCGCCCACCAACGTCACATTCGCAGCCGCAATAATCTCCCAGCCTTTTGATGTTTCAATTGCGAACCTATTGCCGTCATTGAAGGCCCTAGGCTCGCTAATCGAGAACCAAGCCCCGTCCGGCATGTAAATGTCAATCTCAGACAGCCGATCCCAAAGGGCTGGCGTTCTAAACTCCAGAGGCGTCAGAAGCGCGCCGAGTTTCAATGGCTGATCCACCGTGACGCTCTGGCCCGCGGAGGACAGCTCACTTGGTCTGAAAGGGCTTTGCAAAACACCGAGTTGAAGGCCGGCTCGTCCCGGCAAATCAAACGCTAAAGCGACCGCTTCGGAAACCCAATGTGGCGTCATGGTTTGACGCGGCTCCGCGCCGCCCACATAGGGCCGATAGACAGGTGTTGGTATAGCCGACAAAGTGACATCCGCTTGGGTTCCAAGGCTCAATTTTTCGACCTGCCAATAGCCCTCCGTATCGGGTAATTTAACGATAGTGCCAAGCTCCGCCACATCCTGCAGAGGCAAAGCCAAGCGCGCGCTGCGCCGCGCCGGTTCAGACGTCTCGAGCCAGTGGTCAGCGATCGCTTTCGCTTGGGTTTGGTCCATCACGAGCGGCAATTGCAACTCGGCAATTCTAACGGTTTCCGCCAATTCATTTCGGGCAGATATCGTTGCGACCTGATAGTCCCGCGCCGCATCAATATAGCTCAGCCGCACATCGCGCAACGAGACCATATTATCGTCAATCGTGAAGTCTATCGGAGCGCCCTCTTGTTCAACCAGACGCGCCTGTGAAATCTCGGTAACGGGCAGCGTCGACCGCGCGGCAAAGCGTAGCTCTCCGGCGGTCTCTGTTACGTGGATATCATAAGCTTCTAAGAGCGGCATTAGAGCGTCCCGCGCGCGCATCGGACGATCAATGATAAACCCAGAGAGCAATCCATTTACTCCAGATAAATCAACAGTCTCTAGTCCAGAGTCTTCGCATAAGTCTTGCATAACATCCGCAATCGGAACCGTCCCAACGCGGCCATTTATCCAATGACCCGTCTGCCAATTTGGGCCATCTGACCAGACATCTATTCGTGCCGGAAAGTCAGGGTAAGGCCGAGCGTCCCACGCCCAGACCGCGGTGGCTGACGTGTCAATCATGGCTTCGTTCGTGACAGTTGAAATCGGGTTATTTTCAACATCTCCCCAATAACCAATCAGAGCTTCGAGATATCGCCTTTGTATAAAGTTATCATTATAACCTGCTGAAAAATATGGGATATCACTCTCTATGGATTTACCATCTGAAAACAAATTGGGTTGATTAGCCCCAAACCCCACGGCAGGACAGCCAACCTCCGTGAGCCAGAAAGGTTTACTTTGCGGCATCCAATTTGTCGGGCTTTGCTCAATACCCCCTATCCGGTTACGATGTTCGTGGCTCCACCAATTTCGCAGGTCCTTATAGCGATAGATCCAATCGGAAATGGGTGCTCTTAATTGCGCCTCTCGATCCGCGTCAGAGGCGTAATACCAATCATAGCCCTCTCCGCCTTCTATATTTCGAATTAAATAATTCAGGTCATAAATGGAGTCATATTCCTGCCCGTCCAAATGCTCTCCCTCTCGCCAATCAGAAAGCGGGAAATAGGC
>CALDTL010000206.1 GCA_937923965.1 uncultured Caulobacterales bacterium
ATATGTCACAGACTCAAACGTCACATCTAAGAACATACAACAGGTCCGGTGACCCTTGCAGAAACTTTTTTAAAAGCACGGTTTTATGGGGGATTGAGGCGGTTTATTATGAGGATTGGGGTGGGGTTGGGGAGGCGTAAGGCGAAAGTTGTTCTCTCTAATGCGCGGCAGCTGGCATATCTAAATGTTTGCCTTTTGTTCAAATTCACTTGCTCATTTAAAAATCGGAACATATGAAGACATTATGTCAATATTTGTCCCGTGGTCCTTATGACCGATGCAACGTTTTCTGACCTTCGCGAAAACCTTGGCTATTCCGTCGAGGATGCAGCCGATATTCTGGGTGTTAGCCCTAAGACAGTATATCGTTGGGAGAAGGGCGAAATTGAGCCAAAAAAAGCGTATCTTCATATTCTTACAAGCATGGTGGAGCAACGCCGAAAGGGGCGCAAGACCCGCTCGGATTTCACTTTTATTGATCTGTTTGCGGGTATCGGAGGGATGCGAAAGGGTTTTGAGTCGGCGGGCGGCGAGTGCGTTTTCACTAGTGAGTGGGACAAATATGCGCGAAAGACCTACCGCGCTAATTTTCCGGATGACCACCCAATTGCGGGTGACATTACCGAAATCGACGCAGCCGATATTCCCCGTCATGACGTATTGCTGGCGGGGTTTCCCTGCCAACCTTTCTCAATTGCGGGGGTGTCAAAGAAAAATGCCTTGGGACGCGCGCACGGATTCATGGACAAAGCTCAAGGCACCTTATTTTTCGACGTTTTACGTATTCTCAAGCACCACCAACCCGCGGCTTTTCTCCTCGAAAATGTGAAAAACCTTGTGTCCCATAATAAAGGAGACACTTTCAGAACAATCATGGGCGCTCTCGAAAATGAACTCGGCTACAAGATAACCACACGCGTTGTAGACGGAAAGGGCTACACGCCCCAGCATCGTGAGCGCATTTACATTGTAGGCTTCCGCGAAGAGGTCGGCTTCAATCTCGAAAATGTGACGTTTCGCAATCCAAAAACAGGGCCAAAACTTGAGTCCATCCTGCACGATCTTTCCGAGCCGCCCGAAATTCACTACACGCTTGCCGATGAAGCGCCGGGCTCCAATCGCAACTCAGTGGTCAATGATAAATATACGCTCACGGATCACCTATGGGCTTATTTGCAGGCTTATGCAGCCAAGCATAAGGCGAGAGGTAACGGCTTCGGCTTCGGCTTAAACACGCCGGATCAAACCTCCCGCACCCTCTCTGCACGTTATTATAAGGACGGGAGCGAAATCCTGATTGCACAGGATGGTAAAAATCCCAGACGATTGACGCCGCGCGAATGCGCAAGGCTCATGGGGTTCGACAGTAATCGAAAACCCGATATGATTATTCCGGTCTCGGACACGCGAGCATATCAGCAATTCGGCAATTCTGTCGTCGTCCCGGTCATTGAAACCATCGCCAAGGCCATGCGCCCGAGCATTCTGGGATTGCTTGTGGCGGATACACTGCCTAGATTTGAAGCTGCCGAGTGATTCTTTGACATAGCAACAGGAGGGAGACGTGGCCGACGCGCTGACGGAAATTTCCCGACTGGGTCAACTCAGAGCCCGAATGATAGCGGCAGGAGTTTCTAGGCTCGTCTTCAAGAGGCTGGCCCCCAACGACAACAGCAAAAACCAGATCTACCTCGGCGGCGACTATTCGGCCCTACAAATTCTGCCTTATAGCGATGTGACGGCGGACATTTCCCGCAAGGACAGCAAGCGCGACCGGTTCAAGGCGAAAACCACATTCCAATGGCTGGATGATGATGGTGCCATCCATGACGCTCCAACCACCAAGCTTATCCTCTATCCGAAATATCCCGAGGTGCGGCTTTCTGGATTTCTGAGAGGTGCAAGAGCCAAACCGCGCCCTGAACTGCTCAGCTCAACCAGTCGGGATGAAGGGCGGGTGCTGTTTCTCGGCATCACGCCCGATGACCGCATAGTCGCGCATGTTATCGGCGCGGGTAATCCTATTCACCGGGAAATCGAGGGGTTTCAGGCAGATGAGATAGGGGGTGTCCTTATCGACCTTCCGTTGCACGCCGTCCCAACCGACACCCGCGCCGAGCTGCTCGCTAAGCTGACAGAGATTTATCACGCCGGATGGCTTCAGTCGGTTAAACTAGACAGGGACGGGCGTCCTCACCCTTATTCCGCTCTGAATGGCGGCGGATACACACTCGAGGCGCAACTTGGCGTTATTCCAAATGGCACAAACGAGCCCGATTTCTTGGGATGGGAGATTAAACAGCACAAGTCGCCACGCCTTGATCGGCCCCTGATGGGCGGTGCGCTGACCTTAATGACACCCGAGCCGACTGGCGGTCATTACCGCGAACATGGCGCGGAGAGTTTTGTAAGACTGTTCGGCTATGCCGATATGCAGGGTAGGGCAGATCGTCTAAACTTCGGTGGCGTTCACCGCGTCGGGCAGTCACAGGCACTCACGGGACTGACGCTGTTATTGGACGGCTTCGATGCCGAAACCGGAAAGATCATCGACATCAATGGCGGGATTATTCTGCGATCTGATGATGGTCAGGATGCTGCCGTCTGGTATTTCAAGACACTCATTGAACAGTGGACACGCAAGCACGCCAAAGCCGCATATGTCCCGTCACATTCGAGAAAAACGCCCTTGCCCGAATATCGATATGGCCATGTCATCGGCCTTGGTGAGCGCTCTAGTATATCCAGTTTTCTAAAAGCCATGGCGAAGACCGCCATCTATTACGACCCTGGCATCAAGCTGGAGCAAGCTTCGACAACTAAGCCCAAAATCAAAAAGCGCTCTCAGTTTCGGATTTCACCCAAAAATCTACCGAGCCTTTACGAGTCTTTCGATCAAGTAGACTTATTGTTGGGCGATTAGACACCACCGTGGTGGTTGTGTCCTAGCATGTCTTTGCGGATTGACGCCCACCCCACCCATTAACCCTAAATCCAAGAAATGAGTGTTTACTCATTTTTGGGCTTGCGCTTTATGCTCCCTTGCTTTACTCCACTCATAAATGAGTGATTACTCACTTAGTTTTGGAGGTGGTTTGTGTCGGGTAAAAGCTATGATAATTCTGCTTATGACCTTGGGCGCGGCGTTTCGGCTGTGGATGGGACGAATAAGGCTAAGATTGAGCGGGCGGCGCTGACGCTTTTTGCGGCGCAGGGCGTTGATGGCGTTTCGACCAAATCTATTGCGCAGGCGGCGGGCGTGTCTGAGGGTCTGCTCTAT
>CALDTL010000207.1 GCA_937923965.1 uncultured Caulobacterales bacterium
GCCATTATAATCTACGAGCAGCGGTAGATCGATTGTGCCGTCTTTCCATTCGGAAATTTCATCTGGCGTGACGGCGACAGGCGAAAAGGCGCAAGAGGCTTTACTCTGCACAAAGCCGAATCCTTTAGCGAGTTCGCCGGGAATAAGGCCACGCAGGGACACATCATTGACGATCATAATGAGTTTGATGTGATCCAAAGCGTCTTTCGCCGAGACGCCCATTGGGACGTCATCCGTGATGACAGTAATCTCGGCTTCCATATCTATGCCATAAGCCTCTTCAGCGGCGACGATTGGGTCGCGCGGGCCAATGAAGGTGTCGCCGCCGCCCTGATACATGAGCGGATCTTCGTAAAAGCTCTCTGGTACTGTCGCGCCGCGGGCCTTTCTCACAAGCTCGACATGGTTCAAGTAAGCCGAGCCGTCGAGCCACTGATAGGCGCGCGGCAAGGGCGACTCACAGGCGCTCTGATTGAACGCAAAACTCTCGACCTTGTCGGCATTCAGCAATTCGTACCGCGCGGCGAGCTGCGGCGCGAGCACGTCCCACTCATCTAGAGCGGCTTGCATCGTCGGCGCAATATCTGCGGCATTTGTAGCTTTTGTCAGGTCGCGAGACACAACAATAAGAGAGCCATCACGGCCATATTTGAGGGAGGCGAGTTTCATATCTTAAATGTTCTTTCCAAAATGTCTTTTAATCGGCGAGCGCCCTCAATATCGAGTTGGACTGACTGCGAGATTTTTCCCGGTATCTCTCGATCAATTTTCCCTAAAGTATCCACCTGCAAAAAAGTCTTTCCATCGACTTCAAAACTGTGAACTTCAGCTCTTGCCACGGAATGAACCGTATTTCGCTGGCGAGTTACTGGGTCGAATTTATCAATTTTGGCCATATCTAGCTTTCGTTCTTAATTCTCTCATGCAGCCAAGCCGCGTGGCGAGGCGCTTTTTTGGTCTCGCTCCACTCTGCGAGCATGGCGGGGGCGACGTCGTGTAATTGCTTCATCTGGTCTGCCGTATGAATGTTCGCGGCAAGTTCCAAGCGGTGCCCGTTGGGGTCAAAGAAATAGATAGATTTAAAAATCCCGTGATGGGTCGGCCCAAGGACATCTATGCCGGCAGCCTCGAGACTCCCTTTAGCCGCCAAAAGCTCATCCAAACTCCCGACGCGCAATGCAATATGCTGGACCCATTCCGGCGTATTGCGGTCGCGGTCCATATCGGGCTGCTCGGGCAGCTCAAAAAAAGCAAGGACGTTATTATTCCCGGCATCTAGGAAGATGTGCATATAGGGATCATAAGCGCCCGTTGACGGAACGTGGTCCTCTGCAATCGCAAGCTGGAAATCCATGCCAAGATGGGCCTGGTAAAATTCGACCGTCTCCTTGGCGTCGCGGCAGCGATAGGCAACATGATGAAATCCGTCTGTATTAATGGGCATATTTTTTTCCATTAGGCGTCCACCTCTTCCAAAACCCCGCGCTCAATTTGGTCTCTCTCTATAGACTCAAACAAAGCTTTAAAGTTCCCTTCGCCGAAGCCGTCTTTGTAATCCCCAACACGTTGGATAAATTCAAAGAAAACGGGACCGACTTGCGGCTGAGCGAAAATTTGCAGCAAGAGGCGCGGCTGGCCTGACGCAGTTGTGCCGTCCAAAAGAATGCCGCGTGTCTTCAGGGCGGCTTCGTCTTGCCCATGTCCAGGCAATCGATCAGAGAGCATTTTATAATAGGTTTCCGGCGGGGCGGTCATAAAGGGCACCCCATTTGCTTTCAGCTTATCCCAACAGGCAACAAGGTCTTCACAGATGAGCGCAATATGCTGAATGCCCTCACCGTTAAATTCACGCAGAAATTCTTCGATCTGGCCGCCGCCACTTTTGCCTTCCTCGTTAAGGGGGATACGAATTTTACCGTCCGGGGCTGTGAGGGCTTTAGAGGTCAGGCCCGTATATTCACCCTTGATGTCAAAATAGCGGATCTCCTGAAAGTTAAAAAGCGTTTCATAAAAATCCGCCCAATAGGCCATCCGGCCTCCGTAAACATTATGGGTCAAATGATCGACGAGCTGAAATCCGCAGCCCACTGGGTTTCGGTCAACGCCTTCGAAATATTTGAAATCAATATCATAGACAGACAATCCGCCTTGGCCGTCATCATAGCGGTCAATCAAATAGATGATCGAGTTGCCAATCCCGCGAATGCCCGGGATATTGAGCTCCATGAGCCCCGGCGCGAGTTCAACCGGCTCCCCGCCTTGCTTGAGAAGATGCGCATAGGCTTTGGCCGCGTCCTTGACACGAAACCCCATACCACACGCACTCGGGCCATGTTCGCGTGAGAAATACCAAGCGGGTGAGTTTGGCTCGTAATTGGTAATCAGGTTAATCCCGCCCTGCCGCCATAACTCGACATCCTTAGAGCGGTGCCGCGCGACTTTGGTAAAGCCCATAACTTCGAAGACCGGTTCTAACACGCCTTTTTTGGGCGCAGAAAATTCGATAAATTCAAAGCCGTCTAATCCAGCGGGATTTTCAAATAAGTCGGCCATAGGGGGCTCCGAAAGTTTAAATGTCTGTTTGTTGCAAAAGCAACTATATTATTATTGTTGTGTTTGCAACCTTTTTCTGTAAAGTAAAATTATGTCTTCGCCGCCTCCCACTCCTATTCGTCTTGATGATTTCTGGGCCTATCAGGTCGTTGTTTTGGCGGACCGCGTGAGTCGCTATACGCTCGATATTGTCAAAACCGAAGCCAACCTCAATCAAAGCCAATGGCGTGTCCTCGCCGCGATAGCGGACCAGCCCGGGCGGTCCTCCGCAGAAGTCACAGCCGTGACCCCCATGGACAAAACCCTCGTCAGCCGCGCAGTTGCCAGCCTCTTGGAATCAGGCCTCATAAAACGCACCCCGAGCCAAAAAGATAAGCGTAGCGCCGCTTTGGAAATGACGAAATTGGGGACGGACCGTTATGCGTTGATCTCCGCAAAACTCGCGAAATCCTTGAATGCCGTAAAGCTGAACGGAGAGTCCACGCAAGACTTCAACGCGAATGTGAAACATTTCAGCCGCTACATGGCGCAGATGACGGCGAACGCAAAAAACTGATGCCTTTGCATCGGCGCGCTTGACCATATCAGAATTGACGCATATACGGCGCGCTCGCGAGCGGGTGACCTTTCAACGCAACCCCGTGACCAGACAAAGGCTAAAGACCATGAAATCAGATATACACCCAGATTATCACATGATTACCGTTCAGATGGTGGACGGATCGACGTATCAAACACGTTCCACATATGGAAAAGAAGGCGACACGCTCGTCCTTGATATTGACTCTAAAACACATCCGGCTTGGACGGGCGGCGATGCCAAGCTCATGGACCGAGGCGGACGCGTTTCACGCTTTAAAGACAAATTTGCAGGTTTTGGCGTTTAGTCGCTGGGACATCCGAATACGAAAAAGGCTTCCTTCGGGAAGCCTTTTTTATTGCGTGGAATTTGTGAGGCCTAAGACCCAATTAGCCGTGGCGTTTAAAAGCTGCTTCCAAACGATTGATTTGATCGGCCACGGTATTTCCGGCCTGCGCGGCAATCGTGCCGTAGAGCGACCGGTCAAGGCGCATGATACGTTCATAGAGCTGTTCAGATCGCGCAAGTAAATCGAGTAATTTTGCTGGTAGAGCATAGGCATCTTTGGCTAGCTCCGAAAAACTCAGCGTGCCTTCGGTTTTTTCTTCAGCCACCAAACGATATTTATCCGCGCGCGCTTCGGATAAGGCCATGTCATCCTCTTTCAACGCCCGCTGTACCAAAAGCCAACTCGCCACCTGCATTAGGCGAGTCGTCAAACGCATAGATTGACTCGCGTAGGTGAGCGCATCTGTGCGACCTAACTTTTTCGCATCTTGCCTGCCCGGCCCATCGAGATAAGCAGCAACCTCCTCAACGAGATCCATACCTTCTCGGAATGTCTTCGCGAAGAGCTCTGATTTGGTGAACGCCAACAGTCTCGCCTCGGCCTGAGGTGTCAAAGTGTCAGTCAATTTATTGTTCGAAATATTCAAGGGGGAAACTGCCATCATTCTTAGTTCTCTTTACACGTTTTGTGGTGTGTCGCCCCGCATTGCAAGGCAGTCTGTCTGGGTGGAGTTCTGCAAGCGCCAAGCCAAGGCACTAAAAAAACCATAAATTGTAGCGAAATCAGCCTTTATCGCCGAAAATGGCATGGGCCGCATCTGCTTCGGCCTGTTTTTTCACACGTTCAGCTTCAAGCCTTACAATCTCTTCGCGATAAACCGCGATACGGTCGTCCAATTCCGACACAGATAGGCCATATAGATCTTCTCCCGGTTTTGGCGGGTCAGAAGAAACTCGCGGAGAATCGTCAAAGATGGACATGGGGGTATCTTTCTTAGCTGCGCTGAGCTGACTATTGCCAAACGGACGTTAATCTATTATGAGCGTGCTATCGATTGCTGATTACACAGTCAATAATCGGTAAAT
>CALDTL010000208.1 GCA_937923965.1 uncultured Caulobacterales bacterium
AGGATGTCATTGAGTTCTTTTGCTTCCAAAATCGTCAATCCGACGAGTTCTTTAGCGAGTTTTGCAACATCAGCCATGATGTATTTCCTTTAGTTTGTGCTTCCAAAATGAAAGCGATTTGCTTCGAGTTTTGCGAGAATGAATGTGTAAATTATGCCGCTGCTTTTTCTTCGATCGTTGCAATGGCGCCAGCAAGGCTCCGTGCAGGCGAATTGAGAGCAGAAGAAATACTTGTCGCAGGTGCCAGCAGAAGCTGAGCGGCCATTGAAATAAGTTCTTCGCGGGATGGCAGTCTGGAAAGCGCCTCGACACCAGCGGTATCAAAGATTTCGTCTCCCATGAATCCGCCAATGATTTCGAACGCATCGGAATCTTTAGCATATTCAACTGTCACTTTTGGCGCACTGATCATATCCTCAGCCCAAGCGATTGCTACGGGGCCAGTGAATTTCTCAGCAGCCGCCTCAAAAGGTTTCCCTTTCAGAGCGATTTTCGCCAAACGATTTTTTACAACACGGATTGTTGCGCCTTGCTCGCGGAGCTTGGCACGCAATTCCGTCATTTCCGCAACAGTCATGCCCGAGTAAGCGGCCATAACCACGGATCCAGCGCCGTCAAAAATCTCTTCGATTTCTTTGACAGCGATCTCTTTTTGAGAACGGTCCATTTGCGGTCTCCTTGTTATGAGCCTCCACACCATGCGGATGCTCGTGAGATACTCGCGATCTCCTCTGTTTCCAGACGATATCGCAAGCGATTGTCTGTCCCAGAACTCGAACCAAATGTTTTGAAGTTGTCGCTCTGAAAGAACGATAGACTTCGCTATATTCGGTCTCACCCTGTCTGCGCCGGGAATTAAGCCAGCGCCTTTTTCTCAAAAAGCGCAAGCACCGGTGGTCTTGGACAGACCGCCAATCAAACACTCAAAAGAGCCCTCAATCAGCGGTAAGCGGGGCAGGACCGAAGCCCTGCCCCAAATTCTTAATTCAGGCGCCTATGAAGACACCTCAGATGTGTCGATACGCACGGACGGACCCATGGTCGAAGACAATGCGATTTTCTTGACAAATGTTCCTTTGGCACCCGTTGGGCGCGCCTTTTGGATCGCCGACAGGAACGCGGTGACGTTTTCCGCCAGCTTATCTTCCGTGAAAGACGCCTTGCCTACACCGGCGTGGATCACGCCCGCTTTTTCAACGCGGAACTCAACAGCGCCGCCTTTGGCATCAGAGACAGCCTTGGTGACATCCATTGTTACAGTTCCGACCTTTGGGTTTGGCATCATGCCTTTTGGACCCAAAACGCGGGCGACGCGGCCAACGAGAGGCATCATGTCCGGCGTGGCAATCACGCGGTCAAAATCCATCTCGCCGTTTTGGATTTTCTCAACGAGATCATCCGCACCGACAATATCTGCACCCGCTGCGCGCGCTTCATCTGCTTTTGCGTCTTTTGCAAAAACAGCCACACGGGCTGAACGACCCGTGCCATTTGGAAGATTACAGACGCCGCGGACCATCTGGTCTGCATGACGCGGATCAACACCGAGGTTCATGGCGATTTCGATGGTTTCATCGAATTTTGCCGTAGCGTTGGACTTCACGACCTTGACGGCTTCAGAGACAGACAAGTCATTCGTGTTGTCAATTTTGGCAATAGCCGCCTTAAAACGTTTACTCGCCATGTCTATTCTCCCGTCACTTCGTAGCCCATCGAACGGGCAGAACCCGCAATGATGAGCGCGCCAGCGTCGACGTCATTGGCAGACAAGTCAGCCATTTTCGCTTCTGCGATTTCGCGGCACTGAGCCATCGTCACTGTTCCGCCGACTTCGGAGCCCGGGTTGTTTGACCCTTGTTTCTTGCCAGCGGCCTTCTTCAGGTAATAGGAGGCAGGCGCTGTCTTCGTCACAAATGTGAAGGACTTGTCGTTAAACACAGTAATGATCGTCGGCGTCGGAACGCCTTTTTCGATCGCTTCTGTTTTCGCGTTAAACGCTTTTGCAAATTCCATAATGTTTACACCGCGCTGACCCAATGCAGGCCCAAGCGGCGGAGACGGGTTTGCTGAACCCGCCGGGATCGTCAGCTTGATGTAGCCATCAATCTTCTTTGCCATGTTCCACTCCTTCAAGTGTCCCCTGAATTGGGGAGGCGGTCAGCGCGTTATTGCCCTGACCTTCGTGGTTTGTGGTGCGGCAACTGCTGGACTTAGCAGCGCCTCCCACACAGTCGATTTCTCCTGAAAGGAAATTTCGACAAAGCGAAACGACAGTCTTCGTCGTTTTGCATACTCCACCCTCAAGAGGAGGGCTTATTAACCTCCCGAAGGAGAAACTCTTCATTCACGCCGAAACAAGGAAGACTCTTGTTTCGGTTGTCGAAATTTCCCTCGCGGGAAAAATCGACCTCCTAATTCTTCTCCACCTGCGCGTAATTTAACTCAACAGGCGTGCCTTGACCAAAAATATTGATCAGAACTTTGAGGCGCGCACTCTCCTCATCGACACTCTCAACCGTACCGTTAAAGCTCTGGAACGGACCGTCCACAACCTTCACAACTTCGCCAATATCGAAACTAATCATTGGACGCGGACTATCGACACCCTCTTGGATTTGACCGACGATGCGCGCGACTTCTTTGTCAGAAACTGGCATCGGCTTCGTCGCGGAGCCCAAGAAACCTGTCACTTTCGGCGTGTTTTTGACGAGATGATAAGCCTCATCTGTCAAATCGACCTTCACGAGCACATAGCCCGGGAAAAACTTCCGCTCAGATTCCATTTTGCGGCCCTTACGGACCTCGACAACAGTTTCAGTCGGCACGAGGATTTCCTCAAAGAGATGATCCAGGCCCTTTTCGGCCGCATCACGCTCTAGAGACTCCTTCACGCGCTTTTCGAAATTCGAATAAGCCTGAACAATATACCACTTAGCTGCCATATCCTAACCTCCCAGACCGAGGACGAGTTGAATAATGTTCGCCAACGCCCAATCGACAACAAAGAAAAACGCCCCCATCAATATGAATAAAATCATGACAAGCACGGTTGTTTTCCAAACCTCAGGCCACCCCGGCCAGACAACGCGGCGCGCTTCCTGACGGACCTGACCAACATATTTGACAGGACCTACCTTCGGCGCAGCCGCCTCGGGCGCAGCAGCCGCAGCTACCGCCTCGACAGGGGCGTTCGCAGACTTTTTCTTCTTGCCTGCATTTTTTCGCTTATTCTTGCTCTTAGGCATGTCTAATCCAAATATTACGACCCGAACCTATCTCTAGGCTATTACGGCCAAAAACGCGCACCGCCCAAAAGAAGCGGTAGCGCGTTATTTTGTGTTCCCGAACCCTGTTTTCAAGAGCGTCTCGATTGGCAGGGGCGGAGAGACTCGAACTCACGACCGCTGGTTTTGGAAACCAGTGCTCTACCAACTGAGCTACACCCCTTCCCGTTCGAGCCGGGTGTCCGAGCAGCTCACGCCGCTCGGTATGTTAGGTTGCCCTACTCGATAATCTTTGCAACGACGCCGGCGCCGACGGTGCGGCCGCCTTCGCGGATCGCGAAGCGAAGCTTCTCTTCCATCGCGATTGGCACGATAAGCTCAACGTTTACTTCAACATTATCACCCGGCATGACCATCTCTGTGCCTTCCTTCAACGTCACAACACCTGTCACGTCAGTCGTCCGGAAGTAGAACTGCGGACGATAGTTGTTGAAGAATGGTGTATGACGCCCGCCCTCATCCTTTGTCAGGATGTAAGCTTCAGCCTCGAACTTCGTATGCGGCTGAACGGACCCAGGCTTACAAAGAACC
>CALDTL010000209.1 GCA_937923965.1 uncultured Caulobacterales bacterium
TGGTGAGGACGTCCTTGATAGTAATGATCTCAGGAACCTTGTTGGCTTGCTGCAACCCGGCACCCGTGTCGGCGTCACCTATCTGCGCGACGGCAGCCGCCGAACAACACGCATTGGCGTTGCAGAAGCCGATGATGTGGAATCAGAAACAATTAACGCAAATGACGAAGATGCCACGCCGGCCATGATGGAAGCCTTCGATGGCGCTGAGGTGACCGATATTCCAGATGATCTGGAGCTGCGCGGCGGGCAAGATGGTGTCTATATTTCATCCGTTGAGCGCGGATCAAAAGCGGCGCGTGCCGGCCTGCAGCGCGGGGATGTCATCCGGCGCGTTGGGCGCACCGACATAGAAAACCTAGACGATTTTGAAGCGGCGATTGAAAGCGGCAAAGGCCCTTATGTCCTTCGGGTCGAACGAAATGGCCAAACCAGCTTCTTGGCGGTGAAATAAAATTCCCAAAAGCCCGAAGGAAACTTCGGGCTTTTGTTTTAATAATTCAAGATGGGCGCAAGCCATCGTTCCGTATCTTCGACGCTCATGTCTTTGCGGCGAGCATAGTCCTCGACTTGGTCTTTCTCGATCTTCCCGACACCAAAGTAAACGCTTTCTGGATGTGAGAAGTAGAGCCCGGAAACAGAACTTGCGGGATGCATCGCGAAGCTCTGCGTCAGCTCAATATCGGTTTCTTTCGTCGCGTCGAGAATACGGAATAGCGTTGCTTTTTCGGTATGATCAGGCTGCGCAGGATAGCCGGGCGCGGGACGAATACCGGCATATTTTTCGGCAATCAGGTCCTCGCCAGACGCCGTTTCATCCGGCGCATAGCCCCAATATTCGCGGCGAACGCGCTGATGGAGATGTTCGGCAAAGGCTTCCGCTAGGCGGTCACAGAGCGCCTTAAATAAGATCGCATTATAATCATCGCCGCTACCTTCAAAACGTTTGGATTGCGCCTCTTCACCGAGACCGGCCGTCACAGCAAAGCCGCCGATATAGTCATTCGCAGGCGCGCAGAAATCGGAGATTGAATAGTTCGGTTTCGCTTTAGTGCCCTTAGAGATTTGCTGCCGCAGCCCATGGAAATTCGCGAGTGTCTCGCCGCGGGTCTCATCCGTAAACACGCGCACATCATCGCCATTTTGTTCGGCAGGCCAGAAGCCAAAGACGCCATTCGCGCTCACCCATTTCTCGGAGATCATTTGGTCGAGCATGGCATTCGCATCTTTGAAAAGATCCCGCGCCGCTTCGCCGTAACGCTCATTTTCGAGGATCGCGGGATAGCGGCCCTTTAATTCCCACGTCGCAAAGAAAGGTGTCCAATCAATAAAGTCTCGCAGATTTTCCAGCGGGTAATTCGTGAGCGTTTTTGTGCCCGTGAAGGTCGGTTTGGGCGGGGTGTAATTATCCCAATCAGCTGTCCAAGGGTTATCGCGCGCTTCCTTCAACGTCAGGCGCGCTTTCGCCGTTTGCCCCCGCTGATGGGCGTCTCGGGCCTTCACATAGTCGGCTCTGATTTCGGACGCATATTCTGCTTTCCCGTCACCGAGAAGCTGCCCGACGACGCCAACGGCGCGGCTGGCATCTGTGACATATACCGTTGGTCCTGCCTCGTAGGCGGGCTCAATCTTTACCGCCGTATGGGTTTTGGACGTGGTGGCTCCGCCGATAAGGAGCGGCATATCCATGCCTCGGCGCTGCATTTCTTTGCCGACATATACCATCTCGTCGAGGCTTGGGGTAATCAGACCAGAGAGACCAATCATATCAACTTCATGCTCAACCGCCGCATCGAGTATTTTATCGCAAGGCACCATCACGCCGAGGTCGACAACATCATAGCCATTACACTGCAGCACGACGCCCACGATATTTTTGCCGATGTCATGCACATCGCCCTTCACCGTTGCCATCAAGACTTTACCATTAGAGGTCCCAACTGTGCCCAATGCTTCTTTCTCTTCCTCCATAAAGGGCAGCAAATGCGCGACAGACGCTTTCATGACACGCGCAGATTTCACCACTTGCGGGAGGAACATTTTACCAGCGCCGAATAAATCACCGACGACATTCATGCCGTCCATCAACGGCCCCTCAATAACATGGAGAGGACGATCAGCATTTTGACGCGCCTCTTCTGTGTCCTCGACGATGTAGTCCGTAATGCCGCGCACCAAAGCATGTTCCAGACGTTTATTCACGGGCAGTTTGCGCCATTCATCGTTCTTGACTTGCGCCTTAGCTTTCCCGTCGCCGCGATATTTTTCTGCGACATCCAGCAAGCGGTCCGTCGCATCAGGGCGACGATTCAGGATAACGTCCTCAACCCGCTCGCGCAGCTCATCAGGAATATCATCATAAATGGTGAGCTGCCCCGCATTGACGATCGCCATATCCAAGCCCGCAGGAATGGCGTGATAGAGAAAGACAGAATGCATGGCTTCTCGGACCGGGTTGTTTCCTCGGAAAGCAAAACTAACATTCGAAAGCCCGCCGGAAATACGGGCGTGCGGTAAGTTCGCTTTGATGCGTTTGCAGGCTTCGAAAAACGCCACGGCATAATTATTATGCTCCTCAATCCCCGTCGCAACGGCGAAAATATTAGGATCAAAGATAATATCTTCCGGCGGAAAATCAATTTCATTGACGAGCAAATTATAGGCGCGTTCGCAAATTTCGAATTTATGGTCGGCCGTCTCGGCTTGGCCCTCTTCGTCAAAGGCCATAATCACAGCCGCCGCGCCGAGGTCGCGAACCTTTCGGGCATGTGCCAGAAATTCTGCTTCGCCTTCTTTCATAGAAATCGAATTGACGACCGCTTTACCTTGGACGCATTTCAGACCAGCCTCGAGGACCTCCCATTTGGAGCTATCAATCATGACAGGCACGCGGGAGATATCCGGCTCGCCCGCCATGAGTTGA
>CALDTL010000210.1 GCA_937923965.1 uncultured Caulobacterales bacterium
AAACAATTGAGCCGAAATGTTAGAGATTTAGACAAGTTTACTCTCCTACTGCTCATCATCCTGTTTTCAGGGTGAGTCAGCCGACAGTTTTTGTTTAAGCGGGACGGCCCGCGTGGTGGACTCCGCGATGGAGACCAGAAGTGTTAGTTGTTTTACGCAAAGCCCGCACAGGTTGGGGTGTAAGTCCAACCCGCACATGTGCATTTCGCTTATGCGAATTGCACGACCACGCGGCGATGGTTTTTGAAGAAGCGGGCTGGGGTCCCTCAGTTAAGCGTTCCGGCCACCCATACCCGTTTTATTGGATATGACCCGGTTCAACACCCAGAGGTCGTCTCTCACTCCTAAAGCCCCGGCACACTCCGAGTTCTCACACCCAGACGCTCAGACCCATCGTCTTCAAATCCAGCAAGCGAGGCCTCGCCTGTCCCGTGATCCAAAGAACGACCCCAATTTATCACGGGTTTTGAAAGTGAGGATTATGTTTTTGGAATTGGAGGTAAGGGGTTGGAATTGATGGGTTTTTAATTTTTCGAATGAGGGACGCGTAGTGACCGCATTTGGTCCGGGGGACCAAAAGCAACGAAGCGCCGAACAGCTTTGCCGATCGGATGTTTTTAAAGCCTCTGATTTTGTCATCATCGGGCCTGACCCGATGATCCATGCGGCCCGGAATCGGTGTGAAAGAAAGCTAATTAAAAAGCCGCTACCCAAATCAAATGGATCCTCCGATCAAGTCGGAGGATGACAGAGAGGGGTAATCTCAGAGATGGTAAGGAAAGAAACCGAACAGGCGTCGCCTGTTCAGCGCTGCATTGAAATTAAGGTCATTGATTTCGGACACCTTGCCCCCGCCATTCGCTATCGCTCAAACCGACCTCTCCCCCTTGCGTTTTTTTAAAACGCTGCGAGAGGACGGGGACCGCACGTCCCGCTACCGTCATTGCAAGATCGTTGTTTGCCTATTATAACTTCAGCCTTACGTGGAGTTTTTCCATCTTTGCTATCCACTCTTCATGTACGGCGACTTCGGTTATGATATTCTTCGCTCACGGCTGCGAAACAATAATCTCCAAAGGCACGATCACGTCACTGGCCGTAGCTCCTAATCCTCGACTTAATGTAACATCTACGTCGTAGGTCCCGACAGGTGCAACACCGATAGAGGGGCTGAATCCGACATCGGCACCCGACCCGTCTATAGATGTCACGTCGAAGTAACTTGGGCCATTTGGATTGTTTATGCTGACGAAACTAATATCAACATTATTCGGATTTATAAAATCCAGCCTAAACGCGCTGTCCGGCGAGGTCGTCATGGACACGCTCTCTTGCGCAATACCAATCTCCGTAGGTAAAACTTCAATGATTATCGTGTCGGTGTAGGTTTGTTCAAATTCTGACACCGTGAATGTCACTTGAGTTTCAAAAGTGCCGGCTGTTAAATCCCCGCCAAATGAAAAATCAAGATGAGTGGCCGTGCTCCCAAATAAATTTAATCCGATACTCGCTGCGGGCGATACAGATGTGACATCTGCGAAAAACGAAATTTCGCCAGCTGGAACACCCTGTGAACTGTTGAGTGGAAATAATCCATCAGGGTTATCTATTTCCACCGATAAGTTTCCGGTCGGGGAGCTCCCGTTGATATAGGGTATACTCTCAGCAACAAAACTTATCTCGTCAGGGGGTTGCGGTAAGCTTCCATCACTTTCAACAGGCAAATTAGGCGGTGCAGAATTGATTTCATTCACACGGTCAATCAAAAAACTCGCCGCTAAATCTTGCGCATTGCTAGCCGTTCCGCCTGAGGCTTGAACATTGGCGTTCAAAGCTAAGACAGCGCCGCCGAACATTTCTTGAAGGGAAATGCTCAACGCGTCTAGTGGGGACTCACGTACAATAAGGGCTTCGGGTACAAAAAAGGAGCTCGTGATTTCGTCGAAGAGATCGTCAAAGGTGAAATCAAACCCACTGGCTTCAAGATCAGACCCGAACGCCACGGCCGCAGTGAGAAACCCTGAGGCTAAAATTGAAGCGCGCAGTTCGGCTTGGTCCACACTTGCCGGTAAGGGCTCCGTCAAATCGATAAAATTGAGCGCTGAATACTCTTGAGATGTGATACCCAAAACCTGCGCCACATAATCTTGCGCGACTTGTTTGTCCTGCGGGCGTAATATTGGCTGAGTGTCTTCGCCTGATCCTGTGGTTGACCCAGCTTCGGCAGCCAGTCCAATCATACGGCTGGTGACGATCGACGAGAGCGAGTTTAGATTCGCCGTCGTCGTCCCCGCTCCGGGCGTGGGTACATAAGCGGAAAGGATGGAGCTGTTTGGTCCAAGCGCAAAGTCATCGCCAAAACCAATCTGCGCACCGCTTACAGGGTCCAGGCCACATCCAATAGCCGAGTCACATTTCATGTTGGCATTATCCATTAATGCCAAGACGAGTAGGTTGACGGCGCCCTCTGAATCTTGAACTTCAATCGAAAAATTACCAGTGGCCGAGGTCGTGCCTTCACCTAGGATATTAAAACCGGAGAGCTCCAGCGGCAACGGTTCCCCTGCATCGACAACAATAACGCGCGCGCCGTCCAGCAAACCTTTTGCCGCGACACCCTGCATTGTGAACTCGGCAGAGGGCGTAGGGGTCGGGGTGGGCGTAGGAGTTGTCCCTGAACTCGTCGTGCTCGAACCACCACCATTCCCGCCGCCGCAAGCCGACAAAAGCGCAACAGAAACGGTTGCCGTGCATAGCAAAATAGACTTTGTAAAACTTAATGACATTATATCCCCTCAGCTCGCCCCCTGCGTCGAGGCTAACACGGCGTTTTCCTCCGTGCAACTTTAAGCCTATAACGAATGTTATGAACGTTTTGCGACATATGCTCCCAATTCCTACCGCCCTCAATGGGCTCTCCTGGGGGCTGGGCTGACGTCAGTTTAGGCGATGCTTATCACCCCTAAAACGCCCCGCCGCCAGAACCATAATCCTCCTCGACCCAATTCCCAAACTTCGTCAGGTTCGGCTGGAAGGATAGCGCTACCGTCCCAATCGGGCCGTGGCGTTGTTTGCCTATGATGACTTCGGCTTTGCCATGAAGCTTTTCCATCTTCGCCATCCACTCTTCATGTTCGGCGACATTGTCCTCGCTCGGCTCTGTCCGCGAGAGATAATATTCTTCGCGGAAGACGAACATCACGACATCGGCGTCTTGCTCGATTGAGCCTGACTCGCGCAGGTCCGAGAGTTGCGGGCGCTTATCATCGCGCTGCTCGACTTGCCGCGAGAGCTGGGCGAGGGCGAGGACGGGGACGTCGAGTTCTTTCGCCAGCGCCTTGAGGCCTTGCGTAATCATGGAGACTTCCTGCACGCGGTTGGTCGAGCTGTTCATCCCCGCGCCGCCCGTCAAGAGCTGCAGGTAATCCACCACGATACAGTCCAGCCCGCGCTGGCGTTTCAGCCGCCGCGCGCGCGCCGAAAGTGCGCCGATGGACAGGCCGCCCGTATCGTCGATGTGCAGCGGGATTTTGATAATCTCGTCCGCCGCGTCGCGAATATGCTCATATTGCGCGGTGGTGATATCGCCGCGCCGAATATGGTGCGAGGAGACGCCCGATTGTTCGGCGAGCAGCCGCGTCGCGAGCTGTTCCGAACTCATCTCGAGGGAGAAAAAGCCGACCACGCCGCCGTCTGTTGTTTTCTCGATCCCGTTCTCGTCTTTCTCTTGTTTGAAGTGTTTCGCGACATGGAAAGCGATATTTGTCGCCAGCGAGGTTTTCCCCATAGAGGGCCGTCCCGCGAGAATAATCAGATCGGATTTATGCAGCCCGCCCAGCTGCCGGTCGAGATCAATCAGGCCTGTGGATATGCCCGAAAGATTGCCGTCCCGGCTAAAGGCGGCGGACATCATTTCAATTGAGGCGAGGAGCGCATTTTCGAAATCGACAAAGCCTTGCTGCGTGCCGCCCAGTTCCGCGAGATTATAGAGCTGGCTTTCGGCTTCGATGATTTGGGCCTGCGCGTCGGCTTCGCTGTCTGGGTCCGTCGCGGTTTGTTTGATGAGATCGGAGAGGCGGATGAGCTCGCGGCGCATCGCCAGATCGAAAATCAGCTTGGCATATTCCGTCGCGGTCGAGGTCGGCGGAGCATTATCCAGCAGCAGCGCGAGATATTCCACGCCGCCAATATCAACGAGGGTTTCGTCCTGCGAGAAGCGGTTCTTGAGGACAATCGCATCGGCCAGTTTGCCCGTTTCAATTAGGCGCGCGACAGCATCGAAAATACGGACATGGACGGGATTGTAGAAATGCTTGGCCTGAATGATCGGCGAGATTTTGTGGTAAACCTCATTGTCATAGAGCAGCACGCCGAGCAGGGCGGCCTCGGCCTCTTGGCTCTGGGGCGTGGAGTCCAGCTGTTGCTCTGAACCAGCGAGAGAATCATTATCTGCGACATAAACCATGAGCGGACCTTAGAACGGGATAAGCGCCCGAGTCCTAGCGCAATTCACGATAGGAATATAGTCCTTTTGTGAGTAAGGATAATTATGGGGATAAACCATATCGTCATCCTAGGCCTTGTGCCTAGGAACTCTAATATAGTTGTGATGGAGTATCAAAGATCCTCGGGTCAGGCCCGAGGACGACGTTGAAACGTCGAAACAGGCGCGAGGGGAGAGAGCTCGCGCCTGTTGCCCCGCCAATTCCTGACACTCACAAGGGGGTTGATGAGCGCCAGGAAAAGAGTCGGCGGTTTAGGTTAAAGTCTTGAGAACCCGCTCCATGTCATCGGCGAGATAGCCGATGTTATAGGTGATATCGTCCGCTTTGGCTGCGCCGAGCACTTCGCCCGTATGGGCGTTGACGAGCAGGGCTTTGGCTTTGGCCTTGTCCCAGCTGTCGCAATCCTCATGGACGGTTAGGCCGGTCTCCGCGAGCGCCTTTCCGCCAAAGCTGGCCCAATACGCATCCGCGCCCATGCCGTAGACGATGACGTGCGAGAAGCCTTCATTGGCGGCGGTCAGGCGGATTTCGTCGATCTTATTATCCGTGTCATGGCCGTCGAAGGGAATCTCTGGGATATATTTGATGTAATCGCCCGCATTCATCAGCTCGATGTTCAGATCTGTGCGCTTGTTGAGCATCTTCCAGTCGAACTCTTCGCTATAGGGTGTCGGGATGAGCCGTCCGCCGTCGAGCCGCGCCACGGCAATGCGAGAGTCGCTGCTGAGAGTTTTCGGCGCGATGACTTCGATTTCGGCGAGTGCGGTCGTCTCAGCAAAAGGCGTGATCAACTCGGCCGGCTCCACCATCGCAAGATACGCATCGGATTGGAACGCATAAGGTGATCCGGCGTGCGCTGTATTGGCAAAGCCCGTGATAAGTGCGGCGATGGCTGCTGTCTTTAAAAGTGTCGTCATGGTGTAAGCCCTTTCTTCAAGCCCTGGTTGGTTATGTGATGAAACCTATATGAGCGGCGGAAAGGGCGAGGCTTAGACGGCTCTGTGCTGATTTTGGGGCAATGTTTTCGCAATGTGGCAGGAATTACGGCGGCGAGGCCCAATTGTGGCCAAGGTTCGGCGCTTGGATAAATGGGAGACAAAGGGTTAGGCTGAACTATGTTTCGAATTTTGATTGGATTTTGCGTTTTAGTCCTGTCGGCCTGCCAGCCCTCCGCGACAGCCGCCACGCAAAGGGCGGCCGCCGAGACGCGAAGTGCCATGACGAGCGAGCTTTTCATCCGCATTATCAAGACAACGCCGCAGCGGGATAAGGGCGTGCTTCAGATGTGGAGGCGCGGAGAGGACGGCAGATTTCATCTGGGCCGAACATTCGACATCTGCACATGGTCGGGCGCGCTCGGTCCGAAGCTCAAGGACGGCGATGGGCAATCGCCGGAGGGCTTTTACTATATAACGCCGGCCTCGCTCAATCCGAACTCATCCTATCATCTGTCGTTTAATCTTGGGTTTCCCAATGCCTATGACCGCGCGCATGGCAGAACGGGCAGCTTCCTCATGGTCCACGGCGATTGTGTCTCTATCGGGTGCTACGCCATGACGGATGACGGGATTGAAGAGATTTACGCAGAGGTCGAGGCTGCCTTTACCGGCGGGCAGTCCATCATCCGCGTGCATATCTTCCCCTTTGAAATGACCGAAGACGCGCTCGCGGCGCAGGCCGGCTCGCCAAATTATACCTTTTGGGAAAACCTAAAGGAGGGTTGGAATTGGTTTGAAAACGCCCGCATCCCGCCGAATGTGACAGTGGTCGATAAATCCTATCGCTTTGAGGGGCTAGAGTGACTGGCGCTCCAAACAAAAATACCCGATCGTGATTTGGGGGAGGGACCACGACCGGGCTTAAGTTTGTCGGACGGTAAGGGGGGCCGCCCTGAGTGTTTTTCCGGAAAAGGGAGCCGGAAAGCAGGGACACTAAAGAGACACATGAAGATCTCTGAAGTGATGAGTGTTGATTAGCGCAAAGCTGCGTTGACATGCAAAACAAGTGACGGTGTGTTTTTCGTGAGACTGGATGACGAAACCGTGAGGGTTTCAGTGGCCTGATTGCGAGATCATATGGCCGTCACCTCGCCAAAAGGTAAAAAACGGAGTGGCACAAACCGCCCAAAGAAGGACGAGTATAAAACAAGAGAACATGCAATATATATACGTGTAAAAATATATTCTTATTTTTAAGTTGACCCAAACGGGAGTTCATAATTATGGTAAATAAAAGAAGAACAGGCGGAAAAATCCGACCTGTAAACTCCAGGGGGCACTTGGAGGATGATGTGAGTATAGGGATGAACCCGCCAGTATTGAAATCCGCGCCTCTCGGCGTGCTCGCGGCTATGGGGCTTTGGGCTGCGGTTTTGTCGGGGTGTTCTACGAAGGCGTCTGCGGATGCTGCGGCTGAGCCTCAAGCCGCGAAAGTTGAGCAGGCCGACTCTCAAGTCACGAAAGTTAAACAAACCGATTCAGGTTTCCCGGTTGAATTCACGACCGAAGGTAAGCCGACCAAGACGATTGAAACCCCTTTCGGTGACCATGAGCTTTACGACTTTTATCGTGACCCGCAAATTGTTGAATACTACAATAATTTCTTCGAAGCTGACACTGCCCACCAATCAAACACATCAAAAGATATGATTACGCTTAACGAACTGATCGTGCGGCCCGCTTTCAACACGTCGTTGTTAGACTACTATAGGATTGGATGTATCAAAGTCGTTGACTCTTATTGTTCGTTTCACGCTGCTTACTTGGACCCGGTTTGCGATATTCAAAAAACATTGGGGACGCCTGAACTTTCCGAATGTGAACAAGCCAACATAACTAAATTTGGTCACGGGATGGGCGGAACAGCAGTGTATCGCGGAAAAGAATATTGCGAGCCTGCCCCATCTGTAGAAAACCTGTCTTCCGCAAACGAATTTTTGCAGAAGCAGGAAAATTTATCATGTGAATTATGGATGGGTGAAGAGACTGACACCTATTGGAATACTCTCTTGATTTATGGACCAAAAAGAAAATCTACATACCCACAAAGGAAATAAAATATGCCAAATATTGTTTTAGATACCACTACCGATGAACTGTATAATTCGGCAGTTGATTTAAACATATTTTATCAAAGTGGTTCAAATCCCAATAGAAACCTTTCGGCTAGTGGAGTTTCCCTTGGGAATGGTATTGTTTTAACAGCGGCGCATAATTTTATCTACTCAAACGACCCAAATTACGTACTTGGTTCTCCTGGAAATTATCTGGCTAATTTATCGGCAGCCCCCAACTATATTGTTCCTGGTACCAATCAAACTGTTGGTCAAAATGAACCTAGTAGAATAACTGACCTTAATCTGTTTCAAAACACCGGTAATTTTGGGCAAATCGGACAGGGGGATGATTTGGGGTTTATTGCAACTTCAAACGTGAATGCCCCTAAAAATGCAATGCTCATTTATTCTGATCCTAGTGAGGCTGAAGGGGTAATATTCATGTCTGGGTTTCCGGGGACACAAGCAGGCCTCGACGGAGCGAATGGAAATACCTTGTTCGAAACTTCAGGAAACTTGGATAGCGGCAATATTGTGAGCGTTCTCGGAGAATTAAATTTTGACAGTGGGTATGTGACTTTTGGGGGAGTTCAATTATGGCGAGGCACTGTTGATTTTGCCGGGGCCGGCGGTATGAGTGGGTCTGGTGTATTTCTTTCTCCCAGCGGAATTCCAGGACTTACCTCTGCTCCTTATCTTGCAGGAATTTACACTAATGGCCCACCTTTGAGTAAAAATGGAACTGAAGGTGGGGGCCTTTTTGAACCATTAAGTGATATATACGTAGATCTTGCGGCGAAGCTTTTTGACAACGGTCCGAACGGCTTGAATCTCAACCCAGATAGCTTTGATCCAAATGTTTTAATAGCAGACCAAGATGGTTACAAATTTGTACCTGGAGTAGCTTTTGACCCAATTAATACAACAGTGGAAGGTACTGGTTTCCACGAACATATATATGAGACGTAGAATACTCAAATCTAGGCCTAATTGTAAATGCAGCCGCTGGTGATGACAAGATTGTTTTCACGCAAGAAATTACAAACAATATCACTATTAACGGCGGCGAGGATGCCGACGATGGTGATGTCGATCAAATCCTTATGTCAACAGCTTTGGCGTCCAAAATTTCTAACATTGTAAAAAATGGTGAGGATGGTGTTATCCATTTTTCTGACTCAGAATTTACAATCACCTATTTCGATATCGAAAACCCCAATGGGCTTGAGGGTATTCCAAACGGCACTCCAACACCTGACCCGGGCGGAATATTTAATAACCCTGCTTCGATCTTGCCGCTTATAAATATTTTATTGGCAAATGCGACAACTACGATCAATGCTGACGAGATTTCTGGGAGTGAATCTTTTGCTCTCGTGGGCATCGATATAATTCCTTTGCTGGCTTTTGCTATGGGCGTAAATTTAGACGAAGTTTTCGAAATCACCATTCTTCCCGGTGTAACTATATCATTGACTTTGGAGCAAATTTTGGACGGTGCGCTTACGACTCTTGGGGTGTCTACAACATTAGAGAATTTTGAGATTAATTTTTCGGACACCTCAAGCGAAGACGTAACCCAAGAACAGGTCGGGGGCGATCTTGTTTTTTATGTCACCGATAATGCTGGCGTGGTGAGCACTAAGACAGTCGAGGGTGTTTATGCGGATGATAATACTGATGAAATTGTTTCAGTCACCTTTGCGGACGGCACAGTTGACCTCGCTGATGTCCCAGCGCCCACAACGGTTATTGACGGCACCGCAGGCAGTGACACGCTCCTTGGCACTGATGGCGATGATATTATCAATGGCTTGGGAGGTAATGATATCATTGAAGGCGGCCTAGGGAATGACAGGCTTAATGGCGGGTCTGAAAGTGACACCTTAATAGGCGGTGAGGGTGATGACACGCTCATCGGTGAGGGTGGAAATGACATTATCAATGGTGATGCCGGCAGCGACAGGGTCTATGCCGGTACGGGTAACGACCAAATATTTGGCGGCGACGGCAATGATTACATTGAAGGGGGCGGCGGTGCCAACCTCATTGATGGCGGTGACGGTACGGACGCGGCCTTATATGACAATTCCCCTAACCGTGTGATTATTGATCTTCATGCCGGAACCGCGACGAGCGGATCGGCGTCGGGGGACACGCTTGTGTCTATCGAGAGCTTAACCGGATCGGCCTTCGGAGATATTTTGACCGGCAGTAATGTGAAAAATTTCCTATATGGCCGTGACGGTAAGGATAGCATCAAAGGACTGGGCGGAGATGATTTTCTTGACGGCGGCGCGGGGGATGACATCTTGCGGGGCAATGACGGTAATGATTGGATAGTTGGCGGCGAGGGTAACGATTTTTTGTTTGGCGGGGCCGGCGCGGATAAACTCGAAGGCGGTGACGGCTATGATACCGTTTGGTACAAGTTCTCTGACGCGGGTGTTCACGTCGACTTGGCTGCGGGGACGGGCTCTGGAGGCTCTGCTGAAGGCGATAGTCTCTTCACAAGTGTAGAGGGTATTTCCGGTTCCACTTATGATGATGTGCTTTTTGGCGACTCGGGTGATAGTGGTCTGTCAGGTCTGGCCGGCGCCGACATATTATACGGCGGCGCGGGTGATGACCGGATATATACAGGCACAGGAGAAGATGTTGTTATTTTCCAAACGGGTGATCAGGGACTGACAATTGTCGATTTTGAAGATGATGTCGACACGCTGGACTTATCCGGCATGGGCTTCACGAGTCTGGAAGAGGCCTTGGCGGCGTTTACAGATTTTAGTGATTTCGGAGGTGGTACGAAACTTATCGTGGGCAATGACTCCTTGGTGCTGCTCGGCATTACCGCGGAGGATCTTGCGGATGACATTGATCTTGGTCTAATGGTCGTTTGAGCGCTAGCTAAGAGGCGAATATCACATCAAACCAAAGTGCTGATTCCGTGAGAGCCGGAGTTTTCATAAATTAAAGAGAACGCTTGGCAAATCTATTATGTTCACGTAACGTTCCGAAATGAGCACGACGCGGATTATCGGGATTGATCCCTCTTTGGTGGCTTGCGGTTGGGGCGTCATAGATAAATCGGGCAATAAGATCACCCATGTCGCCCACGGCGTTATTCGGCCTCCGCGTAAAGAGCCGCTGCCGTCGCGTCTTCATTTTATTTTCGACGCGCTCATAACATTGATTGGCGAGTTTCAACCGTCAGAGGCAGGAGTCGAGGACGCCTTTATGAAAGATAACGCCATGAGCGCGCTCAAGCTGGGGCAGGCGCGAGCAGCTTGTATTTTGGCGGCGACGAGTAACGGCCTGAATGTCGGGGAGTATGCGGCGCGGCTCGTCAAGAAATCCGTCGTTGGCACGGGCGCAGCGGATAAGGCGCAGGTCGCCCATATGGTGAATTTGCTCCTCAGCGGCGCGAATGTGAAAGCAGGGGATGCAGCGGATGCGCTGGCGATTGCGATCACGCATGGCAATCATATGACTGCGACCCTAACGCGGACCGTTGAGGCGGCGCGGACGCATGGCTGAGGGCGTTTATTTACGCAGTGGTTTCCAGCTTGGAACGTCAACGTCCGGTTCCGGCCAGTGCTGAATGGACGGCGTATAGACGGGCTCTGGGATAGGTTCCGGTGCCGGTTCGTAAACGACGATGGGCGCAGGCTCTGGCACGCTAACCGTTGGGGCTTCGACAATCGTTTCTTGAGCTGTCACATATTGATAGACCGGATAAACAGGCAGAACGCGCGTAAATCCGCACGGGGTATGCGCCGCCGAACACGGGGGCTGCAGGCCGGACTGGCCGCCAGCAAACGCATGTCCATATCTGGATTTGGCTTGAGCGTAACCTGTATGAGCGTGACCCGTGTGAGAATAACCCGACTGAGAATAGGAATCCTGCGCGTGAGCGCCGCCATAAGATCCCGTGCTCGCGTAGCCGGACAGTGTTTCAGCCGGGACATATCTTGGGCCGCAAGCCGTCAAAATAATACAAGCCACGCCACCAACGATCAAATTTTTGATTCTTCGCACTCTGTTAACCATAAATTCGGCGCTAATGGGCTATGGTTAATAAGATGCTAATCGGCGTTAATTTTAATGACTTTCACCGTAAGTCTGCAAAATTTGCCTTTCCCTACAGAGGTTCTAGAGATTGACTATGTTGAGGTTTTTTGATTCCAATTCTCGCGCTCAAAATTCTTGCGCTCGGGTATTCTGCGCCCAGACCGCTCGCGGGGAGTGTTTCTCATGATCGGGATGGTCAGCGGCGTTTGCCTTATGGCGGGCACAGGGGAAGCCATTATTGATTGCGGCGGCGTGGGTTATCTTGTGCAGTGCGGCTCCAAAACCCTTAGCCAGCTTTCAGAAGGATCGCCCGCGCGGCTGCATATTGAAACGCTCGTGCGAGAGCAGTCCATCACCCTTTACGGGTTCTCGACAGAGGAAGCGCGCAGCTGGTTTGTGCGCTTGCAATCCGTCCAAGGGGTCGGGCCGAAAGCGGCGCTGGCCATATTAGATATTCTCTCTCCCGGCGAAATTATGAGCGCGGCGGCGCTCGAAGATAAAACTGCATTCGCGCGGGCCTCTGGGGTGGGGCCAAAACTCGCAACGCGGATCGCCACAGAACTCTCGGGCAAAGCGCCGCCTGCGGGCCGCGGCTTTCAGGCGGCCTTTACGCCGCCGTCATCGGCAGCCGGAACCGGCGAGGCGGACCGAAATGAAGGTCTCTCCGATATGCGTTTGCGGAATGACGCCATTAGCGCGCTGCAAAATCTTGGCATCGGCCAGAGCGACGCCTTGCGCGCTGTCGCCAAAGCTTACGGGACATTTGCGGATGACCCGAGCCTTGATGATTTGATCAAGGTCGCCTTGAAAGAATTGGGCTCGTGAGCGAGGAGCGGATTATTTCTGGCGATACGCAGATTGGCGACCGCAAGGACCGCGCGTTGCGGCCTTTATCCTTCGGCGATTTTGTCGGGCAGGCTGCGGCCATCGCGAATCTGAAAGTCTATGTTGAGGCGGCGCGGCGGCGCAGGGAGCCTCTGGATCATCTTTTGCTGTCTGGTCCGCCCGGCCTCGGGAAGACGACGCTGTCCCAGATTGTCGCGCGAGAGCTGGGCGTGAATTTCAAATCTACCTCAGGGCCGATTATTTCTAAGGCGGGGGATCTCGCGGCGCTGCTAACGAACCTTGAGCCGAATGATGTGCTTTTCATCGATGAAATCCACCGCCTGAGCCCAATTGTCGAAGAAGTGCTTTACCCGGCGATGGAAGATTTTGAGCTCGACCTCATTATTGGCGACGGCCCAGCCGCGCGGTCGATCAAAATTGACATTGCGCCATTTACGCTCGTCGGCGCGACAACGCGGGCCGGGTTGCTTGCCACGCCGCTGCGGGACCGGTTCGGTATTCCGGTCCGGCTCGAATTTTATGATGTCGAGGATCTCACCAGCATTGTCGCGCGCGCGGCGGGAAAGCTCGGCTTGGAGATGACGGCCGATGGCTCCCGCGAGATTGCACGCCGAGCCCGCGGCACGCCCCGCGTGGCGGGACGGCTCTTGCGGCGGGTGCGGGACTTATCCGAACATGCAGGTCATGCCGTTGTCGATGCGAAGGTCGCGGATGCCGCGCTGCAGCGGCTCGGGGTGGATGATATTGGGTTAGATAAACAAGATATGCGCTATCTTCAGGCGCTAACGGAGATGTTTGGCGGCGG
>CALDTL010000211.1 GCA_937923965.1 uncultured Caulobacterales bacterium
CGGTCCCGCGCCGGAAATAAAGCCTCCAATGCGCCCATAAGGATCAACACGCCCAAAAAGATGGAAAGCCGGATTTGCATTTCAGTCATGGAGGGAGCTTAGCACAGGTAAAACGAGAATGCCTGTCACGGATTGTTGAGGGAGGTCGCAGCTATAGTATCGCTTCCCAAATTTATCTACTTATCGGGAGTGCACCCGGCAAAATTCTGATGTCTTTCCAGTAATCTTCATCTTCATCACCGCGCCAAATCAAACATTCTCGGTCAAAATATCTGGCCAAGCTAGCATCGAAAGTCGGCTCATATTTATAACCGTGCATATTCTCGACGGGACTGTCTGATACAGGGCATGAAAATTGATCATAGCGAACTGCCCTAAGCCTTACATATTGCCCGACCTCACAGCTTGAATAATTTTCATCACCGAAGGCATGTAGGTTTTTACAGTCTGTCTGGAAAACATAATCATTTAGTCCGCACACATTCCATTTAACCTTCATACAACCAAGGCGTAAGTAATCAGCCGTGTGTATGTTTGATGATTTTTGCAACAATGCCTTTGTTCGGGGGCTGGAGGATTTAAAAGAAAACTCGCCATCATACCATCCTTGATAGACGCTTATTATTTTTTCATCCCGTGAGGGGTCATAAATCTCTCGCGGCCCCCAAGGCGTTTCAATCGTCTTAGTTGGCTTACCTACAGTCGTGATCACATTCGAGACCGTTACTTCAATTTGCTCAACTCCCGTTGCTTGAGGTTCAGACGCGGCATCCGCAGACGTCTTCACGGAGCACCCCGACAAAACCGCAGAGCAAAGGCCCATAGCCGCAATCGCGCTGAAGGAAGCGGCTTTAAAGTCTGCCCCGCGGGTTCTCATCAGTAAAAAAATTTCGGCATATTTTGGAATTTTATAGTGATTATCCCGGTTTGTCGAGCGACCTATTTTGGACGATGTAAGCCACTGAACACCTACCCCCCAAATGAGCACATTATTTAAACAACAAACTCGCAAGCCGCTTTTTATGCCAGCGGGTATTCCCATAAAGACTGTCATGAAAGATGGCGCGGCGGCGGTAGAGTTGGGCGTCGCAGTCATAGGTGAAGCCGAAGCCGCCGTGGAATTGAATCGCGCGGTCTGCGGCAAAAGACAGCGCGCGCCCGGCGCCGACGGCGGCCATGCGCGTGGCGACTTCGCCCTTGCCTTGTTCCTCGAAACTATGCGCTGCCGCATAGAGAAGACTGCGGGCTTTCTCATAGCCGACATAGGCGTCAACGATGGTGTGTTTCAGCGCTTGGTAAGACCCGATGAGTTTCCCAAATTGCTTGCGCGTTTTGAGATAATCGACGGTGTAATCGATACAGCTTTGGGCTCCGCCCACCAGCTCGGCACTGCTGAGGAGGTTTGCGGCCAGATCAATGCGCTGGAGCGCGGCGGTCGTTTTCTCGGCGTCCATTCGAGCGCTTTCGGGCACAGCCAGTCCATCCAAAGTCAGCTCATAGGTCCGTTTGGTTTCATCAATGATGATTTCGCGGCGCATCTGCGGGGCGGCCATTAAATCGGTCTCAACGGCGAAGAGGCAAATCTGTCCGTCCAATTTCGCGCTCAGGACAAGGAGCTTTGCGGTATCTAAATTCTGCACGAGGACTTTCCGGCCCGTCATGGAGAACCCGTCTTGAGTTCGCACAGCTGTGGTTTCAATTTCGCTTAAATCAAAGGCGGTATTTAATTCCGAAAGCGCGAGGGTCGCTATCATCCCCTCTGCGATTTTGGGCAGATAAGTTTCTTTCTGCGTCTCTGTGCCCGCCGCTAGCAAAGCCTGCGCGCAGAGGGTTGTCGGCGAAAACGGCAAAGCCATCATGCGGCGGCCCATTTGCTCCGCGACAGGGACGACTTCTGCGAGGGAGAGGCCTACACCGCCGTAGCCTTCCGGTATCGCAATGCCGAGCCAGCCGAGCGCCGCGATTTTGTCCCAGACCGCGGGATCAAAGCCTGCCGCGCCATCTATCAATCCCCGTACAGCGGCAATATCCGATGTCTCGCGGCAGAAATTCTCCGCTACATCCATCAATTCAATTTGCTCTTCGGTAATACCGAGACGGCCTAAGGCTTGGGGATCAAAGGACATGACTATTCCTTAATAGCTTTTAGGCAGGCCGAGCACATGCTCGCCGATGATGTTACGCTGTATCTGCGAGGTGCCGCCGCCTATCGTCGCCGAGAAAGCATTTAAATATGAGCGGTGCCACCAGCCGCCGTCTACAGCATTCGGCTCGTCGACATAATAAGCGCTGCGTGTGCCCTGCAGCGTCAACGCATATTGATTGATCTCGCGGGCAAATTCCGTCTTGGCGAGCTTATCCATTAGCGGCAGGCCCGCGGGATTATCGCGAATGAGAGCGCCGATTTTCGCGCGCTGCCCATTGAGGCTGAGGGCCTGCGCATCGATAATATAATCAATTAAATCATCTTGCACGACGGGATCATTTATCTGCCCCGTATCGCGCGCGAGATTAAGTATCTCGAGCGGGTCTGGCTCTGTAATCGAATAACCGCCCGCTTGTCCGCCGCGCGCGCCGCGTTCATATTCCAGTGTTTGCATGGCGATCTTCCAGCCCCTGCCCTCGGCCCCCATGAGACCATCTGCGGGAATGCGCGCATCTTCAAAAAAGGTTTGCGTAATACCATGCTCGCCCGTGAGCTTTTTTATCTTTTGCGTCCGCACGCCCGGAACATCCATCGGCGTCAGAATAAAAGATAGCCCCGCATATTTATTTGGCGCGTCGAAATTCGTCCGCGCGAGCAAGATCATATATTTGCCGTAATGCCCGTGGGTTGTCCAAATCTTGGAGCCATTGAGGATATAGTCGTCCTCATCGCGCACGGCCCGTAGTTGCGCATTACCGAGATCAGAACCATTTTCAGGTTCGGAAAATCCTTGGCACCAAATATCTTCGGCCGATAAAATCCCTTTGATGTATTTTTTCTTATGCGCTTCGGAACCAATATCCAAAATGAGCGGCCCGGCCCATGATAGGCCAATCGTATTCATCATAATTGGCACATTATACTTGCGCATGACTTTTGTCGCGGCAGCTTGATGCGCGTCCGTGAGGCCGCCGCCGCCATATTCCGCAGGCCATGCCGCGCCCAAAAATCCGGCTTCATAGACTTGTCTTTGCCAGTCCCGAAGAAATTCAAATTGCTGATCCGTGCCAACTTCCATAAAGGTCAGTGGCAACATGAAATCGACATCGCGA
>CALDTL010000212.1 GCA_937923965.1 uncultured Caulobacterales bacterium
ATCGGGTTCTTTATTGCGGGGCATGAGACGACGGCGCTGACCCTGACATGGGCGCTTTATTTAACTGGCAGGCATAAGCCGACCGCCGAGCGCATTCGCGCTGAGGTGCTGGAGGTCTGCGGGCCGGACGGCAATGTGGCCTATGAGCAAATGGCGGAGTTGAAATTTACCCAAGCCGTCATTGACGAAACTATGCGGCTCTACCCGCCCGCGCCCATGCTCAACCGCCTGTGCCATGAAGACACGGTGGTGTCGGAACGAGAGATAAAAGCGGGCGATAGTTTCCTGCTGTGTAATTACGTCATGCACCGCACGGAACGGCTCTGGGATAATCCGCTGGCCTTCGACCCCGATAGGTTCCTGCGTGACCCATCCCTGAAAGCCAAAGGCGCGCCCTATATGCCCTTCGGTGCAGGCCCAAGAATATGCGTAGGCGCCGCCTTCGCGACGATGGAAGCGGTCATGTCACTCGCGCGGTTAGTGCGGGATTATGATGTGCAGGTCCCTGGGGATTGTTATCCAAAGCCGCTGATGACGGTGACACTGCGGCCAGAAGGCGGCGTGCCTGCGCGGATGGTGAGGAGAGAGAGATGATAAATGCGAAAGATAATCCAGTCGAATGGGGCCTATTGTTATATTGCCTGGATGATGCGCGGGAGCATATCGAAAGCTTAATCAAGGACATGCAAGAAGACGACGAGTTTGATGAAACTGATTTTGATGTTCAAATATCTCACATTTATCATCATCTCAATCAGGCCTGGAACGGTCGAGATATGAGCTCAAAAATGACTCTTAAAAAGCATGATGAAATTACGAAAACAATGCCGACGGATTTGAAGTATATATGATTTGAAGCAGGGAGTTTACGATGCCGACCTTCTTGCTGACCAATTGTAATCGAAAAGCATTCAGCTCGCAAAATCTATCGCGCCATAAACCCAACAATATTCACCGCAACAGTTAGCCCAATCGAAATCAGCAGCATCGCTTTCCACGGAAATAAGATGCGGACTTTCGGCGTGTTCGGGTCGGCGCGGTTGTCATGGGTCTTTTGAACGCTTTCCAAGATTTTCCGCTCGGCTTTGGCTGCGGTGTTCGGGAAGAGGGCGGGCAGCAAATTCAGTGCCACCGTCAACACGATTGACCCGATGAGGGAGATAAGAAGAAAATTGGTCATGCGGCGTCTTAGCGGTTTATGAAAAATATTGAAACTCGCGACTCGCAAAACCGGTTCACTCGAGGGTCTGGCTTGCCAAGACACTGAGCTTGACTCAGCGGTAGACTTCTCTCCGGTGGTTAATTTGAAGCACAAGAATGGTCATGACATCATCTTCGATGTTCACAAGTAGACGATAATCCCCGATGCGGTATGCCCAGATGTTTTTGAATCTCTTTCCGCTAAGCGATTTTCCAATCGCGCGAGGGTCATCAAGTATTGACAAGCGTTCATCGATAAAGCGCGCTATTCGCTTTCGGTTTTCATGGGAAAGATTTTTAAGGTCGCGGCGCGCCTGTTTCGATAGCTTGATTTTCCAAGCCATGATTTAAAGTCCAAGCTCAGCCTTTACATCTGTCCAAGGAAGTGCGTCTTCTTCACCACGTGCAATCCGTTCCATAACCTCTTCGGCGCGGTCAATTGCTTGCTGCTCAGAGATGTATTCTAATATCGCGTCACTGACGAGTTGAGCGATAGTGACACCTTTCAGCGTCGCTTGTTTGCTGGCTAAATCCGCTAAGTCTTGGGATATTTCTACTGTTGCCATCGGAATACTCTAACACATTAAAGGGTAAAGTGGTAGGTTTCT
This sequence comes from uncultured Caulobacterales bacterium, assembly GCA_937923965.1. Lineage (GTDB taxonomy): Bacteria > Pseudomonadota > Alphaproteobacteria > Caulobacterales > Maricaulaceae > Litorimonas. The sequence continues at coordinate 1,809 of CALDTL010000212.1, forward strand.
GTTGCCAGCTACCTACCGAAGCCCGCCTAGCCGTCTGAAGGGCTAGGAGTTAAAGTGGATTGCTCGCACTGCTTACGCAGCGATTGCAAAATCCTCAGAATAATTGTCATTAGCAATTATAATAGTTGAGCATTTATCGGTGCTCACACGAACGAAAGCTAACATCTTTAGACGTCTGTCGATCCTATTTCGGCCCCATGAAAAGCGCTCTCTGATCCGTGGAGACCAATGAGCGCTTATGGTGGAGCCGCCGGGTACCGCCCCCGGGTCCAGTCCGCTTATTACATGCGCGTTTATCGTCATATCTGGCAAGCCAGCATCCCCTATATGGGCGCAAGGCGGGCGACTTGCAACTTTAATCCAATTTGCGCCGCCATAAAACTCAGTTTGAAAATCATGAGTTTCTCGTTATAGGGATACACAGGGTCGCTGAAGATTACGAATAGCCGTGTGGGGGCGACGCGTGAGGATTGAACGAAGGACCACCTCATAAAATCGATCAACACATCAAGCCTATTGGATCACCTCGAGAGTCTTGTCGCCTTTGATACGCGAAATGGCTCTGGCGATGAAATGATCTGTGTCCGATATTTGGAGGAGACCTTAAAGGCGTCTAATCCCGACGCGCTGCATGTCGGGCAAGTCGCGCGCTCTCGCGGGAAATCTGACTCGGGTTACGTGCTGGCCATTTGGGGGCAGCCAGATACCCTCTTGAATGTGCATATTGATACTGTGCCGAGCGGCGCAGGTTGGACGGCTGACCCGCTTGATCTGCGGCGCGAAGCCGGCCGCGTCATTGGTTTGGGCACGAGTGATATAAAAGGCGCAGCGGCGTGTATTCTCGCAGCGCTCGAGACGGTGACCCCGCGCAATGTCGCCGTGCTATTTTCTGGAGACGAAGAGCATGGCAGCGAGGTCATGCCCGCTGTCATCCAATCTGGCCGCCTCAAAGATGTGAAGCAAGCGATTGTCTGCGAGCCGACCTCTTGCCGAGTTGGGCGGGCGCATCGGGGCATGCTGGCCATCTCCGCTGAATTTGCCGGTCCGGGCGGCCATAGTTCGCTGGCCGATACAACGCCGAGGCCGCTGCTGGAGGCGGCGCGTCTCGCGGCTAAAGTCGGAAATTATGCGGATGAGCACCTTGATTTTGGCGCCGCTCCCTTCCAAGGCCTATGCGTGAATATTGGGGAGATAGAGAGTGACGGCGCCTATAATGTTATTCCGACGACGGCGAAGCTGTGGCTGTCTTTGCGGCCGCCGCCCGGCGATCATGTAAAAGCGCGGGAAGCCGCCATTTATGCGATGTCTGATACGGCAAAATTCGATAGGATTGTCGCCTTTGAGCCCTTCGCCACGCGAGACATCAGTGCCTTTGATGAAATTTTTGGAGAGACCGAGATTGTCGATCTGCCGTATTGGACAGAGGCGGCGATGTTGTCGCAGGCTGGAATTAATGCCGTGGTTTACGGCCCGGGAAATCTGGAGCAGGCGCATAAGCCGAATGAATATGTCGAGATTGCGCAGTTGGAAGAGGCGGCGGCGCTCTATGCGAAAGCGCTCTCGGGCGGCGCGCCATGAGCATTCGCGAAACTGTCCTCCAAAGCCTGTCTGCAGTCGGCGCGCAGCATGAGGCGAAATTCTATGCCGAGCTCTTCGCGCGGCAGGACGCCGAAACGTTTGCGATGATCGTTATCGATCCGCGCTGTTTGAAAGACCCTCTCTTGGAGGCTTTAATTTCAGCTTTACGGATATTGTCAAACCTCGAGCTGAGCCCTGTCTTGATTGTCGGGGCGATGGAAGATGCTCGGACCTCCGTGAAATATCAGGCCCAGCGTCTGTCCAGAGATTTGGATCGGTCCGGCGTCCGGGCATCGAAACTCAACACGGCGTCCTATGGCTTGATTAGCGAGGTGCGTAAGACCGCGCGGGCTGGGAAAATGCCTATTCTGGAGATGACGGACCGGAGCGGAAAAATGAGCCTATCGGGATTGGTCAAAGCCCTCTTGCCGAATAAGATCATTTTCCTACAGCCCTCCGGCGGCCTCAGCCGGAATGGTGAACGTCTGGCCAATCTTACGACCGAAGATTTACCCGATGCGATGGAGTCGGAGAGCTTTTCCGCTGGACAGATTCGGTTTCTCGATTGCGTCTTGGACTTAGAACAAGCCGCCGACGCCCGGCGCAGCTATGTCATTGCCTCACCGCTAAACTTATTGGGCGAGCTCTTTACAACGCGGGGGACGGGGACGCTTATTCGGCGGGCTATCTCGTTGAAAATGGGGACGGCCTATGAGGATTTCTCAATTCCCGATCTTGGCCGCAGCCTAGAGACGGCCTTTGAGAAACGTCTCAAGCCAAGCTTTTTTGATAGGCCGCTTTATAAAGGCCTTGTCGAGAGTGAATACCGGGGCGGCGCGCTGTTTATTGAGCAGGCGGGCATTCCCTATCTCTCCAAATTTTTCGTCCTGCGCGAAGCGCGCGGCGATGGAATAGCGCGCGATATATGGGACGCCGCCTGCGCAGAGGTCCCGTCATTTATTTGGCGCTCCCGCATGGGGAATCCGTTTAACCACTGGTATATGCGTCAATGTGACGGAATGCAGCGGATGGAAAGTGCGTCTGGGGATTGGCGTATATTCTGGAAGGGGTTAGAGGCAGCGGATATCGGCGATGCGATTGTGGCGGCCGCCACGGCGCCAGATGATTTTGGAGGCTAACTCTCGTGACAGTTCAAATTAATGCGGCGTTTGATTCCGGCAATATTATTGTCGATCACGCTGACAGCCCTGATGATATTCGCCTCTCTATTCGCAAGGATACTCAGTCGCATTTTTATCAATGGTTCCATTTTCGCGCGACGGGCGGAAAAGACACAGCCTGCACATATCGCATTACCAATGCCGCCGAAGCGGCTTTCCCGAAAGCGTGGGACGGATATCAGGTCGCGGCGAGCTATGACCGCGAGCATTGGTTCCGGGTGGCGGACACGCAATATGAAAACGGGCATTTGGTTTGGACCCACACGCCG
>CALDTL010000213.1 GCA_937923965.1 uncultured Caulobacterales bacterium
GCCTATAATGATGTACGGCAAGCGCCTGCGCCGCTGGCGGCCGCCGAAATGGCCTTGCTGAAACTGAGCCTTGCGGGACAAATGCCGCCGCCGGAACTTGCCGCCGCGATCATAACGCAGGCGCGTAAGGACCAAGATGACGGCGGGCCCGGATTGCCGGTTATATCGCCATCTGTTGGCGGCGGCGCTAGCGCTCCGGCCTCGGCGATTTCAACGCAGGCGGTTTCAAGTGCCACAAGTTCCACCCCGACAGCGGTGATGGAAGCGCCTCAACCTATCATTCCCGAAAAGCCTGCCGTCGAAATTGGGAGTTTCGAAGATTTCGTGGCGGCGCTGCCCGCGTCACAAATTAAGTTGAAATCTGATCTGGAACGCTATGTCCGCCTGGTCAGTTTCAAACGCGGGGCAATTAGCGTGAATATCACAGACCCCCGCCAAAACACTTTGATTGGGAAAATTGTCTCAGCCCTCCAAGACATGACAGGTGATCTCTGGATTGTTTCGCCATCGGAGGAGGCGGGCGCAGTGCCGCTCGCGCAGCAACGCAAGTCAGCAGCGGCGGCGCAGGACGCCGAGGATCGTTCTCATCCGGCCTTTTCTCACCCCATGCTAAAATCGGCGAAAGAGCTATATATTCGCGACCGTGCGGAAAATGTTATTCATTCTGATTTCCCCCAAAAAGATGTCGAATAGGATTAAATTATGAAAGATCTCATGGGCCTCATGAAACAGGCCAAAGACATGCAGAAGAAAATGGAATCTGCGCAGGAAATGGTGGCTGATCTCACGGCGATTGGGCGCTCTGGCGGTGGGTTGGTGACGGTGACCCTCGCGGGCGGCGGGAATATGAAAGCTCTTGAGATCGACCCTTCATTGCTCACGGGTGAAGACAAGGAAGTTGTTGAAGATCTCATTGTGGCCGCTTTTCAAGATGCCAAGGTCAAACTCGATCAGGCGCAAGCGGACACCATGAAATCCGCCATGGGGGATATCCAACTTCCGCCCGGCATGAAGCTGCCGTTTTAGGTTGAACCGGCGAGAGGCATTCGGGGCGGCGGCTGTCGCGGCTGCTGGTTTGACGGCCTGTTCGGCGTCGTCTTCGGTTGACCTATCCGAAAGCCAAACGCGAAAATTATTATCTGGTTTCGCGCTAAATGTTGAAAGCTGGTATGCGGATATCCCATTTGAAGCGCGCTTTGATAAAGCCGCCGAAGACGGGTTTTCGCATGTTGAGTTTTGGTTCATCGACAGTTGGGATCGTAAGGCGTCTGAGCTTGCAAAATTAGCCACAGACGCCGGCGTCCAAATCGCGCAAATTGTCGGCGATGCACCCGCATTGGCGCGGCCTGATGTGCGCACTGAATTTCTCGAAAATTGCAAACGCGCCGTAGAAAATGCGCAGTTGCTCGGCACCGAGATTGTTACGATAACGGGGCATCAAGATGTTGATGGAATCTCTAAATCAGACAGCTTGAAATCTTACCGCGATCATTTGGCGGCCGCTGCGCCCATTTTCGAAGACGCGGAAACCTATGCTGCGATAGAGCCCTTCAACCCCTATGATCACCCCGGTCACTTTATTTACGGAAGCGCTGAGGCCGTAGAGATCGTAACCGCAATCAATTCGCCCTATGTGAAATTAAACTGGGATCTCTTTCATATGCAGCGCCATGAAGGTGAGTTGATCGGGAACCTCAAACGTCATGCCCAGACGATTTGTTATGTCCAAATTGCAGATACCCCAGACCGCGCGCAACCCGGCACGGGAGATGTGAATTATGCTAATGTGTTAAAACAAGTCCGCGCGGGGGGTTATAACCGTCCAATTGGCCTAGAGTTATGGGCCAAAGACAAAGACTATGACCAAGCTGTTTCGGATGTTGTGGGTTTGGCGCAAACCTTAGAGAAAATAGTTTAGCAATATGAAAAATATCCTTTTTGGTTTGGCGGTTTTAATCGGAACTCCGGCTTTCGCGGCGGAGGCACCAGCCGAGGCTGTCGGCGCGCGGGCAGTTTTTGACTATGGCACCATCCATCATCCTGTGTTGGCAAAGGGCGGGATGGTCAGCTCTCAAGACAGGCTTTCCAGCCGAGTCGGCGCGGATATTCTTGAGCGCGGCGGTAATGCCGTCGATGCGGCGGTTGCTGTGGGGTTTGCTTTGGCCGTGACCCATCCGCAAGCCGGAAATTTGGGCGGCGGCGGGTTTATGTTAATCCATTTGGAAGATGGCAATGAAACCCTTGCCATTGATTTTCGGGAAATGGCGCCGGCCCTTGCAAACCGCGATATGTATCTCGATAAATCTGGCAATGTAGATAATAAGAAAGCGCAATATAGCCGCGCTTCGGCGGGCGTGCCCGGCACGGTGATGGGCCTTTTGGACGCGCTTGAAACCTATGGCACGATGACGCGCCGCCAAGTCATGGGGCCGGCTATTCGTTTGGCCTCTGAAGGTTTCACAGTCAGCCCGGCACTCGCCCAAAGTCTGGCTTCGGCGCAGGAAGAGTTCTCCGCTGATGAAAGCTCCATCGCGTATTTTTCTGGAATCAAAGCGGGAAATCGGTGGGTGCAAGCCGATCTGGCGAAGACGCTTCGCCGGATTATGCGGCGAGGGGCTGATGGATTTTATACGGGTGAAACAGCGCGGTTGATCGTTGACGAAATGGGTGAGGGCGGGGGGCTAATCTCGCTCGAAGATCTTCAAAATTATGAGACACTGACCCGCGAGCCGGTTCGCGGGACCTACCGCGGGTATGAGATAGCTGCGATGTCGCCCCCGTCCTCTGGCGGTGTGCACATCGTTCAAATGCTCAATATTCTTGAAGGCTATGATTTGCAGGCGGATGGTCACAATAGCGCCGCTTATTTGCATAAGCTGATTGAGAGTATGCGCCGCGCCTATGCGGACCGGTCTAAATACTTGGGCGATCCAGACTTTGTGGATGTGCCGGTTCTCGAGCTGACCGATAAGGCCTATGCGGCGCGTTTACGCGGCGGGATCAATCTAGACCGCGCCTCAACATCTGCCGAAGTTTTGCCCGGATCAGCGCTCGTATTAGAACCCGTCAACACAACGCATTATTCGGTCATGGATAAATATGGCAACGCCGTCTCCCTGACTTACACGCTGAATTTCTCATATGGCTCTGGCTATTCTGTGGATGGCGCTGGGTTTTTACTGAATAATGAAATGGATGATTTTTCGTCAAAGCCCGGCGCGCCCAATGGCTATGGGCTGATTGGCGGAGAGGCGAATAAAATTGAGCCGCGTAAACGACCGCTATCTTCAATGACGCCGATGCTTGTGATGAAGGACGGCGAGGTCGTGTTGGCGACGGGCTCGCCCGGCGGCTCCACAATTATCACAGCCGTTTTGCAAGTCGCGCTTAACGTGATGGAGTGGGAGATGAACCTGGCCGAAGCGACGCATCGTGGGCGTATTCATCATCAGTGGCTCCCGGATAGCGTTGCGGTTGAACCTGTGATTAGCCTGGATACAATCAATGCTCTGAAGGCCATGGGTCATAATTTCACGGCCATGCCTAATGGAGGCGTCGCCCGGACAGTTTTGGGCCGTGTCAACTCTGCGGGCCATATGAAGGATGGGTATATAGGGGGCGCAGCCGATCCGCGCGGACCGAAATCTGCCGCGATAGGCGTTGATTAAATCCTACTCGCCGCTCTCTTTTTCCTAGTGGTGTTCATATCAAAACAGCCTATATTCGGCCCATGTCCAACCGCTCTGTTAGCCCTGAGATCGATCGCCTGATTGGACTATTGTCCAAGCTGCCGGGCTTGGGCCCGCGTTCTGCGCGGCGGGCGGCCTTGGCGCTTTTGAAGAAACCAGACGCTTTGATGACCCCATTGGCGATTGCGATGGGGGAGGCAGCAGAACGAATTTCGACCTGCACGACTTGCGGGAATGTCGACTCGTCTAATCCGTGTCATATTTGCGCCTCGCCGACGCGGGACCTCACCACTATTTGTGTCGTGCAGGACGTCTCGGATCTCTGGGCCATGGAGCGGGC
>CALDTL010000214.1 GCA_937923965.1 uncultured Caulobacterales bacterium
TCCACATCATCGGCTTCTGCAACGCCAATGCGTGTTGTTCGGCGGCTGCCGTCGCGCAGATAGGTGACGCCGACACGGGTGCCGGGTTGCAGCAAGCCAACAAGGTTCCTGAGATCATTACTATCAAGGACGTCCTCACCATTAAATTCGATAACGATATCGCCCTCTTTGAGGCCCGCTTTCTCCGCCGGCGTGTCGTTATCTACATTTGAAATCAACGCGCCGTTTAAGGATTTCAGGCCTAGCCCATCCCGCAAGGCGGGCGTCACATTTTGAATCGCAACGCCAATCCGGCCGCGTCGGACCTCGCCGTTTTCGCGAAGCTGCGTGATGACATTTTTCACCGTTCGGACAGGAACCGCAAAGCCGATCCCATTATTTCCGCCGGAGCGAGAGACAATCGCCGTGTTGATGCCAATTAATTCGCCTTTGGAATTGACCAATGCGCCGCCCGAATTACCCGGGTTAATAGAGGCGTCGGTTTGGATATAATTCTCATAGCGGTTTCTTCCGCTGGCCGTTTCGCGTCCAATAGCAGAGACAATGCCGGATGTGACCGTGGAGGTGAGGCCGAAGGGATTCCCGACTGCGATGACGTAATCTCCAACTCGAGCATCACCGGATTTTGCTAGCCTAAGTTCCTTTAAATCTCTGGAGTCGATTTTAAGCAGTGCGATATCTGTATCTGGGTCTGAACCCACGAGTTCTGCTTCATACTCCCGCCTGTCATTCAACGTGACCGTGATCTCATCGGCATCCTCAATGACATGATTATTTGTAATGATGAGACCCGCGCTTGCATCGAAAATCACGCCCGAACCCGCGCCTGCGCGCGGGCCGCGACTTTGCGGCAGACGCCCACCGAAAAACCGCTCCATCATTTCCTGTTCAGGCGATCTCGCTGACCGCCGGGACTCAGCCTCTTGAACTGTCCGTATAGATACCACCGCAGGCGTCACTTGCTCCAAGAGGGGCGCCATCGTTAGCACGCCGCGCTGCGGGTCGACGGTCATCGCCTGAGACCGGGTGCTGATTTGGGCATCGGCATTTAATTGAAAGGCGAGCGGGGAGGTCAGAAGAGCAAGCGCCGCGACGCCAAGAAGTAAAGGTCGTGTCATAGTGGGGGTCCTTCTCAAGACTCTAATTCTACAGTGGCCTAAATTTAGGTCACTTCCCTAGAGGCGCAAGACACAGAGACAGAATCTGAACATGAATTAATCGTGACCGTCTCGTAATATACCGCTACAAATTTTTCGCGACGATATGATTGGGATCAAATAATCCGCATTGCTCAATCGCATCATGACGTAGTAGGCCAATGGCAATCTTACGCCGCCCGTCATCCCCGCCAAAGAGGGCTTGAGGTTTTTTATCTGAGTTCAACACGCCTGGAGTTTGCCCGATTTCGAAGAGACGGTTTTCAATACAGCGGCAATCCTCGGCTCTGGCACCGGCCTCCAAAAGGGCCGCAGGGCAAGCTTCGGATTTGGCTTCCGCTCGGGTGACGGGGGCGGTAAGTTCAGGATTTTTCGCCGACGGTGATTGCCTCGGCGTAGCGCAGCCGACCAAAATGATCGCGAAACTCAGATAGATCGCGAATTTGGGCTGTTCAAACATGCCGGTCTTTTAACATGTTTGGCTCCACCGCCCAAAGCCTTTTGGGCAGCAGTACATGGCCATCTCGGTTACTTTTGAGGGCCCATCTCACAAGAGGGTGATGTGAAAAAGGACCCAAAAGCCTATTGGCTTTTGGGTCCTAAGTTGGCGGTTCATTTGTTAGGGCAAATGAAGCGGGACTATTTTGACTTCAGTGACTCTTTGCTAAAATAGATAGGCATGTGAGTTTCAACTTGGCTGCGATTGTAAATAAAGCGGGTATTTATGTTCTGCTCAGATGTCGCCGCGTTGATGACACCGCTCTGGATAGAAGACTGTTTCATCTGGCTTGATGTGGGGAGCGGCTTTACAATTCGCTTGATTTTACGGGTCGAAATGTTGCGTGGCATATCCTGAGGCTTGGCTTCGGCGGATTTAACCGTAGAGATGACCTGCGCCGCATTATCTGAGTCCTGAGGGCTTGTTTGAGCTGAGGCGTGACTCGCGACTGCACAGAATGAAAGTGCCAGTGTTACTACGCTAATTGTCTTTAGGTTTATCATTCCGAGGCTCCCTGTTCTCACAGTTGAAGGACTAGGGCAGGCGTCTTGAATTAACCCTGAATATTCAAAATATTATGGTTAACGCGCGTTAGGTTTTGAATGGATGTGCATTTAGGGTATTGAAATTTAATAGTATTTTGGATTTTGTCGGTGAACAGAAACTTTTCTGTTGATCCAGTATTGCCCAGCTAGCTTACGAGTTTGAGGTCCAAACCCCAAGTTTCACAGGCGGAATTGAGGAGTTTTTCCTCTGCTGGATGCTTGCGACCATCTGACATGGCGACCTTTAGTAGCGCAAAGATCAAACTTTTCTTATTTTCGATCTCGTCAAGGTTTTTGAGGGCTTTGGCGACACTGCCGTCGTAAAACACCGATTGGATACTAATCGCAATATCATCGCGGTTCAGCTCAAACCAATCCTCGGCCATATGCCCTGTCAGCATTAATTTCGGATCGACCATGTCGCGAAGGGACAATGCGGCGTCTTTGAAGGCTTCGAGTTCCTCCTCATAGACTTTCCCATCGATGAGGATCATCATGCAAAGCAAGCGCAGGACATCATTCCAATATCTCGCATTCATGATGAGTCTCCACTGATGTCCAAAGGAAAGGCTTAGGAGGTCATGGTGAATTTTGGCTTAATTTTTGACCGTAAAGAGGGGCGCAGAGGATGGAGAGGCTGTCTGACTGGACCCTCTATTCACACGCTCATCTTCATCCTATATCAGTGCCATGTTCGATGACCTGTATAATACAGATATTCTGTCGCTCTCTGCGACTTTAGAAAATGCTTCTCTTGCGTCGCCTGACGGGACGGCGCGCCGCGTCTCAAAGCTTTGCGGCTCGTGGTTGGAGATTGATATCAATGTTGAAGCCGGACAGGTAACGGACTGCGCGCTACGCGTTCAGGCCTGCGCGCTCGGCCAAGCCAGCGCTGCAATCTTGAAAGAGTCGATTATTGGCGCGTCTTTGGCAGAACTGCGAGAGGCACAAGACGGTTTGCTCGCTATGTTGAAGGAAGGGGGCGCCCCGCCCGGCGGACGTTTCGCGAAACTCGCTCTATTGTCTGGCGTCTCGAAATATCCCGCGCGCCATAATTCAACTTGCCTTGCCTTTGTGGCTGCCGTCGAAGCTTTTGAGGCGGCTATGGCATCCGCAGCATGATTGGGAAAATCCTCAGCCTGCCAATGCTTGCAGCCTTGCAAGTCTATAAATGGGTGATTTCGCCCGTTCTTTTTGCTTTTGGTGTGCGTTGCCGTCATCAGCCGTCCTGTTCGACCTACTCAAAACAGGCGATAGAGCGGCATGGGCCGTGGGTTGGCGGCTGGATGACGCTGGCGCGGCTGCTGCGATGTCAGCCTTGGGGGACGTCCGGGGTTGATAATGTTCCCAAAAACATTACCACGCCTCCTATATATGCTCCTTGGCGCGCAGCCTTGTGGACTAAGACACATTCGGATGATTGACCATGGTCACTTTGACATTTCCAGACGGCGCTACACGCGAGTTTGAGGCGGGCACAACGGCCATGCAGGTCGCGAAATCGATCTCGAAAGGTTTGGCGAAACAAGTGCTGGCTGCCAAATTAGATGGGACGCTAGTCGATGCCTCACTGCCCATTAATGATAATGCGAAGATTGAACTCGTCACGGCGAAAGATCCGGAAGGCCTAGAGCTCATCCGCCATGACGCCGCCCATGTTCTCGCGGAGGCTGTGCAGGAGCTTTTCCCGGGCACGCAAGTCACCATTGGTCCAGTGATTGAGAATGGGTTCTATTACGACTTCCACCGCGAGGAGCCGTTCAGCGCGGATGATTTCGCCGCGATTGAAAAGAAAATGGCTTTTATCATTAACCGCAATGACAAGTTCGAGCGCCTCGTCATGGATCGGGCAGAGGCGATTGCCCTGTTCAAAGACATGGGCGAGCATTTTAAGGTCGAGTTGATTGAAGATCTGCCCGAGGATGAGGTCTTGACAGTGTATAAGCAGGGCAAATGGTTTGATCTCTGCCTCGGCCCGCATTTGCCAAGTACAGGGAAGATCGGCAAAGCGTTTAAATTGATGAAAGTTGCCGGAGCCTATTGGCGCGGCGACAGTAACAACCCGCAGCTCCAGCGGATTTACGGCACCGCTTGGGCCACTCAAGAAGAGCTTGATGCGCATCTGAAACAAATTGAGGAAGCCGAAGCGCGGGATCATCGCCGTCTCGGGACGCAATTAGAGCTGTTCCATTTCCAAGGGGAGGCTCAAGGCCAAGCCTTTTGGCATCCGAACGGCTGGATGCTCTACACGACTTTGCGCGATTACATGTCCCGCCGCCAACGGGAATATGGTTATCAGGAAATCAAGACTCCGCAGCTCATGGACCGCAAATTCTGGGAAGCGTCTGGCCATTGGGGGAAATATCGCGAGAATATGTTTGTCGCGGAAATTGCCGAGGAGGATAAAGTTCTCGCGCTAAAACCGATGAATTGCCCGTGTCATATCCAGGTCTTTAATCAGGGTCAGAAATCCTATCGCGATTTACCGCTCCGCTATGCCGAGTTTGGGTCCTGTCACCGCTATGAGCCTTCAGGCGCGCTTCACGGCCTCATGCGCGTGCGCGGCTTTGTTCAAGACGATGGGCATATTTTTTGTACGCTGGATCAGGTCACGGATGAGGTGAAAGCCTTCACCGAACTTTTGAAATCTGTCTATGCCGATCTAGGATTTGATGATGTGAAGGTCAAATTCTCTACCCGACCTGATGTGCGTGTCGGCTCCGATGAATATTGGGATAAAGCCGAGGGGGCTCTAAAGGAAGCCGCAGACGCCTCGGGTCTTGAGGTTGAACTTAATGAAGGTGACGGGGCGTTTTACGGGCCGAAGTTGGATTTCGTTCTGCGAGATGCGATTGGCCGCGAATGGCAAGCGGGGACCATACAGCTGGACCCTAATACGCCAGAGCGTTTGAACGCTAATTTCATTGGTGATGATGATAAGAAACATGCCCCAGTCATGTTGCACCGCGCGGTTTTGGGGTCCTTCGAGCGGTTCCTCGGCATTCTCATCGAGAATTATGCGGGTAAATTTCCGCTTTGGCTTTCGCCCGTTCAAGTCGTTGTCGCGACCATTACCTCCGACGCGGATGGGTATGCGGAAGAGGTTGTTGCAACGCTGAAAGCTGCAGGCCTGCGCGCGGAACTCGATATCCGAAATGAGAAGATCAATTATAAAATTCGCGAATTATCTGCAGACCGCAAAATTCCAGTCATCGCGGTTGTTGGCCGCAAAGAGATGGAGGAGGGCAAACTTGCTCTTCGCCGTCTCGGGTCTCGTGATCAAACGATACTGACAATTGAGGCGGCCATTGAGGCGCTCACCGAAGAAGCGTCGCCGCCGGATATGCGCCGAGCGTAAGATATGAGCGCCCTGTCCAAAGGCCTGTCGAGGCATGCCCAATTCTGGGTGTGGATCTCTGTTATTTTAGCACCGATTTTAGCCATCGCGGGCGGGCTTGGTTTTCAACTCGCCGGTTTTTTCATGGGGCTTTCGGCAATATTAGTCTGGGCCGAGGACCGCTCGGGGGCGGCATATTTAAAAGCGGTATGGCCAATGGCTTTAATCGCATTTGTCCTTTGGGCGTGGGTCTCAATGTTGTGGAGCGGTTATGATGGCGCTTTTTTGGGCGGCAACGCCTCTTTGCTCTTTGGACTAATCATCCCGCTTTTGTTCGTGCCTTTGATATTCCTCCGCCTGTCAGTGCGGCCCAAACAGATTTTGGTGTGGGGCGTGATTGTCACAGGCCTTGTTGGGGTTTTGGTGCTCCTTATCGACTCAGTCAGCGGATATGCCCTCTCCCTTTGGGCCGACCCTGTTGAATCCGGTCAACCTTTGGGCCGCCGATTGGGCGATGCCGAAATGAATTTAGGCCGAGGGCAAATTAGTTATTCGCAGCTAATCTGGCCAATCTCTGCATTGATGCTCCTATATATTAGGCGTGGCTGGCTACTCGTTGCTTTGGTTATTTTGGGATTGGCTATCTCGGCTTATGCCAACCATCTGAGCATTGTTATTGTCACCCTCCTTTTGGCTGGCGCGATGGCTCTTTTCGCGCGGCGAAATCCTCGAGCGGGTCTAATTTTGGCGACTGTGCTAGCGGCCGCCAGTATCGTGTTTGCCCCTCTTATCGGTATGATAGCGAGCAGTATTGAGCCTGCGGAAATGCGAGAGTTGCCTCTCTCTTGGGAGCACCGCGTTCGGATGTGGTCATATTGCTGGGAGTTGATAAAGCAGACACCGCTCATGGGGCATGGCTTTGATTCCTCGCGCGTCTTTAATGACTTGACCTTTCGGGCACCGGATGGCCGCGATATTACGGTCATGTCCCTACATCCTCATAATATCGGTTTGCAGATTTGGGTCGAGACTGGAATCATTGGCGTTGTTTTATTTGTCTCTTTCTTATTCGCCTTGCTTAGCCGCATTGTGAAAAAGGTAACAAATCCGGCTCAAGCTTTTGCAGCTGCGGGACTTATCGCGGCGACGGCAATCAATGGCGCGGTGACTATTGGCGTCTGGCAACATTGGTGGTGGGCACTGATTGTTTTCGCGGCCAGTATGATCTGCTTGATACCGCACAAAAAATAATCACCCTCGTTTCTAACTGAAAAATAATCATAATTCCCCTTTACATTTAAGGGATTGGCCAAGTAGGGGGGCTCTACCAGGGGGCATACTTTTGGGCGCGAGGAGTATGAAGTGGTCGAAGTCTTCAAATTGAAGGGCGGGAGAGCTGTGACAATGTCCGAGGGCATGAGTCACATTGGTTTGACGCCAGATGCGGCGCGCAAACGTCCGATTAGTGTTGTCATGGTCAGTTATATGACGGGCCCGGCCTTGATGGAGGCTATCACGGCGGTTTTGTCAGACCGCGATATTCATGAGCTTATTGTTGTCGATAATGGGAATACAGAGAGTGCGCGCGCACGCTTATCTCAATTGACGGCCAAAACTCATCGTATCCGTTTCTTGCAGGGGCATGGGAATATTGGTTTTGCGCGGGCCTGCAATTACGGCGCAAAACTTGCGACGGGGCATTATCTCCTCTTCCTAAACCCCGACGCCGTTATCTCAAAAGGGGCAGCGCGCCAGCTTGCCAATGCAGGAGATTGTCTTGTGGAACCTTGGATAACCGGCGGATTATTGCGCGATGAAAAAGGTGAAGAACAACGAGGGGCTCGCCGTAGAGCCTTGACCCCCTTGTCAGCGCTGGTCGGCTTTTTACCTGTGTTAGAGATTATTCCTGGCTTGCGGTCCGTCCACCGCGAAACGGACCCACTTCCGACAGAGCCAGTCCAGATTGATACGATTTCGGGGGCTTGCCTCATGACAGACCGTCCGAGCTTTGAGCGGACAGGCGGGTTTGATGAGAGATATTTCCTTCACGTCGAAGATATCGAAATTTGCAGACGCACTCGCCAGATGGGCGGACAAGTCGGTTTTGTGCCCGGCGCGACGGTCATGCATTACGGGTCGACCTCGCGCGTGCCAAGAGTTTGGATCGAGAAAGAAAAACTAAAAGGCTTTTTGCGATATTTCTGGAATTATACGCCGGGTTTCCTGCCGAAAGTTTTGACCGTTTTGGCGGCGCCGTTTATGGCTACCGCTATAATGGGCCGGGCGTATGTATTGACATTGAGATCGGCCTTGTTTGGCAAGAAGCCTAACAAGGCGCCTCTCGTAAAATCACGAGACTCAGCGGCGTCCCTTTCGAATAATTAAAGCCGATAACAGGGCTCGACGTCTCTAAGCATTTTCCGCGTGTTCTCGCGGCTTGCGCGAGCTCTAGGCCAGTCTTATCTGCGTTCTCACGGCGGGCGTTTAGGATAACAAGGCTGCCGTCAGACAAATCTATGGCGCGGCCTGTTACATCAACGTTTTTGCCAATATGATAAATTAGACTCGGTTCTCGGTAATGCGGGCTATGTATTTTCTCGCTTAAGACGTCGGGCGCAAAGCTCCGCAACTCGGCCACTATCCGCTCAGAGGTTTGAAAATCTGTCAATTGTGGAAGCACAAAGCCATAAGCGGGAATGAAATAGACGAGTCCTGACACTAGGGCCGCGATTAATGAGGGTCGGATTTTATTGGTCCATATGGAGCCTGCGGCGAATAAAGCTGCACCGCCAGTAACCCCGCAAATCACAAAGATGAAAACCCGTTGGTCCGGCGCGCCATGTTCAATTTGAATATAGATCATCGCTGCGATCATTATACCCGTTGAGACAAGGAAAATTATCCCCGTCAGGATGCGTGATTTTACGAATCTCGGTTTCTGGGTCATGGCCACAACACAAGCCCCGATTATGAGGCAGATAGCCGGGAAAACCGGCAGGCCATAATGCGGGAGTTTCGTGGGCATGATTTCGATCAAAATCCAAAACGGCACAGTCCAACACATTGCCAAGCGCATGGCCTGCGCCAGCCGCGTTCTGCTGCGGGATTTAGCTAAAATAAAGGCATAAGACAGTCCGGGGATGAGGAAGAGGCTAGCGGGCCAAAGCGTGGCCCAGATTGCCATAGAATGCGATCCTGGCGGGGCGCCGTGACCTTCTTGTCCCGAGGTGACTTTCCCGCCGAAATCTTTCCCAAGGCTCTCGGCGTAAAATGCGCCGTCTGTAACACTATACATGGCAATGCCCCAGGGCAGCCAAATGAGAAGAAAAATTGCGATCGCACCCCAGTTCAACAGAGGCCGTGCCCATGTCAAATGTCTGTCCCAAAGCCAAAGACTCGCGAGACAGGTTATGGCCAAGAGCGGGCCAATTGGTCCTTTAATCATGATAGAAAACCCGAGGGCGATCCAGAATCCCCAAACCTCTCTCCGTCCGGTTCTCCCGAGTCTAAGACGACCCAAACAAGCAAACATGACGGTCGTTGAGGCGCAGAGAAGGGCGTCTGTTTTTGCGATATGACCCTCAAACACAAAGATCGTTGAGACCGATAATAGAGCCGCCGCGACAAAGGCTGCGTCCCGTCCGACCATTTTGGACCCGCCCCAATAAAGCGCCAGAATTGAAATGAGGGCCGCGAGGAGTGAGGGCAGGCGCTGAGCCCAAATACGCCTGTCTCCATCTCTGGAGAAGATCTTTATCATCGCCGTTTGCGCCCAATAGGCCGCCGCAGGTTTTTTATTCCGCGCTTCATCCTGAAACCGAATGTTGAGCAGATCATTCGACTCGGCCATTTGTACGCTGGCCTGTGCGAAACGGGCTTCATCTCTGTCTATTACGGGTAGGCCCGATAAGCCCGGCAAGATCACTACCAATGTGAGGCAAATCAAAACCAGCACTTGCCAGCGGCGTCGGGAGAGGCAGGTCAACATGAAGCAGGCCTATCCTACTGCGCGGCTGCACAAAAGCGTTTTCGCCTTTGATGAGAGCGTAATTTCATGACATGAGCCTGGCATGACAGACCCAAGCATTGATATGACGGCGCACGGCCTCCCCGATATTTCGGTTGTCGTTCCCGCCTATAATGAAGCTGAAAATGTTGAAAACCTTGCGGACGAAATTGCAGCGGCGTTGTCGGAGTTTTCTTATGAGATGATTTTCATCGATGACGCCTCGACGGACATGACGAAACTGGTGCTTTCAGATATGAAATCGCGTTTTCCGTTCTTGCGCGTCTTATCGCATCGACAAAATTCGGGTCAATCGCGCGGCGTTCGGTCAGGCGTTCGCGCAGCAAAAGCGCCGATTATCGCAACACTCGATAGTGACGGGCAAAATGATCCGGCGGATATTCCAAAACTATATGCGCAAATGACGCGGGCCAATGCGCCGAAGAGCTTGGCTATGGTCGGCGGGCGCCGCGCGAAGCGGATCGACTCTGCGGCCAAAAAGATCGGCTCGCGTTTTGGGAACGGCATTCGCAAACGGCTATTGAAGGATGATGCAGATGACACGGGCTGCGGGCTGAAACTCTTCCGAAGAGAGGCTTTTCTGGAGCTCCCCTATTTTGATCACATTCACCGCTATATTCCGGCATTAATGCTCAGGGAGGGTTACACGATTGAATTTGCCGATGTGAACCACCGCGCCCGCGAGTTCGGAAACAGCAAATATACGAATTTCGGAAGGCTCAAAGTTAGCATCGCGGATCTGCGCGGCGTGATGTGGCTCCGCCGCCGGATGAAATTGCCGGGCGGTGTCGATGAAGTTTAAAGGCGACCTTCAAACGGCGAGATTTAAGGTTAACACATCGTAAATGGTTGCGAGCGTAGGATTAACTAAACCTATTGATTCGAGCTATAATCGTGCGCTTTTTTTCAGTCTTTCCACTTATGATCGTGCCTGTCGTGATCTATAACATCCTCGCTTTGGGCGGGGCGACATTCTCCACCGTTGAGATCATGCGTGAACAGCTGGACACAGATAGATTTTCTGTGCCCATGACGAGCGGCGCGACGTGGTATATCACATCGGGCCATGCGCTTGTTGCAGGCGCCTTGTTGATGCTGTTTTTTGAGCTCCTAAAGTCAACAGGTATTGGCCGCGCGGCGGTTATGAACCATGCATTTTCTTTGATTTTGTTTATCGTTTGCTTAGTTGAGTTTTTACTCTTCCCAGCTTTTGCGACCTCTGTGTTCTTTTTGATTATGGTCATGTGTCTCTTGGATGTCATGGCCGGTTTCATGGTGACCATTGCCGCCGCGCGCAGAGATTTCGCGGTCGCGGATGGCTTTGGTGATTAAGTCCTTGCATTCAAATAATTGCACCATAAGTTGTATTTATGTCTGAATTTCGTCATGGATAATCACGCTGCGAAAGCTGACCGACTGGCCCGAATAGCCGGTGTATGGGACGGTGATGTCGCGCTGTCGCTAATGCAGGCGACTCCCTTTCGAATGTCTGGGCAGACCGTATTACAATTTAAATCGGCGGTGCAAGCAGCGGAGGTTCTCGCCAGTCCGCTCGAACGTCTACCCTCAACCGTTGCGGAGTGGCTGTCCCGCCTTTCAGCGGAAGATGCGAGGCGCCGGAAAAATGCTATAAGACGTCTGACCTGGGACGGCGCGGAATATAAGCTGGTCTATCTGTGGAGGACCTACCAAGGCGACGAAATTTGGTTGCAAGAGCAAGGCCGCCGCAAATCCGGCACAGGCGACAGCCCCGACCAGATAGAGGGCGTTGTTATAAATATCAACGCGCAGCAGCAAGCAAGTAAGCGTGCCGCCTATCTGGCAAATCATGATGAGCTGACGGCGACGGCGAATCTTGAGGCTACAATAAATGCGCTAGATCACTTGGCGGCATTGACAGAGCGGCAATGCGGTGATGGGGCCCTTTTGCGGCTTCGGATCACGAATATTGCGGATATCAACGAGGTCTACGGTTTTGAGATCGGCGATCGCGTTTTGACAGAATTTGCCAAGCGTTTGTCTAGCATCATACGGACGCCGGATGTTTTGGGCCGCATCGGCGGGGCCGATTTTGGCTTGGTGCTTTATGGCTCAACGCCCGAGGATGTGCAGGCCATTGCATCACGGCTGTTCTTTTTGTTGGAAAACTCACCTGTCAAAACCCCTCATGGCAACTTGCATGGGGACATCGCGATCAGCTCAACGCAGATGAGGATGCAAGCGGGTTCCGCTCAAGAGGCCTTGGCGCAAACACGATTAGCTTTATCTAAAGCCAAAAATTCTGTGTTAAGCGTTTATAACGACGCGATGGCAACCGAGGCCGTCCATGTTTCCAGGGAAACAACATCCCAAGATATTCTGGATGCCTTGAATCAGCGACGTATTCAGATCGCTTATCAGCCCATTATCCATGCCAAAACCGCGGGGCTTTCTCATTACGAGTGCCTTCTACGCTTGCGCCGAGAAGACGGTGAGTTGGTGAGCGCAGGCAGTTTCATTATGGCGGCGGAGCGATTGGGACTTGTCCATTTGCTTGACCGCCGCGCCCTAGAGCTGGCCTCTGAAACCTTGCGCCAAGAGGCGGATATTCATTTGGCCCTCAATGTTTCAGGCGCGACCGTTCAAGACGAAGTGACCGCATCTGAATATATTTTTGCCCTCAAAGCTTTAGGCCCGAGATCCGAAAACGTGACGCTGGAATTGACAGAAACCGTCGCGCTTGACGATCCTGCGACAGCGGCAGAGTTTTCAAATAAGGTACGCGCGCTCGGATGTGCCTTCTCGATTGATGATTTCGGGTCAGGTTACACAACATTCCGAAATCTCATGGCGATTGAGGCGGATACGATAAAAATCGACGGAACCTTGATCCAAGGCATCGCCTCTGACCCGAACAAGCAAACCTTTGTCCGAATGATGGTAGATCTGGCGCAGACTTTTGGTGTCAAAACTGTCGCGGAAATGGTTGATAATCGAGCGGATGCAGATATTTTGCGCCGACTAGGTGTAGATTATCTCCAGGGTTATATGTTTGGAGTTCCATCTGCCGCACCGAGCTGGCAAAAGCGAGCGTCTTAAACTAAGATCTTTTCTATGCGCGAGTCCGCAACACGATTGGAACAGTTTTACGCCAGCCCCTTGGGCGGGGCTGCGCGAGATATGGCGGCGCGGCGGCTGGAGGCGCTCTGGCCGGATTTAGCGGGACGAAATGTGCTTGGTTATGGGTATGCCTGGCCTTACCTCGCGCCCTATGAGGCCGGAACCAATCGTCTTGTTTTTGCCATGCCTGAAGGGCAGGGCGCAATCGCTCACGTGGGGAAACGCGGTGTTGCGACTGTGTTGACACAAGGGCGCGCTCTCCCGTTTTCAGATTCGTCCTTTGACCGAATTTTGGCAATTCACGCGGTTGAGGAAGCTGAAACAATAGCGGCGACACTCGCGGAGCTGTACCGCGTCTTAACCCCTGAAGGGCGCATTGTCGTAATTTGCGCGAATAGGGCTGGTATGTGGGCGCGCGCTGATAGCCTACCTTTCGGGGCTGGTAGGCCATATTCGAGGCGGCAGCTCAAAGCGGCGCTTGTGCGCGCGAAGTTTACCCCGACGGTTGGGTCCAATGCGCTCTATATTCCGCCCGCGAAATTTTTCGCCAAAACGAAAGTCCTGCGCGGCGCGGAACGCTTTGGCGAGACAGTTTGGCCACGTTTTTCAGGACTGGTGCTTGTCGAAGCGATAAAGCGCCTATATGCGCCCTCGGAAGGCGGGCACGCGCAGAAGGTTGCGCGGCCCAAATTTACGGGCGTGCCCGCTCTTAACCGCAATGGTGTGAATCGAACTGATGCCTGAAGAAATTCCAAATATTGAATCGGTCCGCCGGGAGATTGACCGCGTCGATAATGCGCTGCTCGAATTGATTGCGGAGCGCCTAGATTTATCTGCGCAGGTCCGAAAAGCCAAAGGCGGTATGCGCGTCTGGCGTCCGTCACGGGAAGACAGCCATGTCCGCCAGCTCGCAGCAGAGGCACAAGGGACATCGGCGTCTCTGGTCTCAACAATTTGGGCGGAGCTCATGAGCGCGAGTCTCGCAGCACAGGGGCCCATGCGTTTGCATGTCGCGCTGGAAGGCGACGCGCTTTCAAATTGGTCACTTGTGCGGGACAGGTTTGGAGCCGCGCTTGACGTGTTGACCTATCCCACAACCAGCGCCGCCTTGGCGTCGTGTCATTCAGAAGATGAGGGCGTCGCCGTCTTACCCGCGCCTGCACCGCCTCCAGGCGGCCTGATTAATTGGTGGACGGCTTTGGGGCCGGGCGGGGCGATGGAAGGGCTGCATATCGTTGCAGGATTGCCGCGAACGGGCCTTCAGGACTGGCCGAGCGCTGTCGCCGTTGCGGATGTCGTCTTAACGCCTTCAGGCGCAGACCAAACATTGATGTGTGTCACGGATAATAAGCCTCTTCCAGACGGTGCGGTTTTGCGCGCCGAAGCCGGGAACTTTCGTCTGTTTAGTTTAGACGGGTTTCACGAGATCGAACCGTCTCCAACCCGCCGCATCATTGGCTGCTTGCCACGTCCGATTGGATAATCATCATGCGTTTTGAAACAGTTTTGATTATTGGCGGCGGGCTGATAGGCAGCTCCATTGCCCGTGCCGCGCGCTCAAAAACGCAATGTAAAACCATTTTTGTTGCCGACACATCTGAGACCGCCTGTAAGAAAATAACTGAACTTGGATTGGCGGACGGCGTGGCCGATGGCCCACCGGATCTTTTTGCGGCGAAGGCGGACCTTGTTATTCTTTGCACCCCGTCAGGCCGGTTGGCGACAAAGGCCATGAGCATTATGCCGTCAATGAAAGCGGGCGCGGTGCTCACCGATGTTGGGTCCGTCAAAGGTCATTTTGTTGACGCATTGGATGGACGTGTTCGCAAGGATATTCACTTCATCCCGGGTCACCCCATTGCGGGGACTGAAAACTCTGGTCCTGAATCTGGGTTCGCTGAGTTATTTGAGCAGCGGTGGTGTGTCCTGACGCCCCCAGAGGGAACGGATGAAGCGGCCGTGACGGATCTCACCCATTTTTGGGAGGGATTGGGCAGCGACGTCGCCGTCATGGACCCTGCGCGGCATGATCTTGTGATGGCCACAACCTCTCACTTACCGCATTTAATTGCTTATACGCTTGTCGGCACGGCCATTGATATGGAAACGGTCACGCGCAAGGAAGTTGTGAAGTTTTCTGCGGGCGGGTTTCGGGACTTCACCCGAATTGCAGCGTCTGATCCCGTAATGTGGCGCGATGTTTTTCTCACGAATAAAACAGCCACCTTGGAGCTAGTCGACCGATTCATCGAAGACTTAACGGCGCTTAAGCGGGCGATACGCTGGGACGATGGTGATAAATTACTCGATAGTTTTGCCAAAACACGGGACATCCGCCGCCGTATTTTAGACTCAGACCCCGATTAATAATTGAAGGGTCAGTCCTTTGAGTTAGAATTTGCAGGGGGATCGCCCAATTCCGGCGGTTGAATGTCCCGCGCCCGTCCGCGTGTATAAGACAGCAATAATTTCGAATATTCTTGCAGGAGCCTTTTTGCGCGATCGGCAGATTTATACCATTTACGCGCATCGGCGCGCTCGACGGGATAGGGCGTAATTCTTATCCGTCCTGCGGCGGAGGCAATTTCAACTTCTGCGCGGGGCATATGATAGGCGGATGTAACCAGAATAATATGGTCATAATTCAGGGCAAGGGCCCAGCTCGCCGTTTCTCTGGCATTTCCAACAGTATCTATAGCGGCATAATCAATATCTAAACAGCAGTCCGCCAGCGGGCTGGAGAGCTGAGCAATCTCGGCAATTTGCTCGCTGGTGTTGTCTTTATGCACACCGGAAATCAGCAGCCGTTCGCCTTTTTTCGCTTGGAGAAGTGCGCCGCCCGCCTCTAGTCGCCCGCCGCCTTTGCCGGTCCAAACGACAATTCCGTCGGCAAGCGGCAGGTTTTTGGGGGGCTGTATGCGGTCAACATATTGCGCGAAGGCTAAAAAGCCCCCGACTAAAAGTGCAAGCGTCCCCACACATAAGAAGGTCAGGAAGCGGGCCCAACCGCGCCGTTTAGACTGAGGTTGTGTATGATTCCCCATTATAATCGTTTACGTTCATACGCGAGTTGACGAGCTGCCGTCACGCCTGCGGCAGCCGCACAAATCAGCGCGAAGATCACGCCCAAAGCCAACAACCAAATGAGATCTTTCAGCCCCGACCCAAGACCCGTCCATCCTAATGCACCCCAGTCATTCGTGATGGATAAAATCATCCAAAGTAGAGTTGCCAGGCTGAGACCTATTGCGGCGCCAAGCGCTCCGCGCCGAAGCGCTTGCCCAACGAAAAGCCTCGCAATAAATTTATCGCTCGCCCCGACTTGAACGAGGACACGAATGATGTCTTTTTGCGCCGTCATCCCGGCGCGGGTGGCGAAAATATTCACCGAGAGACCCGCAATTAAAATTAACAGAAGTGTGCCGAGACCAATCCCCACAAGGCGTCTGGCCGTTCCCCGGAGTTGGTCGGCATATCGGCTATTATCATCGACATTTGCCGTTATACCAGCGCCGTCCAAGGCGGTTTGGATTTGCGCGGCAGATATGTTTTGTCCGGTTAGGTTGATGAGGCCGGGTACGGGCAGATCATCGGGAAGGCTGGCATTTCCCAGCCAGGGCCGGAGGAGCGCTTTGGCATCCTCTTGCGAGACTAATTCAATGTCTGCGCCGGGCGCAGCGTCCGCCAAAGCTGCCCCCGCACGCCTGGTTTGCGCGTCCCAATCCTCAGAGCTTTCTAACATGACTTGAACCGTTAGCGTATCTGAGAGCTGGGCTTGCCAATCCCCCGAAAGGCGCATGGAGCCGCGGGCAAAAAGCAAGGCGCAGCCCGCCAGCATGGCCATGATAATAAGGACGACCCAAAGCGCGCGTGCATTCCGCAGCCTACTAGGTAGCAGCGGCGCTTCAGCGGGGCCTGAAATTTGCGCTGAATTGGGCGCGGCGTTCACGACGGTTTGCCCGTAAAGATTTTTCCATTTTCAATGCGTAGAACGCGGGCGTCTAACTCATCAATGAGATGTGTATCATGGGTCGCAATCAAAATTGTGGCCCCCATGCGGTTCATTTCCGAAAAAAGCCGTAAGAGACGCCGTCCGATAATAGGGTCGACATTGCCTGTTGGCTCATCCGCTATCAAAAGGTCTGGCTTGGCAATGACCGCGCGGGCGATGGCGCAGCGCTGTTTTTCTCCGCCGGATAATGTTGGAGGATAGGCCTGAATGCGATGACCGAGCCCGACCCATTGAAGTAATTCCACCACATCATCATTATAGCTCGCGCGCGGTTCTCCCGAGACACGGAGCGGCAGGGCGACATTTTCATACACCGATAAATGGTCAATCAAATGAAAGTCTTGGAGTACCACGCCGATGCGCCGCTTTATCGCTTGACGTTCCGAATTTGTGAGTAAGGCGCTATCGCGTCCAAACATGCGGATCAACCCGCGCGAGGGAATGAGGGAAAGATAGCAGAGCTTGAGGAGCGATGATTTTCCGGCGCCAGACGGCCCTGTCAGAAAGGTAAAGCTACCTTGAGGTAGATCCAGCGTCGCGTCGCTGAGGACCTCAGGACCACGGCCATAGCGTAGTGCCACTCGTTCAAAATTAACGAGGTCAGGTAAGCTGGACATTTGGGCCGATTGTGGCACGATTAGACATAACCTTTAACTGACTCGGATAACGCTAGTCCCCTATGATACTGACCTGTCCCGAATGTTCCACAAAATATATGGCAAAAACGGGCTCGATTGGCCCGAATGGTCGGTCGGTTAGCTGTGCGCGCTGTGAAGCCGTGTGGTTTGCGGAAGGCGCAGACCCAGATGCGCTCGCGTTGGAGGACAATAAGGTCGCTCTGATTGAGCGCGCACCGGAGGCGGACCTGGAACTACAAGATGAATTACCGTTCGAGGACGCGACGTCAGCGCCCGCTTCGGTTGGTGCCCATGTCTTGTTGCGGAATAAGGCCTATTCCGAAAAATTGGCCAAGCGCAAGACATTGATAGGGGTGATATGGGCCGTGCCAATCATCGGTCTCTTGGGCCTAGCTGTAATTGCTATTGGACAACGGCAAAACATTGTGGAGAGCCAGCCAAAAGCCGCAACACTATATTCCGCGCTGGGTCTGGATGTGAAAGCGAATGGTCTGGATATTCGGGGCTTCACCAGTGAGCGCTTGATAATTGATGGCGATATGGTCTTGCGCGTAACCGGCGAGGTTGTGAATTTGACGTCGCAAGCGAAAACATCCCCGCTCGTCCAGATAAGATTAGAAAACCGGTCCGGCGAACCGCTTACAGATTGGTTTGTGGAACCTGGAACTATTCCTGCAAAAAAGAGTATCGCGATTGAAACGGATTATCCCGCGCCGCCCATTGATGGCGTAGAGCTGCGTTACCGGTTCGCGCCAAACGAATAGATTTGCACCCGTAAATTGCCGCTAGAAGCGTTCCAGGAGGCGCTCTAAATATTGCCGCTCCTCGGCTTCGCGTTGTTGTTCGGCGGCGCGGCGGCGAAGTTCCTCCAAAAGTTCCCGTGATCGGGTGGCATTGTCTCGATCATCAATATCAGCCGTATCATTACCGTCATTGAACCCGTCGTCACTTCGGCCGAGCGGATCACTTCCTTCTCCGTCTTCGCCGGATGGTCGGTCTGAAACAGCTTCCGCTAGAGCCTCGCCAGCCTCGCGTAAGGCTCGGATGGCGTCCTGTTGAGCTTGGCCAGCGCCCGCGAGATCACCTTGTGCCAGGGCCTCCTCACTCTGGCGCATCGCCCGCTCGGCCGCGCCAATACCTTCGGCGAACTGTTCTTGTAATTCACCAGAGCCGCCGGAGCCCCTGCCGTCAGAGTTTTGGTCTGCGCCTTGTCCTTGGCCTTCGCTTTCGCCTTGTCCAGCCTCTGCCTCGCCGCCAGCTTGTTCACTGGCTCCCTCTGAGCTGTCTCCTTCTGGACCTTCGCCTTCGGCGTCGTTGCCTTCCGAGCCCGCCGCATCTGAGCCTTCACCGTCTGCGGGGAGGGTGTCTCCCAAATTATCCAATAGATCGCGAAGCTCAGCTTGTCGTTGGGCGAGCTCCAGCGGGTCCAGCTCTTCTTCGGCTTGATCATTACGTTCGGCTTGTTCTGTTTCGTCTTGCAAATCCCGCTGCTTACCCGTCAGGTCTGCGAGGTCTTCCAACTGCTTTTTTTCTTCTTCAGACATATCTCCGCTGGAGGGATCACCGTCTCCGCCCCCGCCGCCGCCTTGCGAAAGCTGGATTTGCATGTTCTCTAGGAGTTCAGCCAATTGCGCGAGCGCGAGGCGCGCCCCTTCCGTATCGCCAGCGGCATTTGCTTCCTCAATTGCTCTTAAAAGTTCCTGAATTTCGTCAACACTGCCCATAGATTGACCGCCGCCACCGCCGCCTTCTGCGATATTACCCTCTTCTTGCGCTTTGCGGCGCAGCTCTTCGGTGTAGGCCTCGACGGCTAAATTATAGCGCTCGAATAGTGTATCGACCTCGCGTTTTGACGCGCGGCGAGCAATGCCCTCTCTTAAGGCTGCTTCGGCTTCCCGCATTTCTTCCAGAGCTGAGCCCAACACACCAAATTCAGCGCGCAGGGCAATCCGCCATAAATCTTCCGGCAGGCCTCGCAGCGCCTCAATATTTTCGGCATGCCGCATTTGGGACCTTGTATGGCGCAGTCCCATATAAACGGCTGGGTCTTTGAAAAGACTCGCCGGCTCATCTGTAATCGCCTCTATGAGACGCGTTGCACGCTGGATCGGCGCAGGGGCACGGTCCCAATGTAGACGCGGCCGGTATTCATTATAAAATC
This sequence comes from uncultured Caulobacterales bacterium, assembly GCA_937923965.1. Lineage (GTDB taxonomy): Bacteria > Pseudomonadota > Alphaproteobacteria > Caulobacterales > Maricaulaceae > Litorimonas. The sequence continues at coordinate 19,476 of CALDTL010000214.1, forward strand.
CATCGCTTGGCACCCATTCAGGGTTTGGCTCTGGGGCATATGTGTCTTCCAAACCCGCCATAATAAGCGTTCTTTGTTCGACGACGGCTTTGGCAAGTGGCTCAACGAAGATTTTATCCGGAACCGTAAACCAAGCGGGTTCAGAGACGCCGGTTTGTCCCGCCCCATCTGTTGCGACAAGTCTTCCGATGACCTTTCGGCCCGCATATTGGGTTTTGGACAAATCGACAGCGGCCTTGGCGCTTTCAATATCGGTTTGGCGTGATCCGGGCAGGGCTATATCCGCAAAAATGCTCACCCCGTCAAAAGCTGTGTCTTCTTGTAGGTCGTCGGTGAGCAGCGCCATCTCCAATTGCAAGGTTTCCACACCAAAGTCGTCTCGCAGCCCATATACCAATGTAAGTCGATCACGCTTATCGGCTTCCGGTGGCTCGACGATTTCGACCTCCGGCGGCATGTCATCTGTGACATTTAGCGCAAAGCTTTTACGGGATAGACCAACCCGAAATTCAACACTCGCTGAGTCATAAATGATTTCCGTGACCTCAAAGCTCTTGGCACCGAGGCGGTTGGGCGTGAGGAAACGAGATCGCCAACCCTCAATCAGACGCGGACGCGGCGCTGTTTTAGTGCCGGAAATACGGGCAACAAACTCACTGCCTGCTGGCACAGCGACATCGGTGCCGTCTTTAAAGTAAATGGGCGGGCGGCCCGTATAGCTGGGCGGATCAATCCACGCCTCATAGGTGATTTGGCTTGAGCGGATAGGCGACTGCCAGTTTGGCGAGACGGCTTTGCGCAGGCGTTCAAATGAAAACCCAGCCATATAAATTGCAGCCAGGAATAAAATGGCCGGGAGCGCGATCCGCAAATAATAGGGATCAATAAGGGACAGGGCGGGCCGCGCTTTGGCGGGCTTGAGGGCCTTAGCCTGTTGTAAGGCGTGTTGTTGGTGAGCGGGCCAGAGATCCGCCGACAGAGCCGGTCTATCTTCTAAAACGTCGAGAGGTCTATGAGATTGCCGGCTATCTATCTCGACGCGGCGGCGGGCATCTGAATGGGTTGGCAGCCGCAGACGCAAAGCGCGAAGAACGGACCTCGAAAGGAAAAAGAGTGTGATGATGAGCGCGATGATGCGAACAGGATCGCCAATCCATTGCCAAACGCCAATCCAAGCCCCGATAATAAATAGACCAAGCGCGAGAGATCCGGGTGCGAGCACTGGGGCATAGGTCTCCCAGAACAAGCGCAAACGCGCGCGCGCTACGAGGCGCTCCGTCGATTGGATAAGCTTGTCGAGATTCTCTGACATCCAGATAACTATAAACGAGCAACTTTCATTGTCGCGTTAAATGTCCGTGACATTTTCGTCTTTTGTCAGCCAATCTGGCATGGATTCGGTCTTGAGGATGTCCTCAACTGAGGGTCTGGCGCGAATAACGGCATAAGTGTCGCCGTTTACGAGAACTTCGGGGACGAGAGGCCGCGTGTTATATTGGCTGGCTTGCGCCGCGCCATATGCCCCCGCCGAGTGGAGAACGATCAAGTCTCCGCTTTCTAACTTTGCCATCTCTCGGCCCTTTGTGAAGGTATCGCCGCTTTCACAAATTGGTCCCACGACATCATAGGTTTCCATCTTATCGAGGTTTCCTTGGCGGACAGGTTCAATGTCATGATAAGCATCATAAAGCGCGGGTCGTAAAAGGTCATTCATGGCGGCATCAATAATCAGAAAATCACGATCTTCCCCGCGTTTTACGTAGAGAACTTCGGACAGTAGCACGCCAGAATTTCCGGCTATCATACGGCCGGGTTCGAAAATCATCTCGACGTCCATATCTGCCGTGAGCCTTTTCACGAGCGCCGCATATTCGGATGGCGGCGGCGGCGTTGCGGCATTATTTCCATAAGGAATGCCGAGCCCGCCGCCAATGTCAAAGCTCGTGATTTTATGCCCCGCGGCCCGCAGGCGTTTGATCAAGCCGCCGACTTTGGTAATCGCGGCTTCAAAGGGCGCGAGGTCTGAAATCTGGCTGCCAATATGAACATCCACGCCAACAATCTCTATTCCGGGCAAGGTCGCCGCCTCCGCATAGGTCTTTTCAGCTTGAGACCATGCCACGCCAAATTTGTTTTCTTTTTTCCCTGTTGAGATTTTGGCGTGTCCGCCCGCAGTCACATCTGGGTTCACCCTGAACGCGACTGGCGCGGTTTTACCCATCTCTAGGGCGACGTCATTCAAAACATATAATTCCGCCAGACTTTCGACATTGAAGACATGAATGCCCGCGCGCAGCGCGTCCTGCATTTCGATGCGAGTCTTACCTACGCCGGAGAAGACGATTTTACGCGCAGGAATACCTGCAATTAGCGCGCGTTTTAATTCGCCGCCTGAAACCACGTCGGCGCCTGCGCCGAGCCGTGCAAGCGTCGCGAGCACCGCAATATTTGAGTTGGCTTTGACAGAATAGGCAATCAAGGCGTCGATATCCGAGAAGCTCTCCGCGAATACCTGATAATGCCGCGTGAATGTCGCGGTGGAGTAGACATAGACAGGTGTTCCAACCTCATCCGCAATGCGAGACAAGGGGACATCTTCGGCGAACATTGCGCCGTTTTGATAATCGAAGTGACGCATGGTTTAAAAGTCTTCGGACAGATCGTCTAAGTAAAAATCGTCATCATCGTCTTTGGTTTTATCTAGATCTTGATCTGGAACGCGCTCGGGATCGACTTTGCTGTCGCCGCCAAACACCGGCGGCGGCGTTTTAAGCCCCCCGCGAATACCGCAGCCAGAGAGCAAAACCGCCACCAAGAGTGACAGAATCGTCATTTTTACGGGAGCGCTTTGCTTGCTATCAACATGTTCGAACATCGGAATCCTCGCTATCTGAGGAGAGCGCATAAACGGAAATGGACTGAGATGAAATACGCAAAGCTGACATTGATGCTTCTATTGCCCTGCAGCATTGCCGCAGCCGCGCATGCAGATGAGGAGTCCGGCTTGCGGGGAGAAACTTTCTGCTTTCCGGCCAAAGACGTTCCAAAACTCGTGAGTGAGCTGGGGGAAGTCAAAGAAAAACGACGAAACATCGTTGATGTGAGACTGGATCCAAAGTTTATCATCAAGGACGGCGGGGTGTGGCCGGACAGGTTTTACTTGGCCAAGGACGGTGAGTTGGTAACGGATTTACCTTTCTCTAGAGATACGGGCGCAGTACCAACTTTCATCGAAGCGGCCTCGGCACGTTCCGATACAGACATCTGTGTGGACGATCCCACGCGCGCTGACCGCCCAGATACGGATGAGGGGCTCTATTTCGAGATGGGCTTATCGCCTCTCTTTAAATCCACACCGGGCGAGCATTATATCGCGGAATTGCAAGAAGCGGCCAAAGACGGAAAATCCTTTTATAAAAAAATGCTGCCAAGTGTCGTGTCGATGTTCATGCCGGATACGGATTATTTTGCCGTGAAAATGAAAGAAAGGGCCGCGACCCCAGTTGTTTTCGCCGTCTCAAGCGCAGCAGAAACCCAGCTACCTTTGGAGCAAGTAAAAGACATGTGGGTTGTCAGCCTAGACGACATTGAAGAGGCCAATGCGGCGAGCATTACCGTAAAAGGCGGAGCCTATGATTTACAGCCGGTTCCATCCCCGAAAACACTAAGACGTTTTGGATTGGGCGACGCTGTTGAAAAAGACTAAAATTTCGCCCCTCATAAACTCTCACATATGGGGTCCAATGGTTAGCAGGTCTTGGGTTTGACAAAACAGAACATTTGCAGTTTTCAGCGCTTGCCTTACACTAAGGCATATGTCGGCCACGCCAAATATCGAAAGTCCGTGTAAACTCATCTGCACTTTGGATATAGTCGAGGGCGTTTGCACAGGATGCGGCCGGACGCGGGCTGATATTGCTGGCTGGATGGGATATAGCCCCGCGCAGAAGGCCTTTGCAAATATTGAAGCTGAAAATAGACTCAAGCGTCTCTCAGAAGAGGGTGCGTCGTGAGCGAAGCGAAGCCCGATAGAACCGAAATGTGGAAAGCCCTGAAGTGGACGATCATCCTTCTCGTCGGATTATTGGTCGCCATTGGGATTTTCAAAGCTTGGCAAATTGCGACAGCTCCCGCACGCGCCGTTGGGAATGCCGCGGATAGCGTGAAATCCAGTGCGAGCGCGGTCTTAAATCGTCTAGATGTCCCGATCGCCAAACAACGGAGTTTTGACAAAGCCTCCACGGCTGCTTTCTTGCATCTGAATGGTATGCCCCAAACCGGGCCTGACGGTGTTAAAGACAGGGGTTTCCGCTTGACGAACCTACGGGGCGCGCAAAACCGCGTCTGCGAGATGAGCCATGATTTTGGCATCGGAGATATTCCTGTTTTTATCGCGGCAGATAACGCCGCGCATGAGGCCGCTAAAACGGTCGGCTCCAATGCGGATCGGCTCATTCGTCTTGTGATTGTCAGCCCAGAGGAAACCCTAGGTCTAAATGTTGAATATGACGAGGACGCCGGACATTGGGCTTTGGGCTGGCGGTCCAGCTCAATTAATAAACCACATCCCGATGATTGGGCAGAAAAGCCAATTACAGCTATTTTGAAGCGGGTCCCCAAAGCCTGCGCTACGCCGAAGCTAAAGGCTATGAGCGAGCCAAATTAGATTTCCACCGCGCAACTTGTTTCCGCACCTCGCTGGGCGCTGTGCCGCCATAACTCGTCCGGCTGCTGGCTGAGGCCAGCGGCGTCAGCACGTTGAAAATCTCTTTTGTAATACGCGGCTCAACGGTTTGCATATCCTTTAGCGCCAGAGCGTCGAGCGTAACGCCCTGCTTTTCCGCCATCGCCACAATTGTTCCTGTCACATGATGCGCGTTGCGGAACGGCATATTCAGATTCATCACCAGCCAATCAGCGAGATCTGTTGCGGTCGAGAATGCGGCCCCTGCCGCCTCTGCCAATATGTCTTTATTCGGCGTCATATCGGCCACCATGCCCGCCATTGCCGCTAACCCTAATTCTAGGGCGTCAAAGGCATCGAAGACGGGTTCTTTGTCTTCCTGCATATCTTTGGAATAGGCGAGGGGGAGGCCCTTCATGACAATCGTCAGAGTGGTCAATGCCCCCATGATGCGGCCAACCTTAGCACGCACTAATTCTGCGGCATCGGGGTTACGCTTTTGCGGCATGATGGAGCTGCCCGTCGTGAAGGCATCCGTCAGCGAGATAAAGCGAAATTGCGCGCTGGTCCAGATCACGATTTCTTCGGATAGGCGCGATAAATGTGTCGCGCAAATCGTTGCGGCACTCAGCGCCTCAAGCGCAAAGTCTCGCGCGGACACTGCGTCGAGCGAATTGGCCATTGGGCGATCAAACCCCAGCGCTTTAGCGGTCATGTCCCGGTCAATCGGATAGGGCGTTCCGGCGAGGGCGGCGGCGCCAAGCGGGCTTTCATTTAGGCGGCGTTGGCAATCCTCAAACCGTGACCGATCACGCGCAAACATCTCCGCATAGGCCAGCATGTGATGCCCGAAGGTCACGGGTTGCGCGCTCTGAAGGTGGGTGAAACCGGGCATGATCATATCGGCATTTGCATCCGCCTGATCAACCAAGGCCGCGATTAATACCGTGAGCAGATTTTGAAACAACTCGACATGATCTCTGACCCAGAGGCGAAAATCAGTGGCCACTTGATCATTCCGAGAGCGGCCCGTGTGCAGCCGGCCGCCGGCCTCGCCGATTTTATCTTTGAGCCGCGCTTCAATATTGAGATGGATGTCCTCTAGCTCTTCGGACCAAGGGAAGGTCCCGTTTTCAATCTCGGCTTTTATCTCCTCGAGGCCGGTGTGGATCGCGTCGCGGTCCTCGGCCGAAATAATACCCTGCGCGGCGAGCATATCAGAATGTGCTTTGGAGCCCGCGATGTCTTGGGCCGCAAGGCGGCGGTCAAAACCGATGGAGACATTGATAGCTTGCATCAGAGCGCCGGGCCCTGCGGCGAAGCGCCCGCCCCACATTTTCTGGCCTTTTCCAGCTTTGTTATCTATCTGGTCGGTCATGACGTCCTCAATTTTTTCTCTCGGCAATGCGATCCGCGCATTTTTATTCGTAGGGCTTGTCGGCGTGGTTTTCGTCTTTGTCCAGTCCTGTCAGCGTCCGGCCACAGGTTTAGACGCTTATGCGGTTGATAGCCTCAAAAAATTGACAGCCCGTGAAGCGCCGCCCCTGCCGCCTAAGACAATTTTCACGACTGTGGATGATAGGACGCTCAATCTCGAAGATTTGCGCGGCAAGGTCGTCGTTCTAAATGTCTGGGCGACATGGTGCCCGCCCTGTATCAAAGAAATGCCGTCGCTGGACCGCTTGCAAACCTTGCGCGGGGGGGCAGATTTTGAGGTCATCACCATTTCGATTGACCGAACGAAATATGAGCCTGCGAAATTCTTCGTGGATAATGACATTCAAAACCTCGTTCCTTGGCATGATGGATCTTATGGCATCCCCGGGAACCTTCGGCTGCGCGGCTATCCGACGACGGTGATCTACAGCAAACAAGGCCGAGAAATCGCCATATTAGAGGGTGAAGCCGAATGGGATAGCCCCGAGGCGTTGGCCTTGGTGGATTACCTTCGGAGGCGGTGAAAGGAAAATATTCTTGCTTTTTTGGCGTAATATTATTACGTAACCTTATTAAAAGGGAGAAAGATATGTCACGACGCCTCATTAAATCGGTTCAACGGGATGACGAGGGGGTTGATATGACTCCTATGTTGGACATTGTTTTTATCCTGTTAATTTTCTTCATCGTGACCGCAGTCTTCATTGACGAGACGGGCGTTGATTTCACGCAAGCCAACGGCGAAAGCGCATCAGATATATCATCCGCCGTTATTCGAATTGTGATTGATGAAACAGACCAAATCTCCGTCGAAGGTCGTCTTGTGTCTTTGGCTTCAGTTGAGTCCGAGGTGCAACGCCATCTTGTCAATCGTCCCGACGCCGTCATTGATCTTCGGGCGGCCGAAACGTCTCGCCTCATGAATGTCGTCGCAATTAAAGACGACATGGAGCAAGCGGGCCGAAATGTTCGATTTGAAACCTATGTCCCGATAATGACAACGGTTGGCTTGAATTAGACCCTCGCCGTGCGCCGCAGCGAAATGACGTCTACGACCCCAAACCTAAATCAAATTTTAGTGATTGGACAGACAAACGCCTTGATGATGCCACATTCTGCGGCATGTTGGGACCGCCACATGAAATGGAGATACTCATGACCGCCTTGAAAACTATACTAATGACCGCAGCCATGTTGGCTGTTCCGGCTGCTGCTTTCGCGCAAAGCTCGGCCACCAGCGCCAAAGATTATGCCAAAGACAAAGCCGTCGAAACCGCTGTTGACGCCGTGATGGACAATGCCACAACCGAAGATGCGATGGTTGCGGGCACCACTATGATCAAAGGCGGCTCGAAAGAAGACGCCGCGATCGCAGTGATGCAAAACCGCGTTGACGGCAAAGTCGACAGCATGACGGACGGCGTGAAGTCTATGGACGGCATGTCCAAAGACGCCGTGATGGACAAAGCCGCTGGCTCTGCGACGACTTACACTGAGGGCGCGACGGACGCCGCTGGGTCCGCCAAGACCTATACTGGCAATGCCGCCAGCTCTGCGGCGACATATGGCTCGCCTGTGATGCCGAAATCCGGCGTGATGTCCGACACAAGAGCCCCCGCCATGACCGCGCCTGTGCCGAGTGCGATGACGCCGCTTAATTGCCCGTCTGGCACCAAAGGCATGCCGGATGGAACCTGCATGGTGACGGGAAACTGGAACCCGTCCTAGGCATCCCCAACACAGTTTAAAAAATCGAGCGAGGACGCAGACGCGCCCTCGTTTTGCGCCGGCTGGCCCCGGCATCTCTCATGCGTTGACGTCCTCTCTCGCGCATCCTCTCTCTGCTCCCTATATTCACCTCCTGCTCATCTATCTGTCTGACCATTCATTAGGAGGTCATCGCGTTTCCGCTATACTGATCCCACACCGTAACCCGAAACCTTTGGAGGGATTGAACGATGACGCGGATGACATATTTCTTAGGCCTGAGCCTGACCATGGGACTCGCCGCCGCGAGCCTGCCGCAAATCGCCGCCGCCGCAGATCTTTCGCAAAGGTTCTCCGTAGAGCCCGGCCTTTATGAAACTAGCACGACAGTCTTCATGGCCGGACAGACGGTTATGGCCGATGCCTCAGAAGACTGCGTGAGGGAAGGCGAGAACAGCAAAACGCTCGAAGAACTTGTCGAGGATATTCGCCGCGAGGGTAATTGCACACTCAGCAATATCTCCACGACTGACTCGGCGGGTTATGCAGATTTCGTCTGTAGGCCCGCAGGTTTGGGATTTGAGGCGACGGGAACAATGGAAGCCGAATATGGCTCGGATTACCTCACGGTTATCGGAGATGGCACAATGGGATTTCTCGGCGCAATCCAGATAGAAACCAAGGCCAAGCGCATTGGCGAATGTCCCGCTGGGCCAATCTTTCCAAACGATCCCGCGCCGAATTAAAGGCCGATGCTGTTCGGCCACGCTGTTAGCGATTTAGACATGCGGACCCGCCTGCTGCCGATCTAGCGACAGCCTAAGTCTTAATACAAGCAGGACGTGCCCGCAGAGTTGGTCTTCTGATGGAATACCAGAAGGAAGGTTTGTTTTACAGAAGGTCAAAGATTGGTTTGTAAGGCCAATCCCCCGCATTTGGCTTACGCCAATTGCTAGGCTCTGCGGCGATGGTTTTTGAAGAAACGGCCAGTCATAAACCCCGGAGTCGGCCCACTTGGAACCACCGGTCGGCTCTCGTTCCTAAAGCCCCGGCACCTCTTTGGTTCTCACACCAAAACGCTCAGACCCATCGTCTTTGAATCCAGCAGGTGAGCTCCTACCTGTCCCGTGATCCAAAGAACGACCCCAATTTATCACGGGTTTTGAAAGTGGGGATTATGTTTTTGAAATTTCTGTAAACCGTTGATCTTATTGGAGTGTATATTTTTTAAATGCGGGATATGTGACACCCGCATTTGGTATGTTCCGTTTTTTCGTCTAAGGTCATGTCAACACACCAAAGGAATTCATTCATGACCAGATTGATCTTAAGTCTGACGATAGGTTTGGCCGCGGCCAGTCTGTCGCAAATCGCGTCGGCGCAAATGGCGACTCAAAACGCTTCCCTCGATGAGGGTCTCTATGACGTGA
>CALDTL010000215.1 GCA_937923965.1 uncultured Caulobacterales bacterium
TTTGAAGTCATCGCGCCGGGCGGGTCCAAAGGCTATGAGATTTTAGAAGTCTATTATAAATAATGGCAGATGAGGCGCTACATTGCCTCGTCATCTCTGATGGCCGCCGCGGGATAGAAAACCAAGCTTTGGGTCTCGCGGAAGCCTGCGCCGCGCGGCGTCCGCTTACGATACAAACTCATCATATTTCCCATAAGTCGGCGGTGGCAGCTCTTCCGCCAAAAGCACAGAGCCGGCTCGCAAAATTTGATCTCCCGAGGTGTGATGTCGCGATCGGCTGTGGCCGGCAGGCGATTGCGTCTTTGTTATTTTTGAAAAAAGCTCATCCGAGCGTGATGACCATATATATCCAAGACCCCCGTATCGATCCGGCGCAATTTGATCTCGTGATCGCGCCGGAGCACGATTCCATCCGCGGTGCGAATGTGGAGTCAACGATTGGATCCCCTAATCGCGTGAATCGCGATAAGATAATTGTGGAGACATTGAATTTTGCCTCCGGTCTTTCGAAGCTACCCATGCCGCGCGCCGCGCTTCTCATCGGCGGTCCGTCAAAAACCCATAAGTTAGATAAGGTTTCCCATGCGGCACATGTAAAAGCCGCGCAAACATTGAGAGATGCGGGTCAATCTCTTTTAATATCTATGTCTCGGCGCACGCCGGATAATATTGTTTTGGACTGGAAACGTTTTGCCTCTGACCATGATCATGTTTGGCTTCATGACGGCGAGGGTCCCAATCCGTATTTCGCTTTTCTTGGCGGGGCAGAGATGATTCTAGTCACAGAAGATAGCACGAATATGCTCACCGAGGCCTGTGCAACTGGGAAGCCTGTGTTTCGATTGCCAATGTCTGGACAAGCTGGAAAGTTTCAGAAGCTTTACACAGCTCTAGAAAGCCGTTGCGGGGCGGTCGTCTATTCCGGTCAATTAGGCGGCGAGGATTACCCGCCACTCACTGAAACGGCGCGCGCTTCAGAGATTGTTTGGGAACGATTTGACGCGTTGCGGCGCTCTTAAGGGCAGCCGTCCGAGTCGTCACTGCGCACCCAACGCATCGCATTTCCGAGTAGAGTTTGATGGGACTCATTGTCAAAGGCATCCGTTTTATGCCCCAAAGCCGAGTAGACCATTTTACCATTGCCTGGGCATTTTGCCCAAATGATCGGGTGATCGGACGGGTTCGGGCCCATGCGTAAATCTTCAACGCCGTAAACTTTATTCACCGGCGAGTAGGTGCTTTCATCTAGGCCCGAGAGAACAATGACATCTCCGCTCACCGGTCCCGTGAATGTGTACCATTCGTCCGTTTGAGAAAAGGACGCTCCAATACCTTCCATGACAGGGTGGTTAGGCGCCAAAGTCACAACATCAGCTGTCTGGAATTGGGGGTCTGCCGGATGGCTTACAAATTCCGTTCCCAGCTGCGCCTTCCACCACGGCCAGTAGCTGGCGAGGCTGCTATCGCCCATCGCGTGATGCGCGATTATTCCGCCGCCATTCTCGACAAAATTTTGAATCGCGGTCTGCTGATCCGCGTTCAGAACATTTCCAGAGGCTGAGTTCATAATGATAACATCGAATTTAGACAGGTTTTCAGCTGTGAAAACGCCCGGGTGTTCTGTGGTGAATAGACCGCTCCCATTTTCATCCGCCTCGCGCGCCCAAAACGCCGATGCGCCTGCAATGCCGCTATCGTGACGCCAATCGGCGGTTGCTGAAAAAATGAGTGTCGCGCCTTCTGGCATATATTCATAACTACGAGGCCAGGTAAAATCTGACCTATACGCAGACGCTTGAGGCACGGGGCTTTCTTGAGGTGCGTAACTGTCCGGCGCGGGCGCGCACGCCGTTAGAAATGCAAAGGGAAGGGCAAAAATAAAACGTATCATGCAAGGGTTCTGGCAGAGAAACTTTACAGGTTCAATATCCCTCCCGCAAACTCTCTTCCACATATAGTCTGAGCGCCGCAGTTGCGGGGAGACTGCCGCGACCCTACATTGCGCGAGACAGAAATCCATATGTGAGTCTCTCCATGACAGAAATAATCCATCACCGCGTCCTGATCATTGGATCCGGACCTGCAGGTTACACAGCAGCGGTATACGCAGCGCGCGCCATGTTAGAGCCCGGTATCGTTGCGGGCCCCCAGCCGGGCGGTCAGCTCACGATTACGACGGATGTCGAAAATTATCCGGGCTTCCCAGAAGTCATGGGTCCGGATTTGATGGATAAGTTTAAAGAACATGCGTTGAAGTTCGGAACCGCATTTTACGAAGATATGATCACGGACGTTGATTTCTCTGGCAGACCTTTTGTGATGAAAAGCGAAAGCGGAAAAACCTACACGGCGGACGCCGTTATCATTGCGACTGGTGCGCAAGCGAAATGGCTCGGTTTGCCCTCGGAAGATAAATTTCAAGGCTTTGGTGTCTCGGCCTGCGCGACCTGCGATGGATTCTTTTACCGCGAACGAGAAGTTGTCGTTGTTGGCGGCGGAAATACGGCCGTGGAGGAAGCTTTGTTTCTTACCAATTTTGCATCCCGCGTAACCCTGGTTCATCGCCGCGACAGCCTGCGAGCAGAGAAAATCTTGCAGCAGCGCTTATTCGATAATCCCAAGGTCGAAATTCTCTGGGATACAACATTGGTTGAAATTTTAGGTGATGAGCAGCCTTTAGGCGTAACAGGGGTCCGACTGAAAAATACCAAAACGGACAAGGTATATGATCGCCCAACGCACGGTGTTTTTATCGCGATTGGTCACAAACCCTCGACGGAAGTTTTCAAAGGCCATGTCGATATGAACGAGGGTGGATATATTACGACGGCTCCGGATAGTACGGCGACGAATGTGCCAGGTGTCTTTGCGACGGGTGACGTATCCGATGAAACCTTCCGGCAAGCCGTGACTGCTGCTGGGCTTGGCTGCATGGGGGCCTTGGAGGCCGAACGTTACTTGACTGAACTTGCCGCCAAGCAGACCCATGTTGAGGCGGCTGAATAGATGTCGCAAGCCCTGGATTGGGATAAACTGAAAACATTTCACGCGGCCGCGCAAATGGGATCTTTGACAGCCGCTGCGGATAAACTCAAGATTTCGCAATCTGCTGTGTCTCGCCAAATTACGGCGTTAGAAAGCTCCCTAAATATGCCACTGTTCCACCGCCATGCGCGCGGGCTGACTTTAACGGAACAGGGCAAAATCCTTTACAAGACGGCTGATGATGTGGCTGTGCGGATTGCACGTGCCCAAAGTCATGTGATTGACAGCCGCCAAAAACCGCAAGGTGTGTTGCGTGTTTCGACGCCCATTTCGCTGGGGTCAAATTGGCTGCCATCCGTTTTGCCGGAGTTTCTGGAGGCTTACCCCGACATAGATGTTCAGCTTATTTTAGAGGACTCCGAGCATGATTTGTCAGCATTTGATGTCGATTGTGCCTTGCGGCCATGGAGGTCAACCCAAGGAGATGTTATTGAACGAAAGTTGGGCCAAATCACGCAGTCACTTTATGCGAGTCATCAATATCTATCAAAATATGGCGCGCCTGTCTCTGCTAAAGATCTAGACAATCACCGGATTGTTGCCTTTGGCGACCTCATTCCTAAAAATCTAAATAGTGCCAATTGGGTTTTGGACGTCGGTCACGATGAAAATGATGAGCCGCGTAAGCCGGTTCTTGTGGTAAATAACTTGCACGGTATCATGCGCGCTGGGGAGGCCGGTATTGGAATTGTGGGTATTCCTGACTATATGACAGTGCTATCAAAGCGCTTAGTTCGGATCCTGCCCAATGTCCGCGGTGAAGAATTTGACCTCTTTTTTGTCTATCCAACTGAATTACGGGGCTCTGTGCGGGCGAAAGTCTTTCGTGAGTTTTTGTCCCATGCGACGAAAGATTGGCCACGGTCCTGAGCCCCGCAAGTAACTGGCGTGAAAATGAACATTTCATCGATATAAGGGAAAATACCTATGCGTTTACGCATATCTCTCTTGCACAAGCGCTGGTTCAGCATGGAGCGATTATTCCCTATATGAACTCCAAGGACGCGGTTACGTCCTCCCCTTCATAGCCGCGCACCTAATCCGCATTCTCTCTCCCCGACAGAATTGCGAAGACTTTCACGGCCCCTGCTTTTGCAGCGGGCCGTTTTTTTGGCGCTTTATTAACCATCACTCCCCTAAAGGTTGTGTAAAATTCAATGAGTCCTTTGGGCTAAAGGAAGAATGCATGCCTGCAAATGATACCGAAAATCAGATTATCAACGTATCTCGTGACGCTGAATATCTCAGAATTTTGGCGGGAAACTTGCAATCAGGGGTCAGTATCCTCGATGAAAATATGAACTACCTTTTTCTGTCTGACTCTGTCTACGACAATATCGGGACAACACGGAACGAGCTAAAGCCTGGTGATCCGCTCTCGAAATGTCATGAGATTATGGTTGCGAATGGTCTTTTTACGCCCGAAGTTATTCAGAGGCAGAAGCTCTCAGCCGCAGATCAAATTCGAAGAAACGCAGACGGGCAAGCGGAAGGTGTCAGGCTTGTGACATTGGGGGATGGGTCAACCCATCGGTTTATTCGAAAGAATTTAAGCTGCGGGAAAACAGTGTCGATTGCAGATGATGTATCTGAATTGGTGGAGAAAGATAAGCTTTTAGATAAGGCTTTAGCGCTTGGTCACGCCGGATATTGGTCGCTGGATGTTGCCAGTAAAACTTACACGCTTAGTAAGTCTCTATACGCGTTTTTTGGTCCTGACATTGGACATAAGGTCAAGAAACAAGGTGTCGTATCTATCGTCCATGAAAATGATAGACAGAGCTTTAAATTGGCTTTGGCGAATGCGCCGAAAACCGGCAATCGATTTAATGTCACGGCCAGATCGCTTAATTATCAAGGCGAGATTCGATGGGTGGCCACGTCCGGTGAAATTATCCGTGATGTTCAAGGCAAGGCGATAAGGATTCAAGCTTTCGTTAAAGATGTGACGCACGCCCGTCAGAAAGCTGCAGAGCTAGAACAGGCCAAAGACGAGGCGATTGCAGCTTCACACGCAAAATCAGAATTTCTAGCAAATATGAGCCATGAAATCCGAACGCCTATGAATGGCATTTTGGGCATGGCAGAACTTCTAGGAAATTCTGAAATAAATGACCGACAACGCGAATTTGTTTCTGTTATTAACAATTCCGCATCGGCCTTACTAAACATCATCAATGATATTTTAGATTTTTCCAAAATCGAAGCCGGTGCATTCGAAATTGACCCCGTTCCATTCGACTTGAAATCTTCGATAAATGATGTGACGTCCTTGTTACTAAGTTCCGCTCAGGAGAAGGGCGTCGAATTAATCATTAATTATCCAACGGATTTACCAAAGAATTTCATTGGAGATGTCGGCCGCATTCGGCAGGTGGTGACTAATTTGGTGGGTAATGCTGTGAAGTTTACCGAGGAAGGTCATATCACTATAGATGTCGACATTCGGCAAAGCCGAAACATGGCTGTCTGCACAGTGGACGTCAAAGATACAGGAATTGGAATTTCTCCGGAGAAAATGAACAAAATTTTCGAAAAGTTCACCCAAGCTGATGGGTCTACCACGCGGCTTTACGGGGGCACCGGATTAGGACTGACAATTTCTAAGCACATCGTAGAAATGATGGGCGGCCGAATGCATGTTGAATCAAAACTTGGGGAGGGCTCAAATTTTGGATTCCGGGTGCCATTACCCATTGATCATGACGTGAAACCCGAAGCTTTTGATGTTGATCTGGTAGCGGGTAAACGGGCCCTAATTGTTGACGATATTCACGTGAATAGAGACTTATTTACTGAGCAGTTGAGGGCTTGGGGGCTTGAAACGGAAACCGCCATTGACGGCGTCGAGGCCCTTTCTAAAATACACGCGGCTCAGGATAAAAACCAGGCTTTTGACCTTATTCTTTTGGACTTCCTTATGCCGGGTATGAATGGTCAAGAATTTGCACAGCTTGTCATGCAAACATCAACTCTGGCCTCGCCTCAAATCATTATGCTGTCGTCTTGCGATCAACCTGTGAGTACAGCTGCCTTGGGACGCATGGGAATTGATAGCTATTTGATCAAACCGGTTCGAGAGCGCCGCCTCTTTGATACCATTGTGCGGGTGCTGTCTAATCCAATCAAACGGGAGGCTGCGCCTTCGCCTATCGTGGAAAAGCCTGAACTCCAGGCCCCTCCCACACGTCAGCAAGAGATATTGGTCGCGGAAGATTTTCCATTGAACCAAGATGTTGTGAGACTTATGCTCTCAGAGACGCCTTTTATGCCCATTTTTGCTAATACAGGAGAAGAAGCTGTGAACCTTTATCTCCAGGACCCAAATCGTTTTCCGCTTATACTGATGGATGTCTCTATGCCTGTCATGGATGGATATCAAGCGACGCGGAAAATACGGGCTATTGAAAGTGAGTCGGGACAGGGCCCCATACCAATTATCGCCCTGACCGGACACGCTTTGAAGGATGATCGAGAGGCGTGTTTGACAGCTGGCATGAATGATTATCTCAGCAAACCTGTGAAACAGATAGAGCTAATCGAGAGACTCGAAAATTACTCTGGCAAAGCTATTCACATTGAGCGCGCGGCGTCGGCCTAAGATGGGCAAACTTAAAGTCCTCTCCTTCTTGGCTTTTTGCTTTTGGCTTGCAGCCTGTGCTGCACACCAGAGTGAGTCGCCGTTGATTGAATTTCAATCCAATCTGCAGTCCTTGTGCGGGAAATCCTTTGAGGGGCGCGTGACAAGCACGGACCCGCAGGACGAGGACTGGCGCAAGGAGATATTGAGCCTGGGTCCGGTAAACTGTCCTGACAATCAGACCACAGTGCTTCCCTTGGCCGTAGGCATTGACGAAAGCCGTATTTGGACCTTACGCCTGCAAAGTGAGGGTGAGGCTCTGGATTTTCGCCATGCGCACACCCTTAAGGATGGAACGCCGGATCCCGTCTCAGGATATGGCGGAGTTGCCACGGCGCAGACGAGCACAGCTTTGCGGGCGGTCTTTCCTGTCGATGAGGTGTCCAAGAACATCTTTGAAGAAAATGGATTGGAAGCCTCCATGACCAATATTTGGTCCATCACAATCGAGCCCGGTCGTACCATGACCTATAAGCTGACCCGCGAGGGAAGGTTGTTCGTTGCCGAATTTGATTTAAACAAGGGGCGATAGGTTAGCACCTTGTTCCGGTGTTTCCACTAAGCGCGCCCTGCAAAGGCCTAGGCCCGAATGGCGTTGTTTCATACAGAATAAACTAGTCCTTGGCGGCACATCCAAGGCGTTTTGTGAAACGTAGAGTCAAGGTAGGGCAAAGCCCTGTGAGAAATTACTCAGTCAGGTTAGCACTATGTTATCTCGTTCTTTCAGCCTCATTTGCGCTGGCGCAGTTTTGTGTTTATCTGCTTGCGGGGCTTCGGAGCCAGCGACATCTGGTCAGGGGCGTGCGTTCGGCGGTCCGCCCGCGATTAAAGTTATCGTCGACACTGTAGAATTTGCGTCTGATGTCGACAAATTTGAAACTGTCGGCACGGCGCGTGCGTCCGCGAGTGCGGGAATTTTTTCAGAGGTTTCGGGAGAAGTAACGGCTGTTTCGTTCACACCCGGGCAGCGTGTTCGCAAAGGCCAGACTCTCTTAAGCTTCGAGGACCGGTCTGAACAGCTTGATGTGAAACGGGCAGAGGTCGCTGTGCGTGATGCTGAGCAATTGTTGGACAGATATGACCGGATTGATGTGCCGGGCGCAATTTCAGATAGCCAAATTGACGTAGCAAAAACTGCGCTCGAAGCTGCCCGTATCGACTTAGACCTTGCCAAAGATCGATTAATGCAGCGCAAAGTGGTGGCGCCTTTCACGGGTTATGTCGGTCTAAGCACAATTGATGCAGGGGCGCGAATTGGTTCGCAAACTGAAATCACGCGGCTTGATGATCGCTCAAAGTTGCTCGTCGATTTCTCTGTGCCGGAGCAGATCTTTGGGGCGCTTAACCCCGGCGATGAAATCTCAATCCGTCCTTTTGCGCTGGCAGGCGAGGCTGTTACCGCCAAAATCGGATATATAGATAGCGGCGTCGATCCCGTCACGAGAAGCTTTATTGTGCGCGCTGTGGTCGATAATTCAGAGGATCGATTACGCCCTGGCATGAGTTTTCGAATCGAGTTTTCCCAAGACGGCGAACGCTTGCCTCAGGTGCCGGAAGCGGCCATTTCTTATGGTGGTGACGGCCCTTATATATGGGCTGTGGAAGATGGGAAAGCTGTGCGCAAACCCGTTGATGTTGTATCTCGCCGACAAGGGTCTGTACTAGTCCGCGGCGACATTTCCGAGAAGACGTCAATTGTTACGGAGGGCGTTCAAAAAGTACGTGAAGGCAGCGCGGTCGTTGTTATCAATGCGCCAAAAGAGGTAATTGAAATTGGCGCCGTAGATAGCCTCATCTCACCAGGGGGTTAGGATGGATCTGTCTGCCAAAGGTCAAGGGCTGTCCTCTCTCGCCGTTCGACGTCCGCTATTGATTGGCGTTATCAATATTTTGATTGTTATGGCCGGGATTGCGGCCTTGTTTGGGCTTGAGGTTCGGGAACTGCCCGATGTGGACCGTCCAATCGTGACTGTGCGCGCATCTTTGCCGGGGGCTGCGCCAGAAACAATGGATGCGGAGGTCACAAGTGTCCTCGAGAGCGCGGTTTCACGCGTTGCGGGTGTTCGGGATATCCGAGCTAACAGTGAAGAGAACAGCACGCGGATCCGTCTGGAGTTTTCACCCGGAACGGATTTGGATACCGCCGCCGCCGATGTGCGCGAGGCTGTTAATCAAGTCACGCGCGGTCTGCCCGACCGTTTAGAAAACCTTTTTGTTACCAAGGCGGACAACGACGCCCGAGCGATTATGACTGTGGCCCTTGTGGGTCAGGGTCTGCGCGAGGCTGAACTCAGTCGTTTGATCGACCGAGACGTCTCGCCAGAATTGCTGGCGATCGATGGCGTTGCCAGCTTACAACCCTTTGGAACTAGGGAAACCCAAATGCGCGTGGTAATTGACCCGCTGCGGCTCAATCGATTTGGTCTGACCACAACGGATGTCTCTAATGCATTGCGTCAGGCTCCTTTTGACGTGCCTGTCGGCAGTTTCGGGTCAACCGATCAGCAACTCATTGTCCGGGCAGAAGCTACCGCGGCCACAGCGGAGTCTATTAAGAATATCGTTGTCTCAGGTGAAGTCCGAGTGGGCGAGGTTGCGGATGTGCTGCTGGCACCTGAAGACCCAACCAATTTGTTGCGTCTAAACGGAGCCCCAGTCATTGGCGTCGGTGTGGTTAGGCGCGCGCAATCCAATACGATTCAAATCGCAGACGCGGTCAATGATCGCGTCGCCCAGCTTAACAAACGTCTGGAAGGGGCCCAGCTCGTAGTACTCTCTGACTCCTCGGTATTTATCCGTACATCTGTCAAAGAAGTGTTCACCACTTTGCTGATTACGACGTCTATTGTGATTTTGGCAATTTGGGTATTCTTAGGATCATGGAAAGCAACGCTGGTGCCCGCCATTGCTATCCCCATTGCTTTAATCGGGACACTTGCGGGCATATGGATGATGGGCTTTTCTATTAATCTTATCACGCTGCTCGCGCTTGTGCTGGCGACGGGCCTCATTGTGGACGACGCGATTGTGGTGCTCGAGAATATTCAACGCAAGCAAACAGAGGGGTATGATAAACGTGAAGCGGCGGCCAGAGGGACGCAGCAAGTCTTCTTTGCGGTCGTCGCGACGACTGTTGTTCTGGTGGCCGTGTTTGTCCCCATTTCATTTTTACCTTCAACGGTGGGGCGATTATTCCGAGAGTTTGGCTTCGTGCTTGCGGTGGCTGTCATCCTGAGCTCCGTCGTCGCTCTCACTCTCGGGCCTGCTATTTCTTCGCGCCTGACCTTTCGCAACACAACACGAACCACGATTCTGCAACGCATCGGGAATAAGCTGCGGCACGCTTATGGAGGACTGCTGCGATTATGTTTGAAGTGGCCTGTCCTGACAATTTTCATCTCATTCTGCGCGGCTAGCGGGGCTTATTTTGCTTATGGTGACCTTGATCAACAGCTCGTGCCCTCTGAAGATCGAGGCAGCGTTCGTATATTTGCGCGAGGTCCAGACGGAGTAGGCTTGACCTATATGGAACGCCAAGCCGACGCGATTGAAGAAATCCTGCAACCCTTCATCGATGGCGGAGAAATCGAGTCCTTACTGACTATTGTCGGGCGATTTGATCCAAATTTAGTGTCCTCTGAGGCCACACTCGCGCCTTGGGACGAACGCGACATGAGCCAACAGGATCTGGTTTCGGCTTTACGGGGGCCCCTGTCAGAAATCCCGGGCGTCCGGGCTTTTGTCTTCGGGCCGAGTAGCCTGCCGGGGCGGCGAGGTGGTAACCGCGGCGGTACGCTTGATGTCGCGCTGACGGGGCCGGAGTATGAAGATATTTATCTCGCGGCAAGACGGGTGAGTGACGCCGTCGAGACAGACTCAGAGATTTTAGAAAGACCTGATATTTCTTACAAACCGACTCAACCGCAGCTGTCGGTTAAAATTGACCGAAACCGGGCGGCAGACTTGAATGTGCCTCTTGATGAGATTGCACGTACGCTTCGGACTATGGTCGAAGGCGATAACATTGTTGATTTAAATGTCTTTGATGAGTCTATACCTATTGTAATTGGCGCTCGGACTGCAGCGATACAGTCTCCTGTTGATTTACAAAATCTCTTCGTTCGCTCCACGGATAATAATCTTGTACCCTTATCCGTGCTCACAAATCTCGTTGAAGAAGGCGTGGCCGCAGAACTTGAGCGCGTGGAACAACGCCGCGCAATTGAGTTTGAAGCCGATATAGTGGACGGCTACTCACTTGCAGAAGCCATCATAGAATTTGAACGTATTGCGGATGAAACCCTACCCGACGGAATTGGCTTTATCCTACAAGGGGACGCCGAGACTCTCAACGAGTCTTCACGCGATTTGATGATCACTTATATCTTTGCCTTTGCGATCGTTTTCCTTGTCCTGGTGGCGCAGTTTGAAAGCCTAAGAAGCCCGTTAGTGGTTATACTGACGGTACCTTTCGCTTTGGCGGCTGCAAGTTATGCGCTTTATCTGTCAGGGATATCTCTCAATATTTATTCGCAAATTGGACTTGTACTCTTGATTGGTTTGATGGCGAAAAACGGAGTTTTGCTCGTCGAGTTCGCGGACCAATTGCGCCTCGACGGATTGACGATAAAAGAGGCCTCCTATGAAGCCGCTATGATCCGTCTTCGGCCTATCTCTATGACGGTGATTTCGACCGTCCTTGGGGCCCTGCCTCTTATTTTGTCAGATGGTGCCGGCGCAGAAGCGCGAGAAGCCATCGGTTGGGTAGTATTTGGTGGCCTAGGCCTCTCGGCTGTTTTCACGCTATTCTTGGCACCTGCCCTTTACCAATTCGTGGCAAGCCTCGGACCTGATAGCGTCGCAAAATCGCGAGATAAACTACACATGCCGAATTCAACACCTGTCTCAGAGCCGGCGGAGTAGCGGTGTGACGAGACAATTTTCGCTTTGTGCTCTCTTTTTGACGAGTGTTTTATCCGGCTGTGCAAGCTTATCCGTCACGGATGCGCCTATACCAGAGTTATCTGTGGAGCCTAGTTTTGAGAATGGGTTGGAGGCCGACATTGGTGCGCCTCTGAAATCCATAGGTGAAAGTGCTTTATGGTATGAAAACTATAATGACCCAAAGCTAAATGCTATAGTTGAGCGCGCGCGGACGAATAATTTGAGTATCACTGGCGCGATTGAAAGGCTGGAGATTGCCCGCGCCCAACTCGGTATCTCCGAAACCATTCTTATGCCAAGCCTTGACGGGTTTTTTAACACGAATTTGGGCGCCGTGAGCCTTGGGGGCGGAGATGTTTCCGCTGATGCAACCGCCGGCGTGACAGGTACTTTTGATCTCGACATTGCAGGGGGGAATAAATCCCGACGCGATGCGGCTTTAGCAAGCTTGAACGCAGCCTCCTTAAATGTCGAAGATATTCAACGCCTCATCATTGAGACCGTTGTGCTAGAGTATATCACGCTGCGACGAGCGGGAACTCGGTTAGCGCTTCTGGATGAGACTTTAGATTTGCAACGTCAAACGCTGGAGATTGTTGATGCTCGTTTCCGGGCGGGACTTTCGCCCGCACTTGATGTGGATCGGGCTGCTGCTGACTTAGCCCGATCTACAGGTCAGCGGGGTTTATTTGAAGCGGCCCTTAAAGATGCAGCTTATTCGCTCTCGGTTTTAAGCGGAGATCCGCCGAGTTCTCGCGTATATGACGGCGAGTCTGATGTGACTATCCCTAGCTTTTCAGGGACAGTAGAACTGGGTGTTCCTGCAGATTTATTGCGGCAGCGTGCCGATGTGCGTCAGGCCGAAGCGGAACTCTTAGCGGCTTCAGAGTTGATTGGCGCGGAGCGAGCAGACCTGCTGCCATCACTACGACTTCCTGGAACGCTGTCAGCATTGGGAGGCGATACACGCGAGGTGGTCTCATTGTCTCTGGCGGCCCTCATTGATATACCTATTTTCGATTTCGGTCGCAGAAAACTTGAAGTGGAAGCCCAAGAGGCCCGTGCGCAGCTGGCGCTTACAGAGTATAAAGCAGTCCTCTTGCAGGCACAGGCTGAGGTCGAAACAGCTCTTGTGACGGTGCGGGCTCTAGAACAGCGGCGAACTGCCTTGGAAAGCGCCGGTGAACGTAGCCAATCTGCTTACAACCAGCTAGAGGCGCTATACCGAGAAGGTCTTGCGGGCTTTATCGATATTCTTGATGGACAACGAACTCTCATTCAAATCCGTGAACAGATCGTTGAAACCGACGCCGATCTGGCGAGTGCTCTTGCGCAATTAAATTCGGCTTTAGGCGGTATATCGGGCTGACGACAATTGGCGGTCAAATAAAGGCGGCGCAAGAAAACCGAGCGGTT
>CALDTL010000216.1 GCA_937923965.1 uncultured Caulobacterales bacterium
ACCGAATAAGTGTAATGTTTCTCGCAAAGGCTAACTCCGCGGCAGCAGTTTTTGATGAACCGGTAGGGGGTCCTGCAGTTTTGCCTTCCGGTCAGAATTGCTCGTTTTATTGAACAAGACCCGGTTTAAGACAAAGCAGTCTACTCTCAGCTCAAAAGCCCCGGCCTCTGGATGCTCTTAGCCCAGACGCTCAAGCCCGCCGTCCCCCAGACCAGCAAATAAGCGCTCACCTGTCCTATGTCTGAAAGAACCATTTAAATATGACACAGGTTTGGAAAGTGAGGATTATGTTTCTGCAATTGGGGGAAGCCGAGAGCTAACTCTCTGAAATATTTGACTGCAAATGTGGAAACACGCCGGAATAATCGTGAGTTTTGGATTTCAGCGGATCCCCTATAGCGGGATATACTCCTCTTCATCCCCGACAACTTTCGCAAAACGGCCCTCTCGCCAATCGTCTTTGGCTTGATCTATTCTCGCTTTTCGGCTGGAGATGAAGTTCCATTCCATATGCCGATGACCCAAATGCGCCCCGCCAATCAGAGCAAAACGCGTATCGCCCTTTGCCGTCACGATCTTTGCCCCATCATTTAAAATCGACATCGAGAAAATCGGCGCGGCTTCGCCGTGAATATCCAACTCGCCTTTCACCACATAAATGCCGCGCTCTTCCGTCCTTGGCAGTTCTAGGCTCTCGCCTGCCTTCAGATCAGCCTCGATGTACAGATTTTCAGAGAATGTTTTAACAGGCGAAGTCACACCGTAAGCCGATCCCATCATCACGCGCACTGCCGCGCCGTTCACATCAACTTGCGGAATATCTGATGCCGGATGGTGATAAAACGCGGGATCAGTCTCTTCATCCGCCTCGGGCAGGGCATGCCAAAGTTGGAGACCATGCAGCTTGTATCCGCTCGCGCGCAGGGCATCGCGTGTGCGCTCGGAATGGGTAATGCCTTTCCCCGCTACCATCAAATTAATACCGCCAGGCTCTATCGCTAGCGCATTCCCCAAACTATCGCGGTGGTAAATCTCGCCCTCAAACAGATATGTTACCGTCGCCAAATTAATGTGCGGGTGGGGCCGGACATTCATACCCTCACCCGGTGCAAATTCTACGGGACCAAAATGGTCAAAGAAAACCCAAGGCCCGATTGCGCGATGTTGCACCGTCGGAATGGCCCGCCGAACCTCAAAATCGCCAATATCTTTCGGGCGCGGGGTGAGAATAGCTTTTATAGCAATTGTCTCGCACATGATTGGACCTCGTTAAAAATGGGTGGCAAAAAGTTGGGTGGCAAAGGGTGATTGGGCAATTGCCATTACACACCCGCCATTACAATCTCAATCGGTTCAGCTCGAGTTCAGACGCGATGGCTACCTCATGCATTATACGGGTTTTCCAAGGGGTCAATTGTGAAACAAGATGTGCGAACCGCAACAGAAGTCGATGAATTTGTGGGAGCGCAATTGAAAGCTTTGCGTAAATCGGCCGGGTTAACCCAGTCTAAGCTCGCCAATCAAGTTGGGGTCACTTTTCAACAAGTCCAAAAATATGAACGCGGAACAAACCGTATCGGCGCAAGCCGTCTCTGGAGTTTCTGCAAAATCTTCGATGTCAAACCCGACCATTTTTTTCACGGGGTTGAGGAGCATTTGGCGCAATCAAAAAAGAATTAAGTGTCCGATAGACACTGGGGCCATTAAGAGGGCGTGATATAAACGCCTCAGAGACTTGCGCGGCCTACTAGAATAACGTCATGCCAGATAATAACGCCCTGCCAGATAAGTGACTTGATTGCTGCGCCGCGAGCCATACTGTAGCGCAAAATCAAGACAGGGACTAACCATGATAAAACTCTATGATTGCACGACGGCCCCGAGCCCGCGCCGCACGCGTATGTTCCTATCGGAAAAGGGTATCGACTATGAGAATATTCAAGTCGATTTGACCAAGGGCGAGCAGTTGAGCGAGAGTTTTCGCAAAATCAATCCGGGCTGCACGGTCCCCGCTTTGGTTACGGAAGATGGCGATGTTCTTACGGAAAACGCAGGAATTTCCGCCTATCTCGAAGCGCTCTATCCCAATCCGCCATTGCTCGGCACCACACCGATGGAGAAAGCGCAAATTGCAACATGGAATTGGCGCTGCGAGATGGGCGGGCTAATGTCTGCCGCCGAAGCGCTGCGCAACAGCTCTCCGGCAATGAAAGACCGCGCCCTGCCCGGACCGAAAAACATCCCGCAAATCCCTGAACTCGCAGAGCGCGGACTCATGAAGCTGGGGTGGTTCTTCAAGACTTTAAATCGGCAGCTATCCGTCAATGAATTTGTCGCGGGTGATAGCTATTCAGTCGCCGATATTACAGCCACGATTGTTGTGGACTTTGGCCGGTGGGTGAAAGTTTATCCGCAAGACGACCAAACGGCCCTCCTCGCGTGGCATGACCGGATGAAAGCGCGCCCAAATTACAACGCCTAGTCCCGGTGGCTAACGGGTTGACCATTCACCCAAGTCATGTTGACTTTGATATCTTTTAACGCGGAAGGGGTAACCTTGTGCGGGTCTTGATCAAGCACTACGAAGTCGGCGCGCTTGCCGGTTTCGAGCGACCCAATGGTGCCGTCCTGAAAAGCGCCATAAGCATTCGTAATCGTCATCGCTTTTAGCGCCTCTTCCACGCTGAGGGCCTGATCGGCATACCAGCCATTTGCCGGCGTTCCGTCCAGCTTTTGGCGCGTCACGGCAAAATATAGCGTCTCCATCGGTGTCCAAGGCTCCCCCGGCAAGTCGGAGTTCAGCATGAGCGCCCCGCCCGATTCCAATATTGTTTGCCACGCATAAGCATGTTTAATGCGGTCGGGCCCAACGCGGTCCTCCGCCCAAGCGCTATCGCCTACCGCGTGAGAGGATTGCATGGAGGATAAAACCCCAAGTTTTGCGGCGCGGTCATAATAATCTGGCAGAACGACTTGCGCATGTTCAATCCGCCAGCGCGCCTTTGTGTTGTCTTGTAAGGCCTGCTCATAGATATTGAGCGTCCGATTATTTCCTTCATCCCCAATCGCATGAACGGCCATTTGGTAACCCGTTTCTGCGGCGCGGTTTGCAAGTGTTTGAAGGTCATCGGGCGAAATGCGTTCGGTGGGCCGGGCGGCGTCCGGCGCATCAGAATAAGGCTCCGCCAATAAGGCCGTCCGCGACCCCAGCGATCCATCGTAAAATACTTTGATACCGCGAATATCCATCCAATCGTCGGGATCATCCATGATACCATAGGAAAACCACGTCTCCATCAACGCCTTATCATTTCCATCGAGCAATCCGTAGACTCGGATAGGTAACTCACCGCGATCGGCTAAATGACGAAAGGCCATCACATCGGCGGTTGTCATGCCTGCTTCATGAATGGAGGTAACTCCAGCGTGCGCCATCTCGGTCAATCCTGCGAGGATGGCTTCCTGCAATTTGGCCTGATCTGGTTTTGGGATATGTTGATCGACCAAATCCTGCGCCAAGGTCAACATCACACCTGTCGGGCTGCTGTCCTCGCGGCGCAAGATATCTCCAACCTCGGGATCAAGCGTTTCGGCAGAGACACCGGCAATCTCCAGGGCGGTCCCGTTATAAAATCCGCCGAACCCATGCAGGCTTTCGAGCGCCACAGGGTTATCTGGAAATGCCGCATCTAAAGCGGCGCGGTCAGGATAGCCCCGCGTGGCAAAGGCTCCCTCGTCCCACCCCTGCCCAATTAACCAAACGCCGGGCTTCGGGTTCGGAAACCTCGCCTGCAGCCGGGCGACGATATCTTTAACATTTTCAACGCCGACAAGGTTGGCCTTAATGCGGTCCATCCCCAATTCCCGCACATGCACATGGCTATCAATAAAGCCGGGCAATATAGTCTGGCCGGACATATCCAACAGCTCCGCCTTGGGATAATCTGCGGCCACGTCCCCGCCTCCCACGGCGACAATATCAGAGCCGTCTATCGCCATAAAAGCGGCACGCGGATTGTTAGCGTCCATCGTGATGATATTGGCTTTAATAACACGGACATCACCGCCGGTCTCCGCGCCGCAAGCTGCAAGCCAGAGTCCGGTCGATGCGATTAAGGTGTTTCGAAGGATCATTGGAGGCTCTTACAGTTACGGAATGCATATCCATTATGCAAACACGCTATAGCCTAAACGCTCTTTTTGTGCTAACAAAATTGCATGACCGAAGCCCTTTATAACCTAAAATCATTCGAAAAACGTCGGCGGCGTCCTCTAAAGGCCCTCCGGCACTTTCGAAATTTGATCGCAAACAAAGAAGATACGACGCAGGTTTTCTACATAATCGAAGCGCTGAACGGGAATAGCTTTCAGAAAGCGTTTGTGAAATTTGCAAATTCGGAGGCGGGTCAAAAACGCATTTCCGAGAATCG
>CALDTL010000217.1 GCA_937923965.1 uncultured Caulobacterales bacterium
GCCGTTAATCACGCAGCGATTAAAGTGGCTTTTGTTGAGCGTCTCGCGCGCAAGCTCAATACCGAAATTGTGCATGGTCATTCCGATGAGAGTCTCATTCAGGCCAATCTTATAAGGTCCCGCTTTGATCATGGAATAATCGCAGGCCAGCGAAAGGAAAGCGCCCATTGCAATGGTGTGGCCTGTGGCCGCCATGATGACGGGGCGCGGGTGAGACATGACGCGGCGGGCAAATTTTGAACCTTTAGATGTCAGCTCCAAAGCATCTTGCGGACCGCTGCCCATCTCCTTGAGATCAAAACCGCCGGACATCATGCCCTCGCGGCCCGTAATGATGACAATGGCATCGTCTTTCTTGGCCATATCTAAAGCTTGATTTAATTCCGCCCAAGTCTGCGCGCCGAGCGCATTGGCTTTGCCATCATCCATCGTGATTGTCGCAACACCGTCTTTGAAGTCGTAAGTTAGTTTTTCCATCATGATTTCCTTATCAACTCGACCTCATCGGCGAGATCGTCATTTCCTTTAGCGCGCAGGTCCGCGATAATACGCCCTTGTGTTTCGGCGTCTTTATTCTGGCTCAATTTACGGATGCCGCGCACGCTGTCCATGCGCATTTCGAAATAGAGAATATTCGAAAATAAGCGCGAGCCATATTTGGCCGCGTCTTCCATTGCCCAAGCGTCTTCAGGTTCATACCGCTCTATCAAATCCTGCATACGCTCAACGCTTTCTTCGGGCGAGAGCGCGCGCGTTGTGCCGTGAACATGCACCGCCGTGTAATCCCACGTCGGTACTGATTTTTCAGGTTTGTCATAAAGCGCCGCCGAGACATAATCATGCGGGCCATGAAAGGCTGCGAGGAAGATCATGCTCGTTCCGATGAATTGCGTCATCGGATTATTCGCCGCCAAATGTCCGTAAAGAAACTCCCCCTCTCGTTCCATGGGGAGGTGCGTCGCCAGCGGCCCCTCAACATTTGATGAGGTCAGTAGCGGGAAGCCATAGGTGTCGATAATTCGGTTGGTGTATTCCGGATTATCGTCGAGATAATAGGGCGGCGGGTAGGACATAACTTCACCTACACGTCACACCGCCGCAGGCAAGGCCCGCCCGGTGCCTATTCCGTGAAGGTGATAAATCAAGGACGTGTTGATGGGCGGCGCAGACTTCACGGGATGGGCACCGGGTGAAACTGCGCGCCACGACGGTGTGACTTCTGTGTTTAAAGCGACCGCGCGATGACCATTTTCATGATCTCGTTGGTGCCGCCGTAAATCTTCTGCACGCGGCTGTCGCGATACATGCGGCCAATGCGATATTCATTCATGAATCCATATCCGCCGTGAAGCTGCAGGCAGCGGTCAATCACTTCGCATTCCTTATCCGTGACCCAATATTTCGCCATAGACGCGGTGACCGTATCCAGCTCGCCGCGCAAATGTTTATCAACACAGTCATAGGTGAACGTCTTGGCGATATGGACAATCGTCTTACATTCCGCGAGTTCAAATTGCGTATTTTGGAAACCTAGAATTGGCTTGCCGAAAGCTTTACGCTCTTTGACATATTCGATGGTTGTCTCCAGCGCGGCTTCCATTTGCGCCACGCCTTGCACGGCAATGTTGAGGCGCTCTTGCGGGAGCTCTTGCATGAGCTGAATAAAGCCTTGGCCGGTATCAGAGCCCAGCAGCGCATCGGCAGGCACTTTCATATCGTCAAAAAACAGCTCGGCGGTATCTTGCGCGTCCATCCCAACCTTGTCGAGGATACGTCCACGGCGGAAACCTTCGAGGTCGTCCGTTTCCACAACGAAAAGCGATTTCGCAAATTTCCCTTCGCCGCCAGTATCCGCGACAATGATAATCAGGTTCGCGGTGCCGCCATTTGTGATGAAGGTTTTAGAGCCATTAATAATCCAGCCATTGCCGTCTCTCTTGGCGTTGGTTTTGACGTTCTGCAGGTCCGACCCTGTACCCGGCTCTGACATGGCAATTGCGCCGACAAGCTCGCCGCTGGCCATGCGAGGAAGCCATTTTTGCTTCTGCTCTTCTGTGCCGTAATGCAGAATATAAGGGGCAACAATGGCGTTATGGAGCGAGAGACCAAAGCCGTCGACATTGGCTTTCACCAGCTCTTCCATGATGATCATTTCATGGCGATAATCGCCGCCGCCCCCGCCATATTCTTCCGGGATCGCGCAATTCAACAGGCCCATTTCGCCGGCCATATTCCAATATTTGCGGTCGACTTTTTTGTTCTTGCGAAAGCTTTCTGAATGCGGCGCCATCTCGCGCGTGTAGAAACCATTCACGGCCTCACGGAAGATGTTGATATCTTCCTCATTATACCAGTCTGGATTTTTAAAATCGATTGCAGCTTTTGCCATTTGGGTGTCTCCCGTTATTTAATTTGCGTTTTGAGTTTTCATTTCAATGGGTTTGCTGCCCAACAATCGTAGAACAACGCCATTTTGCATTTGGATGGTAACTTCATGCTTAGTTTGATTGAGAGATAGAACTTGGGACGATGGACCCCAGTTTTCAGATCTATTCACCACTACCTTCTCAACATTTACGCAGGAAATATGCTGTATTCCGTTTCTGTCTTTTAGCGTAATTACCACAGGGCGACCAATAAGGTCGGCCTTCATAATAGTAGCATCGTGAAAAACTATTTCTGTCTCAACAGACATAGAGTTTCTTAAAACGCCGCTGCTTCCAGCGCCATGACAGGCTCTGCGCCTGTTTTGATTTTCGCCAAATGGCTATCGAGCATCGGGAGCATACGGAGCATGAAATAACGGCCTGTGATGATCTTATTCGGATAGAATTGATCATTAGACCCATCATCAATTTTCGCTTGCGCCACAACCGCCATTTTCGCCCACATATAAGCAAGCGTCGCAAGGCCCAGCATGTGCATATAATCGACAGACCCTGCGCCCGCATTATTCGGGTCGGACATGCCGTTTTGCATCAACCACATGGTGGCTTCGGTCAGCTTTTTCTGGGCATCGCCAAGACCGCCCATAAATTCGCCTAGGCTTTCATTGTCTTTATTCTCTGCGAGGAACGCCGATATTTCTTGGTTAAGCGTCATCAACGCGCGGCCACCATTTCGGGCGAGTTTACGGCCCACCAGGTCAAGCGCTTGGATACCATTGGCGCCTTCATAGATCAGCGCAATACGATTATCGCGAACAAATTGGCTCATGCCCCATTCTTCGACAAAACCGTGACCGCCGAAGATTTGCTGGCAATCAATGGTCGTCTTCATCGACATATCCGTGAGATAGCCTTTAACGACAGGCGTCAGCAGGCCAAGATAATCATCGCATTTTTCCGCGAGTTTTTCATCGCCGGAATGTTTCTCCATATCCTCATGTTTTGCCGCCCAATAGATCAAGGCACGGCCTGCCTCATTGAAGGCTTTTGTTTCCATCAACATGCGGCGCACATCGGGGTGAACGATGATAGGGTCAGCAGCTTTATCTTCTTGTTTCGGCCCGGTCAGCGCGCGGCCCTGAATGCGGTCTTTCGCGTAAATCGCGGCGTTCTGATAGGCGACTTCGGACTGGCCGAGACCTTGCAAGCCAACACCGATACGGGCTTCGTTCATCATCACGAACATAACGCGCAGACCTTTATTCTCGTCGCCAATGAGGTAACCTTCAGCGTCGTCGTAATTCATGACGCAGGTTGAGTTCCCGTGGATGCCCATTTTTTCTTCGATAGAGCCGCAAGAAACTGTATTGCGCTCGCCTGGATTTTCATTTTCGTCTAACTTGAATTTCGGCACAATAAAGAGAGAGATACCTTTGGTTCCAGCGGGCGCGCCTTCGATACGGGCCAAGACAAGGTGGACAATGTTATCGGCCATATCGTGTTCACCTGCGGAGATAAAAATCTTCTGGCCGGAGATTTTATATGTGCCGTCGCCATTGGGGACCGCTTTCGTTTTCAACATCCCGAGGTCTGTTCCGCAATGCGGCTCCGTGAGGTTCATTGTCCCCGTCCATTCGCCGGACATCATCTTCGGCAGGTAAGTCTGTTTTTGCTCTGGCGTCCCGCCGACTTGGATAGCCTTGATCGCGCCGCCGGTGAGGCCCGGATACATAGCGAAGGCCATATTAGACGATGTCCACATTTCGCTGGCGGCGATTTGCAACATGCCCGGCATGCCCTGCCCGCCATATTCTGGATCCATA
>CALDTL010000218.1 GCA_937923965.1 uncultured Caulobacterales bacterium
GAACTTGTCGCGCAAATCGCACGTCCAGCCTTTCTTGAAGACGGCCATATAAAATTCGAACTGCAACGTGGTCTCTGGGATCGGCCCAGCGTACCAGATTTATCTCTAAAAGCCTGGATCACGGACGGTGCGGGCCGAAAGATTTTTGTGATGAACAGCCCGACCGGATATAATGGACCGGACATAGATTACGCAATTGGGCTTGTCGGCCTTCGGCAAGGCAAGGACACAAAGCGAGGCGTCAATTTGAATCCAGATTTGATGGCGCAAACCTTGATCCAAGGTGAGGCCACATTCGATCCGGTGATTGGCATCCCAGGGCAAGCGAGAATGCGTATAAAGCTCACCCAAGATAGAGGCGATTTTAACGCGAACCCTGTTCTGGCGGAGCAAACGCTTCTTTTGCGCGGCATGGAAACGCGCGTGCCTTTTACCCTCACGACGGATAGCACATATTTTGATCCATACGTGCCAGCACCGTTTCTTTCTATTTCGCTCACGGATGTAAATGGGCGTATATTTTACGAGAGCGGAGAGGTTCGCGCCCGAGAAGGTCAGAATTTCATCAAGCTTTATCCACGTTAAATGTGTATATTCATTGCATATTTACGAATAAATCACCCAATTTTAGGTTATCAACACGACTGCGCCTATAAGGGCTTGCGGGAATCGCGCATCTCCATAGCTTATCTATGAGAGTTACACTGATTCACCGAGAACATATGTCTTACGCTGATCAACGTCATATCCGCCCAAGCCCAACCCTTTCGGGGTCCATTGGGGTTCGGCAAAATCCGATAGAGGTGTTTAAACGCATCTGTATCGCCGAGGGCTATGACCACGAAAATGTCGATATTAACGAGCTGCAAATCACGCTCCCCGGCCTTTGGTGCGAGCATGATGTCTCGCTCACATGGAATGCCGCTACCGAACAGGTCCAAGTCTTTCTTCTCTTTGAAGGGCGTATGCCGGGCGGGCGATCGGATGATATTTGCCGTCTTATGAGTTTGCTAAATGAGCGTTTGGCCTCCGGCCACTTTGATTATTGGGATAAAAACCGATGCCTCGTTTACCGTGACGCAGCCTCTCTACGCGGCGGAGCCAAGCTTGGCACAGAACAAGGCATGGATATGCTGGCCCATGCGCTCGATGCCGCCGAACGAGGTTACCCAGCGTGCCAATATGTAATCTGGGCCGGAAAATCCCCTGAGGACGCGCTGACAAGTGCATTGGTCGATCTCGCGGCGCAACCCTAATGGCTGGGACCCACCTACTTGTCGGCGCCGGAAAAATGGGCGGGGCGCTATTGAGCGGATGGCTCGAGTCGGGCCTCGTGGCCCCGCGCAAGCTCGTTATTTTAGACCCGAGCCCGGGGCCGCAAGCCATATTCGCGATTGAGCGAGGCGCAAAGCACATCACGACCGCCCAAGACATTCCTACGTCCGTCAAAACAGTTCTTTTGGCCATAAAACCGCAAATGTTTGAGCGTCTCGGCCCCGAAATCGCCACCTCTCTCTCTCCCAAAGCGACTATCATTTCTATTTTGGCGGGCACCAGTTTGCGCAGCTTAAATGCGGTTTTAGAGGACAGAATTGTCGTGAGAACTATGCCCAATACTCCCGCCTCTATTGGGGCAGGCGTCAGCGCAATTTTCGCGGATCCAGCGCTATCCAAAGCCACTTTGGCCGAAGCCGAGGCCCTACTTAAACCTGGCGGAGAGGTTGTCTATGTCAGCAGCGAAGCCGAGTTAAATGCCGTTACCGCCGTATCGGGCTCCGGACCTGCTTATGTCTTTCATTTGGTCGAAGCGCTCGAAGTCGGCGCGATAGATTTGGGTTTGCCTGCGGATGTCGCGGCAAAACTCGCGCGAGAGACAATTATTGGCGCTGCGAAATTACTGGAAGCCACCCACGAAGGGCCGGATGTTTTACGCAAAAATGTGACATCCCCTAACGGGACGACTCAGGCCGCTTTGGATGTCTTAATGGGCGAAGATGGCGGGTTATCCAAAATGATGATTGCAACGGTTCGGGCCGCTTTTGCGCGCGCAAAGGAACTCGCAGGTTAAAACAAGCTTGTTTGGAACTAGAGTGTTTAAGACGAGCTTATAATGGCAGACGCAGGGTCGCCTTCAGGCCTCCCAAATCGCTATCTGAGAGTAAAATCGTCCCGCCATGTAGCTGAGCTATATCCTGCGAAATTGAGAGCCCTAAGCCAACACCTTCCGTATTTTGATTTCTAGCTTCATCTAATCTTTGGAAAGCCTTAAAGGCGTTTTGGCGCTGGCTGGGCGGGATTCCTGGACCATCATCATCGATGGCAATGTATAAAAACCCATCGGCCTCCTCAATCGACAGCACGCAGGTCTGTCCATATTTCAGAGCATTGCTAATCAAATTTTGCAAACACCGTTTAAGCATGAGGGGGCGAATAGAAATATCTCTGTCCTCAAATTCTCGCACGTCGATTTCGCGACCCCTGACCGCCTGCGAGATGAACCCCGAGAGCTTTATCGTTTCGGGTTTTTCTTTCCCCATGCCCCGCGCAAAGTCGAGATACCCTGTCAACATCGCTTCCATTTCATCAACGTCTCGGCGCGCCGCTCGCGTATCTTCCGTGTCGTCTTGCATTGCGAGCTGTAACTTCAACCGCGTGAGAGGCGTCCTAAGGTCGTGCGAAACCCCGGCGAGCATGAGCGTTCTTTGCTCCAAATGTCGACGGATACGGCGGCGCATTTTCAAGAAACTCTGCCCCGCCATTCTGACCTCTGAGGCGCCGCGCGGTTTAAAACCAGAGATATCCTGCCCCTTACCAAAAGCGGCAGCCGCATCGGCGAGTTCTTTAATGGGCTCAGACTGCCTGCGGATAAACAGGATTGAAATCAAGGACAACACCACGGTGGCCGTAATCAACCAGAAAATAAAGACATAGCCCGTTGGCGCAAACACGCGCTCGCGCGCAGCTATGAAACGCAATACGCCTTCATCTACTTGCACGCGGATATCAATATGATTGGGATATCGCGTGGTATCAAACCAAAATGGCGCGTCTACGGCTTCTGTAAGACTATTGCGTAAGGTCTTGTCTAAATTGGAAAAAAATGAAGTCCTCGTCGAGGTTGGCAGCGTATCTTCCGGACGCAATACAACAGATAGTTCCATATCAGGACGCAGCAATGCATCGAGCTTTTGCGCATTTTCGTCTGTCGGGTTTTCTTTGAACAACTGTGTCGCGACCGCGACATCGGCTGCCACGGAATCCGATAAATTTGAGGTCACACGCGCCCAATGCGCATTGAAGAAAAACCAAGCCACGACCATCTGCATGATAACAATGGGTAATATGATAATCAGAAAGGCGCGCCAGAAAATTGACTTCGGCAATATGTTCCTGAGCGACCACATTTAAAGAATTAAACTGCGTCTGACACGAGACGATATCCCTCGCCTCTCACCGTCAAAAGATATTGAGGCTCAGCCGTGTCATCTTCCAACTTTCGCCGCAGGCGGGTCATTTGAACATCGACCGCGCGTTCTGACTGGGCTTTAATGTTTTCGGATAAAATATACCTCGAAACCACGGCGCCGGATTGCCCGGCCAACAATGCGAGCAAGGTTTGCTCACCTGTTGTCAATTTCATCTGCTTTCCGTTTTTCCGCAAGATGCCATTGTTCATGTCAAAGATGTAAGGACCAAAAGCGACCTTTTCCGTCGTTGGATTTTTTCCCGAGCGGCGGAAGATATTATCAATCCGCAACAGGAGTTCTTCCGGCTCGAAAGGTTTTGGTAGATAATCATCTGCGCCTGAACGCAATCCTGCGATCCGCTGATCCGCCTCGCCCAGGGCCGTTAGCAAAATGATAGGAACATCATGATGCTGTCTTAATGACTTGGTCAGGCTCAAACCATCTTCGCCCGGCATCATAATATCAATAATAAGTAGATCAAATTTCAATCCTTGCATTTTCACGCGGGCTTCATCCGCCCCGGAGGCCGCGCTGGCGCGATAGCCTTGCTTTGTCAAATATCGCGAGAGCAACGCCCGAATACGGTCATCATCGTCAATTATGAGAATATGCGTGTCTGCGCGGTCAAGATATGTCGTGCTCATAGATTGATTACCCCAATTAACAGCATATTTAGCAATGACTTTTCCGCCATAATCGATAAATGACGTGTTAAAGACGTGCTGGCAAGGAGTCCGCACTTCACCGCTAGTGTCAAAAGGGAAACATCATGATTGAAAAGGCTTATCATGACCGCGACGGGGCCATCTGGCTAGATGGCGATTTTGTGGATTGGCGCGAGACTAAAATTCACGTGCTGACGCATTCCTTGCATTACGGATCATGCGTTTTCGAAGGCAATCGCGCTTACGCAGGGAAAATCTTCCGCCTGACAGATCACAGCAAACGACTAGAGACGTCCGCGAAGCTTTTGGGCTATGAAATCCCTTACACAGTTGAGCAAATTGATCAGGCCTGTTTAGACACCCTAGAAAAAACTGGTCTGAACGATGCATATATTCGACCCTTTGCCTGGCGCGGGTCCGATATGATGGGCGTGGCGTCCAAGAACAACCAAATCCACTTCGGTGTCGCCGCGTGGCACTGGGGGAGCTATTTCGCAGACAAAATGCAAGGTGTTCGGCTGTGTATTTCAGATTGGATACGTCCTGACCCCCGCTCTGCGCCATGTAAATCCAAGGCTGCTGGCCTTTATATGATCTGCACATTAGCCAAAGACAAAGCTCAAGCGACGGGCTGGGACGATGCACTCATGTATGATTATAAAGGCCGCGTCGCGGAATGTACGGGCGCGCATATTTTCTTCGCGCGGAATGGCGAGCTACACACGCCGACGAATGATATTCTACTCGAAGGCATAACCCATGACACGGTCATCAAACTTGCCGAAAAGCGCGGTATTAAAGTTCACAAGAGAGATATCCATCCCGCTGAAATTCCCCATTTCGAGGAGTGCTTCATCGTTGGGACAGCCGCAGAGGTCACGCCCGTCCGCGAGATTGACGGCAACCACTATACTGTTGGCGAGATTTGCCATGCAATGGCGGCAGATTATGACGAGTGCGTCCGCGGCAAAATTAATATTGGCGTTTAATTTGCGGCGGAGCTAGTGTGGTCCGAGACGACCTTCCAACCGTCCGTCCCTTTTTTCATATGCAAGGTGAACAAGCCGGTTGGTCTGTCCGCGTCGCGAGTTAACGTCCATTGCCCAAACACCAGACCATCATCCTGATCGAGAACCTTCACGTCATTAATGTCGAAGTTTAGCGTGCCCATTTTTGCGCGATCAGAATAACGTTTCTGATAACGGGTTAGCGTTTCATCCCAGCCGGTAGTAATGTCCCCGCCAGACGCAAAGCGTAGGTGTTCACTCTTCAGATAACCTTGCATAAACCCTTCAATATCGCCCGCGTTCCAGCCTTCCACTTGCCGCTCTAATACAGTTCGAATATCGCTCTCAGCTGTCTTTGTGCTGTCGCTGAGATTGGCTACTGATAAGCCTAGGATGAGACCAACGACCCCACCTAGTCCTGCGAAAATGAGAAGGTTTCGGGGGTTTTTCATCACGCCTAAGCCGCCGCTGTTTTACGCTGGTGTAGCCCTAAAATACGGCTGACGGCCATCGCGATTTCAGCTCGGTTGAGCGTATATAAATGGAAATGGTCAACGCCGCGATCTCTGAGCTCGGCCGTCAGTTCAGCCGCTAGTGTTGCCGTCAACATATCCCGCGTAATTGGATCACCATCTAGGCCTTCGAAAAGGCCCGCATACCAATCTGGGACCGCGACGCCGCACATCTTGGACATACGGGCGAGGCCTTTGAAATTGGGCTGCAGCATCAAGCCAGGCACAATGGGAATATCTATGCCCGCATCCAAAACTTTATCCTGAAAGCGCCAAAATATATCGGGCGAAAAGAAAAACTGCGTGATCGCCCGCGTTGCGCCGGAATCGATTTTTCGCTTGAGATTGTCAATTTCAACAGACCAATTTGTGCTCTCCGGATGTTGCTCCGGATAGGCGGAAACAGACACCTCAAAATCCGCAATCTTCTTGAGGCCCTCGGTGAGGTCATTCGCATACGCGTAGCCACCAGGGTGCGGGCGGTATGCCTCTCCAATGCCGTCCGATGGATCACCGCGAAGGGCGACAATGTGCCGAACACCAGCATTCCAATACTCCCGCGCAACTTCATCGATTTCCTCTCGTGTGGCGTCCACGCAGGTTAAGTGCGCGGCCGGGGCGAAATTCGTTTCAGACACCATGCGCGCGACAGTGCGATGGGTTCTCTCGCGCGTCGATCCGCCCGCCCCGTAAGTCACAGAGACGAAATCAGGCGAAAGCGGCGCGAGTTTCTCAATTGACGCCCATAGCTTTTCCTCCATTTTTTCGGACTTTGGCGGAAAAAACTCAAAGCTAACTTTTAGGTCTGGAGACTCTGCTGAGGCGCGCGCTATGGCGCCAACAGGCGCTTTGGGGTCACGTAATGGAAGGCGAGAATTCATGATATTTCCTGTCGCGAAGCAGCGGGTGAAGATTTACGGGCATGCCAAATTTTGACGACCGGCGTATTCGGGTCGCAGGCTGGAAGAGCCCGCAATTGCACAAGTTCAAACCCAGCCTGGCTTAAAATTTGTGCCATATCGGGGTCACTAACACCCAATCGGCGATGGGCATAATCGTCTCGATAATGCTCAAGATTATGCGTCGTGAAATCGGTAATTAGCATATGGCCGCCCTCGCCCAATAAACGCGCTGCTTCGACTACGGCGTTCGCAGGGTCATCCAGGAAATGTAGAACCTGATGCAAGGTCACTAAATCAGCCGCGCCGTCCTTCAAGGGTGCGTCCTGTAGGTCCGCCTGCTGGACAGAAATATGCGCATAAGTGTCATCAGACAGCGTATGACGCGCCACGCGGAGCATCTCGGCGCTATCATCAATGCCGACACCGCTGTGGATGTGGGGCGCAAATAACTTTAACATGCGGCCCGTGCCCGTGCCCAAATCAACCATTCGAGAAAACTTCAGGCCAGTGACGAGATTAAGTAACGCCGTCTCTATATCGGCTTGAGGCAAATATTCATGACCCAATTGATCTTGGTCCTTTGCGACGGAGGCGAAGAAGACCTCGGCTTGGCGGGACCGATCCGCTCGTACTTCTTCTAATCGAGCGCGGTCCTCTGTGAGCTGAGCATTTTCATCAGACAGCGTCGCGAGCGTTGCTGTTAAAATGGGGGATTCCGCTTCAAGGCCACGCTTCAACCGAGAGAAAACCCAACTGCCCTCTTTCATGCGTTCAACGACTCCGACTTGCTCAAGCGACTTGATATATTGTGTTATGCGCGGCTGGGAGAGACCTAAGATCTGCACCAATTCGCTGACCGTCAGCTCCCCTTGTTTGAGAAGCGCTAAAATACGCAGACGATCGGGATGACCAAGCGTTTTGAGATATGTCGCGATCGCGTCCATATTTCCCACATAAACCACAATTATCATTTTGTATATAAAAAAAACTTTATATGAATGAATTGGGCGTCACCGTGCGAATTTTGAAAGCAATCGAATATAGGCGATTTGATAGCCGTTGGAATTTTCCGTCACCGACCAACTATTGATCGGCCAGCCCCCATTAAAGTCGGCATAAGACTTTGCCGGAGGCTGGCCGGCCGGCGGAGATTTGATAGGCATTCTACAAATTTTTGCGCCTTCCCCGCCGCAGACTGAGTTACAACACTCAGCGCGCTCATACCCATTATTGGGTCCGCCAACTAAAAATCCTGGTGCAGGTCCATATTTACTCCGGCCAACTTCATCCCACTTGGACCCATCTTTGAACCAATTATGATAGAACTGAGTGACAGAATTTTCTGCACCCAGCGCGCCCATGTTTGACAAATAGACCTTATTGAGCGGGTTCACACCGTGGACATAATTCACATAACCTGCGGCAGCATTTAGATAATCCATCCGGCGCGTTTGCCCGATACCCGCATGTATGGCTTGGGTATAGACTTCGCCGCGATGAGCCTTATTGAAATTACTCCCCCACCAATAGCCATCCACATGGGCGCGGTAAGGATCTTCTTGCTCCTCCACGACAGACCATCCGTTGTATCCTTGGAGGATTTTTTCTTCATAGTCGCGCCGGATACGCGATACCATTGACTTTGGCGTCGAGGGTTGGCGGGCATAGTAAAGCACATCAAACGCCATACCGGCCTCGTAGCCATTCACTGTACCCGGGTCCATGGGATTTACTCTATTGTACAAATCCTTGATGACTTTGTTGAAGTAGGGATCACCCGTCATAGCGGACATGTGAATGGCCGCCATCAGGGTCTTGTTAGCCATGCGATCCGCTTCGACTTCCTGCTGTCCGGCGGCCAGACCTACGGAGTTGCTTCGCGGATCATTATTGTAAAACTTGACGTGGGGGTTTGCCTCAACCCA
The DNA here is from genome assembly GCA_937923965.1 of uncultured Caulobacterales bacterium. Taxonomy (GTDB): domain Bacteria; phylum Pseudomonadota; class Alphaproteobacteria; order Caulobacterales; family Maricaulaceae; genus Litorimonas. The sequence goes on from CALDTL010000218.1 coordinate 8,479, forward strand.
GCGCCACGCTTTATCAGCTCGCATACGATAGCGTTTGGCATGGGTTTGGAACCCCGGCACGGCGCTGTAGACTTTCGCAGCCATTGCGAAAGCCCCAGCAGACGCCACCGTAGCCGAGGAATTTGGCGGGCCATATCGGCTTGGGCCTCTGGCCGCAGATGGCGGAGAACTTTCCGATAAACTCATGACGGATAGCATTGCGCCGTCTTGGTTTTGCATGCGCTCCAGCCAGTCTAGCCCCCATTTCACCTCGTCTAAAATATCCGGCGTTCCGTTCCCCGACTCAGGAATCCCAAAATCATCCGTCCAGACTCTTGGATTCTCTAGATAAGCCGCGAGCATACCGGTCACATAATTTGCGGTCCAGCTCGTGTATTTATTGTAGTCTCCGGCATCAAACCAACCGCCTCGTAAGTCACGCTCGGTGGAGGCATCCTTCATTCGATTAAAAAGCCGCGCTTCGGGGTCCTGGCCTCGTCCCAAATGACTGGCACGATCAACATAGGCCCGCGACACATAAGGCGCGCGTTTTTCAAATCCGGCGCGTTGCAAATACATGGTCTTAAAAGCCGTCTTCAAAACGGGCGTGTAGACTGTTGGCGAAATCTCAAACTCAAAACTCTCGACCCGGCGGTCTATGTCGCGAATGACATATCGTCCCGGCTCCCGCACATCCGAGAAATCGAAATGCCAAATCCGATCGCCTGACGTCTTGTCAATCTTCCCGTTTTTCCAAGACTTAGCTTGGCCCGTAAAAACGGTTTTCCCAGTCGCACGGTTGACGACCGCGTATCTCTGTCCGGGTGAAAAGGAGTTCTCAGAGTCATATCCAACTCTTGGATCTTTGATGACAGCAATTTTCTGAAGGGCAGGAAGATAGCCAAATTGATCTACGATAATTGGCGGTGTCTGGGCCGACGCGACCTGGGAAACCGGCGCACACGCCGCAACGAGCGTCATCGCGAATGCTAAAAATCTCATATCGTTACCTTAACAGGAGTAAGTTTCGTGGGCTTACGTCCTTTTAGGTTTACACAACATGTATCAATCGACGGAAAATTGTCTCTATTGCGCCTTGTTTTGCACCAGTCTCGAGCGCTCAAGTCCAATTCTGGCGTCACCATAATCAGGGTTCATTTCGAGCACTTCGGTGAATATATCCTCAGATAGAGCGTAATCTCTTTGATAAAAACGGAGATATCCGAAAGACACTAATATGTCTAAATCTTGCGGATATTTCGCTCTCAGCTTTTCAAACTCACCTTCGGCCCGCTCGTGCTGACCCGCCCAGGCCAAAACTCTGGCCTCTAGAAATTTGACGGCATAATCCTCTCGATCCGCAAAATGAACGCCGTCCAGAATCGTAAGAGCCTCTTCAAAATTTTGTTCTTGGGCCAATGTCGACGCCCGCTCAACGCGGCTCATAGTATCAGATTGGAGTGACCCAAGAGGCTCCAGAATTTCGAGGATAGGCTTATTGGAACTCACTGTCAGACTGGCAAGCTTAACAACAGGCTCCTCAACTGCCGATGTCTCTGACAAAAGGGAGTTAGGATCACTAGATTGCAATCCATCCGCCAGCTTAGAGTCTTCGATAATTGGGCGCGCTTCCGCAGTCATAAAATAAAAAGCGGGTACGGCCAAAATGAGCAAGGCCAAGGCACAGAAAAACGCGAGGCGTGACATAACAGACTGAAGCACAACAATATCCCCTAACCGAAAGTGTTAAGGAATAGTTAACGCAATATGTTAATTTTCTATGAAGACTTATGGTTAACGATACATTTATTCGAAACTAATTGAATTTAACCTTCAATCACCGATCGAATTTCACAAATTTCAACTTCTTCGGCATGTCCGCATCCGGGCCAAGACGACGTTTTTTATCTTCAATGTAGTCTGCAAAATTCCCTTCAAACCACTCAACATGTCTGTCCCCCTCATAGGCGAGAATATGTGTCGCAACCCGGTCTAAGAAGAAGCGATCATGCGAAATCACCACTGCGCAGCCCGGGAATTTTTCCAGAGCCACTTCGAGAGACGCGAGCGTTTCGCGGTCCAAATCATTTGTTGGCTCATCAAGCAACAGGAGGTTCGCGGGACGGGTCAACATCTTGGCGAGGTTCACGCGGTTCCTCTCCCCGCCAGAGAGCTGTCCGACATTTTTCTGTTGATCAGTCCCTTTAAAGTTAAACGAACCGACATAGGCGCGCGACGGCACTTCGCGCTTACCCATCACAATAATATCCAGGCCGTCCGAGATCGCCTCCCAAATGTTCTTACTCGGATCGAGCGCCGCTCGATTTTGGTCGACATAGCCAAGCTCAACTGTTTCGCCGACTTTAAACGTGCCTTCATCTGGCTGCTCTTGGCCCGTGATCATTTTAAAGAGAGTCGTCTTACCGGCTCCGTTTGGACCAATCACGCCAACAATGCCGCCGCGCGGTAGCTTGAAGGACAAATCTTTGATGAGCAGCTTGTCGCCAAAACCTTTCGAGACATTTTTCGCTTCGACAACGATATTACCCAGACGCTCCCCCATAGGAATTCGAATTTCAGCATGAGAGACAACCTCGTTCTCGGCCTCATCCCGAAGCTTATCATAGGCATTGATACGCGCCTTTGACTTAGACTGACGCGCTTTCGGGTTGGACCGGATCCACTCCAGCTCGCGCTTAAGCGCTTTCGTCTTAGAATCCGCCTCCCGCCCCTCTTGATCCATCCGCTTACCCTTAGCTTCCAGCCATGAAGAATAATTACCTTCATGTGGGTAGGCGCGGCCTCTATCAATTTCCAAAGTCCAATTTGTGATGTTATCCAAGAAGTAGCGATCATGGGTAATCAAAATGATAGCGCCTTTGTAAGCCACCAGATAATTCTCTAGCCACGCGACAGTCTCCGCATCCAAATGGTTGGTGGGCTCATCAAGAAGCAGCAAATCAGGCTTAGAAAGCAATAATTGACACAAAGCGACCCGGCGGGCTTCACCGCCCGATAGGGATTGGACGCCGCTATCCTTCGGCGGGCACCGCAAAGCTTGCATGGCCATTTCAATTTTAGAGTCGATATCCCACGCATCTCGCCCGTCGACCTGCTCTTGCAACGCGGTCATCTGCTCCATGAGCTCATCAGTATATTCCGTCGCCATGTCGGTCGCGACTTGGTTATATTTATCAAAAATCTGCTTGTCTTCGCAGCCTTGAATCACGTTTTCCCAAACGGTCTTAGATTGGTCCAATTTCGGCTCTTGCGGCAAATAACCGACCTTCACGCCTTCAGCCGCCCAATGCTCCCCAGTGACTTCGGAATCAATGCCCGCCATGACCTTCATTAAGGTAGATTTACCGGCGCCGTTTACGCCGATGAGGCCTATTTTAGCATCGGGATAAAAAGACAAATGGACATTATCAAGGATGGTTTTATTGCCGAATTTCTTCGTCAAACCTTGCATGTGATAGCAGAATTGGCGGGCCATATTGCGCTCTTATTTTATGTAAAAGATTTGAGCGCGATATGTGTCGAAAAGGACATAAAAGCAAGAGGCTTAGGCCGAAACGAAATGGCGAAAAGCCAATTCAGAGAAACTGAATTTGTATAGGGCACCGCGGTCCAAGTGGAAACCTACGGGTTGCTGTCCGCCGAAAACGGCGAAGACCGAATTGACCGTTCAGAGACCGAGAAGTAAATTAACGAGAAACGTGACCAAACGTATAAAAGCGCTGCTGAGTATGTCGACGAACGAAACGCTCAAAAATGTCGAAATTTGCCCGACAAGTTCGTTTGCTTTTTCTAAAATCAACATAATTCTCTCCTAATCAGGCCGCTCACCAAGTTGCCTTCCTTAAAGTTGCATATATTTTTGAAGCTGACAAATCCTAATATCAAATCTTTTGCGGCGAGGTCACCGCATAACCTCCCACGTTATTTTGTATAAATGCGGTGGCCCTCTTGACTTAATCGAAGCCAGACCGGACGAAATAAACTGATAAATCACTCTTTATGAAGGTGCTGTTATGGCTCTTGTCGGAATCGACCTTGGCACAACAAATTCCCTTGTCTCGGTTTTTACAGATGACGGACCTGAGCTTATTCGCAACAGCAGCGGCACGTTTTTAACGCCGTCGGTCGTCGGAATTTCAGATAA
>CALDTL010000219.1 GCA_937923965.1 uncultured Caulobacterales bacterium
CGCAAGGCCTAGTGTTTTTGTGCCGGGGTCGAGGCCGAGCAGCGGTCCCTTCGTTGCGGCAAGATCATTTAGCGTCAGGAGTGGCATGGCGTGCCTTTAGCTCACAACAAGCGGGCCGACTAGGACGGCGATGTAAAATAATGCGGTCACCGCAAGCGCGATACGCGCCCAGCGGCCCGGAAACCGGCTCCATAAAATTGCGGTGCAGCCCAGGGCAATGGTAATGTCGACTTTCCCAACCCATCCGGCATGGTGATCAACATCCCAATAGGACAATGGGCTGTAAAAGCGCCAATCTGAAAGCGGCCAGAAATGACGATAGGCGTCATCGGCGTGGACTGGCATGTCACCTGCGATATGAATCAGGGCGGCGAGGGAGAAGACCATCATAAGTTTCCCCCATGTCTTAGATCGCCCTAAAAACCCGATAAGACCAAGGGCCGCGTAAATAGGCACGGAATTAAACCACGCAATTAGATTTTGCATCGGGGGTTCAAAATAAAGTTTGCCCCAAACCTCCTCGCCCGACACGCCGTTGACAATATACTGGTATGGTGCCCAAAGAAAGATAGCGAGATCTGGGATCAGCGACCCTGCCAGCACAGAGAGATTGCGCTGCCGCGCCCCGCGCTTTGACAGTGCGGCAAGGGCCATGAGGCTATGGGTGGGCGTCATCATGGCTGCAGGCTTATCGGTTTGCGGCGTAAAATGAAATCACCTCTCCTTGAGAAGAGGTAATTCTCGTCTTATTTCCCCTCAGATAAGTCCCGGATGTCAGCCAAGCTTTGATCGCGAACAAGCTTGCCGTTCTCCCAAACGGTTTCGAGTAGGTCCTTCGCACCTTTTGGCAAATTATCGCGCCGCAGAGTTTCAAATCCGTCCTTCGTTCGAATGAGAGCCTGTATGCCTTTCTTGGAGATTTTGCCTTTATCCGTGATGGGGTCTTTGAAAACATCATACCACTGGGGGTCATCTGAGCGTTTTGTGGCATTGGCTTTCATCGCCCATTTCATTGTGTCCCGATGCACATCACGCTGGAGTAAGGCACCGCCCATGCCAAAGGCGATATTCTCGGCGCCCCATCCCTTGGCTTCCAAACGTTCCAATATGGTTTCAATGGAGACGGGATTTACGCCATCGCCTTGGATGACGCGCACGCAAGATGGCAAGACCTTATAGCCTTTGGCATTGGTGTTATAACCGAAGGCCTTCCCAAGAAGTTCGATGATTTCAATGGGCACAATCGTTGGATCCCCGCTATCTGGCCGGACGACAAGTGTGCCGCCCATAGCTTCGACTTTCTCCTTGAGGTCTTTGCCCCAATATTGCTCGGTCGCTTTATAGATATCATAGCTGTCAGACACGACGGCGACGAGTTTATCTGGTCCGCCAAATTGTGTCAGCATGTTTTCAAAAGCATAGATTTCATTCTCGCGGCCCCAGCTCGTAATCGTGCTGTGCTCGGCGGCGGGAATAGAGAAAGCGGCCATATCCTCGCCGTAAAAGGTTCGTGCATGTTGCAGCGCGCCGACCGTGTCACTGCCCAGGAAGTTGACCATATGCGCGATGCCGCCAAGGGCCGCACTCTCGGCGCTGCTCACGCCGCGCGCGCCGAAATCATGGAGCTTGAACGGCAGCTCGGCTTCCGGATTCTCGCAGGTCTTATTGAGATATTTGCGAATGATTTGCTTCACGGTCCAAGAGAGAGTTGCCACCGTTGTTGGATACCATACCGCTCGCAGGAGGGCTGTTTCCATAAAGCTGGTAAGCCACGGCACAGCCGGGTCGGTGTTGATAATTTGCACGATCGCATTCTTGACCGGCAGGACGGTGCCTTCTTTCACAGCCTGAATTTTCAGCGGCATAAAGCCACCGTGATCATTTAGGATATGCTCCCAACCCGCGCGGTTGAACGGGACACCATGCGCTGTCCACATTTGCTCGGCATAGTCGATTTCTTCAATCGTGATCGGCCTTGCGAGATAGCGTTTGAGATACATCTGCAGACCAAAAAATACATGGTCGTCAAATTTGCCGCCGCGCGCTTCAATGTAAGAAGATATATACTCGGTCTTTGGTGCATATTGCAGAAAATGGGATCCTTTGTAGCTATCCACATCCAATAAGACACTGTGATCTCCAGGTTTCCATGTTGTTTTTGTCATCTTCAATCTCCTTGAAGTCGTGCAATTCTGTTTATTAGATATTGCACTGCGTGAAGGGCGGACTCCCCGCCCGAAAGTTATTCCCTTTATGCTTTAGCCACACCGTCCAGCATTTTATTGATGATAAAATAGTGATCTTCAAAAACGTCACGTGGGTCGAGGCTACCGATGGGATACCAGCCCGCGTGCGCGGCATCATCAGCGCCAATGACTTTCATGAGCTGTTTGGCTGGCGGTAATCTAAACAAAAATGCGTGGGTGAGCGTATAGCCTCGCACGCTGCGTTTCGGATCATCAAACACGCCTTGCCCTGCTAAAAACCCTTTGAGCTTGCCCATGGGGAAAGGACCATGTTTGTCAGCCAATCTCGTCTCTTCCTTGAGTTCGCGAAGAGCGCTTTCTAAAAGGGTTTCATCGTGGTTTACAAACCCGCCCGGCAGCGCCAGCAAGCCTCTGCCGGGATGTCCGCCCCGTCGCACCAGCAAGATATGACCGGATTGCACGACGACATTATCCACGGTGACAAAGGTTGGCGGGAAGGGCGCGGCGGCCCAGCTTGTCTTGTAGTCTTTTATCCATGCGGCCTCTGCCGTGATGCGTTTAAACTCATCCGTCATCATATGGCTTTTCAGATATTCGCTAATCGCAGGGGGTAAGATATCGTGCGCGATGGCCGGCGCTCCGCGAAAATAGCTTTTGCGAATATCCGTAGCGTTGAACACTCCGACCTCATGTTTGACATCAACAGAACGCCACTGCGGGAAAAGCTTCAGATAATAAGACGTCTTATCTTTGCTGTGACCAATGAGGCCAACAATCTTGCCTTCTAAGCCATCTTCTTTGATGACGGCGTCCACGGCGCGCTGCACGCTAGAAGTCCAAGCTTCATCATTATACATCGTATCATTAAGGGGCCGAATTCTGAGCTGTTTGCTATTCAGCACTTCATTCGGATAGACCTTGCTGATCATCTCTGCACGATCCTCAAAAGACCAAGGATTACGAAAAGACCGACTTCGATTGGCGGATCCCGCCAATACAATGACTTTGTCAGCTTGCGCGAGGGCCGCGTCTAAAACGGCTTTATGTCCGATGTGAAAAGGCTGAAACCGCCCAATAAATACAAGTATATCGCACTTGGTCTGCGTCATCTCCGTCTCCCGGATTATGTTATGTTGCGGACTCCCCGCAACGGCCCATATCTAGGCGTTCAGACTCCATTCTGCAAGATGTATCTTACTTCTGCCGTTCGGGATGGACGCCGGTCCAGGTCGTATCCACGTAATCTTTGATGGCTTTGGCATCGACATCCATGTCGCCCGTAAGCGGGAAGAGGCGGTCCAGAACGACATGTTTATTTGGCCCGTCAAAGGCGCAGATAAAGACGGGGACATCCGCGGCATAGGCGACGCGAAGAAAACCCGTTTTGTATTTTGCGACTTTCGCGCGTGTGCCCTCGGGCGGGAAGCCAATGCAGACTTTATCCGTTTCCTCGATATATTTGGTGAGCTGCGCAACAACGGCCTTGCCGCCGCGGCCGCGGTCTACGGGATAGCCGCCAAGCGCGCGGAACAGAGGTCCCATCGGCCAAAAGAACCATTCTTTCTTGATTAAAAACGTATATTTAAATCCGCTGGCAAGCATGGCGAGTGACGCGCTGACCGCGTCCCAATTCGATGTGTGCGGGACGCCAATAATCACAAATTTATCGACATCAGGCATCCGGCCCACGAGCTTCCAGCCTGTTAGCTTGAGAAAGAAAGAGCCGAGCCCCCGCGTGAGGGCATTTCCCATACGCGGGCTGTGCGGGGACATATGCGGATTGTCATATTTCATGCGTGGCGTTCTACGTATTTTCAGGCCCAAGAAAAGGTCGAGATATGAATACTCGTGTCTCAAATATGTGTCAAAATTAGGTATGGCCTCCTAATTTCTGATGCCCACGTAATTAGACTCAATATAGTCTTGGATAGCCGCGTTTTCCGTGGCGATGTCTCGAACAGGATTCCAGAGTTTATCCAAGATGACCCGTTTGTTGACGCTATCTATACCAACAACGAAAAGCGGCACGCCAACGCCTTTGGCAATCCGAAGATAGCCTGTTTTATAGCGCTCAACTTTTGAGCGCGTGCCTTCGGGCGTGATGCCGAGCCAGACTTTATCCTCCGCTTCAAAAGCAGCCTTGAGTTGGCCAATGACATCAACATCTGCGCCGCGGTCGATAGGGATGCCGCCGAGGGCTTTCCACAAACGACCGAGCGGCCAGAAAAAAGCTTCTTTTTTCATCATCCATGAAAACTTAAGGCCTACAGACAACATCGAGCCCATCGCTAAAAATAAATCCCAATTCGAGGTGTGCGGCCCGCCAATGATGATGGCTTTCTTTAAGTTGGGAAGCTCGCCATGAATTGTCCATCCCATAGATTTGAGGATCATATCCCCAATCCAGCGGGTCAGCGCATTTCCCATGCGCGGGGTGTTCGGGCCTATAAATTCATTCTCAAATTTCAAACTGGAGGCCCTTTTCTTTCGCCGATCTTGCGCGCCTTAACTGTTTTCAGGTTTTAGGCCTGTATATTTACTACGCACGAACTCGCGTATTTGTGCGTTGTCTATCTCAAAATCGCCTGTCAGGTCCATAAATTGGTCAAAAACTAAGGTCCGCGTGGCGGCGTCAACACCGACAACAAAGACGGGAACGCCTGTCGCATAGGCGATCCGCAGATAGCCTTTTTTGTAACGATCTACTTTAGTGCGGGTGCCTTCCGGCGTGATGCCGATCCAGGCCTTGTCATTCGCGGCGAACCAATCTTCCATTTGTCCGACGACATCTTTGGCAGCTTTGCGGTCAATCGGAATGCCGCCCATAGCTTTGAACATGCCGCCAAAGGGAAAGAAAAAGGCTTCTTTTTTCATCATCCAACGATAATCGAGGCCCAGCGCATATTTCATGCCCATCGCCAGCAGGAGGTCCCAATTCGACGTATGCGGCAGGCCGAGCAGAATGACTTTGGGCACATCCGGCACATTTCCGCCGACCTTCATCCCCACCATGCTTAACATGAGGCGGCCAAAAGCGCGGGACAAGGGGCCGCCAAATGAGGGGGCGTTTGGGGGCAAAAGAGACGGCATAGGCATAGCCTGACTTTAAATTTTCCGCGCGGCACTCCGGCCCGACGCCAGAAAGCTTCGGCCTGCGCCCTAGAACGGGCGGAACTGTGATACAAGACATGTCTTTCTCACATTCTCTTGCACCTATTTTTCGCCCCTGCTAATCGCCCAGCCTGAGAGTGAAGGACCAGAGACATGGCTCAACCGAAAAACGGCGTTACCGCCCAAGACGTCAAGAAAATTGCAAAACTATCGCGGCTCCATGTCGAGGATGATCGCCTTGAGCCGATTGCAGACGATTTGAACGGCATTCTGGCGTGGATTGAGCAGCTCGGCGAAGTGGATGTTGAGGGCGTAGAACCCATGACATCCGCCGTCGACATGGCCGCGCCCATGCGCAGCGATAATGTCTCGGACGGCGGCAAGCGCGAGGCTGTCTTGCAAAATGCGCCCAAGTCCGATGACGGATTTTTTGTTGTCCCGCGCAGCGTCGAATAGAGAGCGAGTTACCTCATGAGCGATTTAACAAAACTCACATTATCGGATGCGCTGGACGGGATGGCCAAGGGAGATTTCAGTTCCGAAGAGCTGACCAAGGCGCATATTGACGCCTGTATGGACGGGGCGGATTTGAACGCCTTTATCACGACGACATTCGAAGACGCGATGGAGAGCGCGAAGGCCTCTGATGCGCGCCGCAAAGCTGGCACGGCAGGTAAACTCGAAGGCGCGCCGCTGGGCGTGAAAGATCTATTTTGCACCGAGGGTGTGAAGACAACGGCGGGGTCTAAAATTCTCGGCGAATTTACCCCGACTTACGAGTCTTCCGTCACGGCAAATATGAAAGCCGATGGTATGGTCATGCTCGGGAAGCTGAACCTCGATGAATTCGCGATGGGCAGCTCGAATGAAACCTCATTCTATGGTCCCGTGATTAATCCGTGGCGCAAAGGTGAAAACCTCGTTCCCGGCGGATCATCAGGCGGCTCGGCCTCTGCGGTGGCCGCAGACCTCTGCCTCGGCGCGACGGCAACAGATACGGGCGGGTCCATCCGCCAACCTGCGAGCTTCACCGGCACAGTCGGGATTAAGCCGACCTATGGCCGCTGCTCGCGTTGGGGCACGGTGGCCTTTGCCAGCTCCCTCGACCAAGCCGGCCCGATTGCCAAGACGGTCAAAGACAGCGCGATCCTTTTGGAGAGCATGGCGGGATATGATCCAAAAGACTCGACGTCGATAAATGCAGAGGTACCGAATTGGGCGGCCAGTTGTGGTCAATCCGTCAAAGGACTGCGCATTGGTATCCCGAAAGAATATACGATCGACGGCATGCCCGCAGAAATCCAAACGCTCTGGGATGAGGGCATTGAGATGATGAAAGCAGCGGGTGCCGAGATTGTTCCGATTTCCCTGCCGCATACGAAATTTGCGCTGCCCGCCTATTATGTGGTGGCCCCTGCAGAAGCTTCGTCTAATTTGGCGCGTTATGACGGCATGCGTTACGGCCTGCGGGTTGATGGTAAGGATTTGAACGACACTTATGAGCGCACGCGCACTGAAGGCTTCGGCGACGAAGTCCGCCGCCGCATCATGATCGGGACCTATGTGCTCTCGGCGGGATATTACGACGCCTATTACCTGCGCGCGCAAAAAGTCCGCACGCGGATTGTCGAAGATTTCGAAAATGCGTGGCAGACATGCGACGCGATCCTAACGCCCACCGCGCCAAGTGCCGCGTTTGCTGTAGGCCGTAAGGTGAACGATCCTGTGCAAATGTATCTGAACGATATTTTCACGGTAACCACGAACTTGGCGGGCTTGCCGGGGATAAGTGTCCCTGCGGGATTGGATAAGAACGGCCTGCCGCTCGGCCTCCAGATTATTGGCCGGGCTATGGACGAGGCGACGGTATTTAAAGCGGCGAGTGCGCTTGAGGATGCGGCGGGGTTTACGGCGAAGCCGGAGACGTGGTGGGTTTAGGTGGCGATACTGATATTGCTTATATGTTTGCCGTTAGCGGCAATTATAGCTGGGGTATTTCAAGGTTTACTTGGTTCCAAAATTGGGAAAAGTAGAACGCCTGTGGCAATAATTTCATATATTGTTCTCGTTGTTTTAGCTTTTATTTTATTCGGTTGATCGGAGATACTCGCTCTGGACCCCAGCCTTCGCTGGGGTGGACGGAGATTGAAATAATATTCCGGTTACCCCAGCGAAGGCTGGGGTCCAGAGCGGAGGAGGTGCGATGTTTGACAAAGTCTTCTATGTTTACATCATCACCAATTTTAGAAATGGGACGTTGTATATTGGACAAACGGATGATTTGGGAAAACGAATGGGAGAACACATTCATGAGGTTTTCGAAGGTTTTTCTAAAAGACATAAACTCAAATCTCTAGTTTGGTTTGAAGAATTTGAAACGCGAGACGAGGCTTTATTGCGTGAGAAACGATTAAAGTCTTGGCAGCGCAAATGGAAATTGCGATTAATTGAAGAAAGCAATCCGCATTGGATAGATATAAATAGAAGCCCAGTTTGGCCTATACCTGACCAAACGCTTTTCCCAGAGTTGCATGCAGAATGTATGACTTGTGCTCTGGATCTCGGCCATTGCCGGGGTGGACGGAAGTAGAAAGCTTGAGTATTTTTATTGCGCTGCGTTGTGAATGAAACAAAAACAGGACCAAGAAAATGAATACATTTGATGCCATTCGCGGCCGCCGCGCGGTCAAGCATTATGATCCTGAGTTTACAATTCCGGATGACCAAATTGCAGAGCTGAAAGACCTCATTCGGCAGGCACCAACATCTTTTAATATTCAGAATTGGCGTTTTGTGTTCGTGAATGACAAAGATCTCCGCGCCAAAATTCGCGCTGTTGGGTGGGATCAAGCGCAAATGACCGAGGCGTCGCATTTGATTGTCTTGTGTGCTGATGTGCAGGCTTGGGCCAAAGATCCAATTCGCTATTGGGAGGACGCCCCGAAAGAGGCGCAAGATTTTCTCGTTCCGGCGATTGGTAATTTCTACGAAGGACGCGAGTGGCAGCAGCGCGATGAGGCCATGCGGTCCGTCGGGATTGCGGCGCAGACGATTATGCTGTCAGCTAAAGCGATGGGCTATGATAGCTGCCCTATGATTGGCTTTGACGCGGACGCGGTAGGAGAGCTCATTAACTTGCCAGGCGACCATGTGGTCGGCATGATGATTGCCGTTGGAAAAACTAAGACGCCCGCGCAGTCAAAAGGCGGGTATTTGCCCAATGATGAAATCTTTTTCGAGGATAAGTTTTAAATGTTCATAGCCCCCCGCATTGCGGATAAAAAAGACTGGATCACGACGGAAACGGGTGATTGGGAAATCATTATTGGGCTGGAGGTCCATGCGCAGGTGGCGTCGGAGTCCAAGCTCTTCTCCGGCTCGGCCACGGATTATGGCTCTGCGCCCAATACACAGGTGTCGCTCGTCGATGCGGGGATGCCGGGCATGCTGCCTGTTGTGAATGAATTTTGCATCGAGCAAGCCGTGAAGACGGGTTTTGGCCTCAATGCCAAAATCAATTTGTTCTCCCGTTTTGACCGCAAGAATTACTTTTATGTCGACCTGCCGCAAGGCTACCAGATTTCGCAATTCGAGCATCCGATTGTGGGCGAGGGCGAGATTGAAATCCTTCCCATCGACGGCGACGGCAATGTGGGCGAGCCCGTCAATGTCGGGATTGAGCGCCTGCATCTGGAACAGGACGCAGGGAAATCCGTGCATGATCTCTCGCCGGACGAGACCTATGTCGATCTGAACCGCTGCGGCGTGGCGCTGATGGAGATTGTCTCTAAGCCGGATATGCGCTCGCCCGAAGAAGCCTCCGCCTATGTCGAGAAGCTGCGCGGGATTGTGCGCGCGCTCGGCACTTGTGATGGCGATATGGAGAAGGGCAATTTGCGCGCCGATGTGAATGTGTCCGTGCGCCGTCCTGGCGGCGAGCTCGGTACGCGCTGCGAAATTAAAAACGTCAACTCTATGCGCTTCATCCGTCAGGCCATCAATTATGAGGCCCGCCGCCATATCGACATTCTCGAAGCGGGCGGGGAGATTGATCAGGAAACGCGCCTCTTTGATAGCGTCAAAGGCGAAACACGGACCATGCGCTCCAAAGAAGACGCGCATGATTACCGCTATTTCCCAGACCCAGATTTGCTGCCGATTAAACTCGAGCAGGCTTTCGTCGACCGGATTAAATCTGAGCTGCCCGAAATGCCAGATGTGCGCAAAGCCCGCTTCATGAGCGATTATGGCTTGCCAGAATATGACGCGCGGATTTTGACCGCTGATAAAGTCAAAGCCGATTTCTATGAGACCGTCATTTCTTCTGGTGTTGGGGGCCGCGATCCGAAAATCGCGTCGAACTGGACGATGGTGGAGCTCTTTGGCGCGCTCAATAAGGCAGGCGTGGAGCTGGAGGACAGTCCTGTCTCTGCCGATGCGCTGGGTGGTTTGATTGATCGTATTTTGGACGACACGATTTCAGGCAAAATTGCCAAAGGCGTGTTCGAGAAAATGTTTGCGGGCGAGGGCACGGCGGATGAAATCATCGACCGCGACGGCCTCAAGCAAGTCACAGACATGGGCGCGATTGAAGCCATGGTCGATGACGCCATTGCCAATAACGCCGCCCAAGCCGAAAAAGCCAAAGAGAACCCAAAACTCCTCGGGTTCTTTGTCGGTCAGGTCATGAAAGCCAGCCAAGGCAAAGCGAACCCAAAAGCCGTGAATGAGATTTTGCGGAAGAAGCTGGGGCTTTGAAAAAAGTTCGTTTGGAAGAACTATGCGATAATTTGTGGGAGGGCCTTGGAGGTGAGGTCTTGTCTGTCACTCCGCACTCGAAATATGGGCTAAAAATAAGGTTTCAATGTGAAAATTGGGACGGCTCGAGCGAATTTCGGAATTTCATCATTACCTGCCATGATGTAGCGGATTCAACGGTATGCCCGGTTCAATGTGATGAACTTGCGCTTGAAAAAGAGCATGTAGTCTTGTGGAAACATAACTTACCACATTTCCAACTATTTTATAATTCCGTCCCAAAGAATGCTTATGAAACTCTAGGGCGGCTTTTAGAAGTGCATGATAAGACATTTAGTGCTGTTGGAGCCATCACTGAGTTTATCGACCCAGTTAATTTCTTAAAGTATAATTCTGGCGGTTTAGGTCTACTTGCGAGAGGGCCTGAGCCACAGTTAAAGGTTTACCAAGACGCTATTCTCGAGCAGGTCAATACCTATATGATTTCTTCATATGAACCAGAGGGTGGTTTTTCTGTTTTGTGGTTTGAGGTTGGGCATGTGATTGCGCGATCTTTCGAAATTGAAGAGATATTTGAGAGCATCGAAGAATGACCGACCAAACCCGCGCAGAAAAAGAGATGGCCATTACGGTGGTGAGTATTGCGCTTTGGGGCGCGATTTTATTATTTGTTGCGGCGGCGGCTTTATTTCTGTTTGATATTATACCGTCGAAGAATGGCGTTTTGATTGGCGGTATTCTCTTGGCGATTGCAGCGCTCAATTGGCTCATCATCAAAATCGTCGTCGGCAAGATGGAAGCGGATTTGGACGCATGATTGAAAAAGAGATTAAAATTCTTGAGACGCTTAGATTGGTGAATCCGCCGGTCATGTTTGGAATAACGCTTTATATTTTTGGATGGAGTATGAAGCTGCCCCTGGTGCTGGCGGTTACGCTGGCCTGCCTCATCGCGATTTTTGGCTTCACGCTGATTTCGTTCGTTTTGGCGAAAAAGAAAAAAATGCGATGACGCTCTTGTTCAGGAAACTCGTTCAGGTTTTCACTTTTAGGGGGTGCCGTTATGGCCGCAGCTGATTAGGTCTTACCCGACTAGCTAGAGAATAGAGGAATTACCCCATGAGTTTGAACACGGATAAAAGCCCTTCGGTTACAGAGGCTTTGAATACACGCATCACCGTTCGGCAGTTCCTCGATAAGCCAGTGCCTGATGATGTGTTGAAAGCGCTGCTAACCCAAGCCCTGCGTAGTCCGTCCGGCGGTAATCTACAGCCTTGGAAGATCCATGTCATGACGGGCGACACCCTCGCGAATTTTAAAAAAAACGCCGTAGAGATCACCCTGGCGGGTAAGACCGAAGAGCCGACTCATCCTGCTTATCCATCCCCGCTCTGGGAGCCGCAGCGTTCTTGGCGCTATAAGCTGGGCGAAGATATGTATGCGCTGTTGGGCATCCCGCGCGAAAATAAGATGGGGCGCCTTGTTTGGTTTGCGCAAAACGCGAAATTCTTCGAAGCGCCGGTTGGTATCATTATAACAGGGGATAAGCGCCTTGGTGCGCCGCAACATATGGACATCGGCATTTTCATCCAATCCCTCATGCTTTTGGCCCGCGAGGCCGGTCTACACACCGCGCCGCAGGGGTGGTGGCGTAATTGGACCTCTGTTTGCCACAAATATCTGGATATTCCAGATACGGATGAGGTGATGGTGGGTATGGCCATTGGCTTTGGGGACCCTGCGGCCAACGTCAATAATCTCTATGCAGACCGTGCCTCTCTTGAGGATGTGACGACGTTTTACAGCTAATTATTTTTGAATTTCTAAAAATAATTTTTCCGACCGAGAGTGTTACTTCTGCGTGAATCCTAACTTTGCTTTGGGTTTATACTTGTTTATATTTATTTTTAATACAGTATTTATCTTGCTATATTTTATTTTAACGTGGTTTTTATTCAATTTAACTTGAGTAAATCATGTTTAACCATGATTTCCTTTAACCCAATATTTATCTTGCGCTGTACATCTTAGGTTCATGCCGAAGAGAGATGCGACCAACGCATCCAAGCCTTGGCAGCCCCGGGACTGGCCCGAAGGTATGGTGAATAAAAATGGTGAGGAGACCGTAATGGCCTTTACAGAATTAGAAGTCCGCGAAGCGGAAAAAGCAATCGTCGAAGTCGCAGGCGCAGAAGATATGTTCCGATTGGGACTGATCTATTCAACAGACATGGAAGACCGCGGTCCCGATTTTATCGAGGCGCATAAGTGGTTCAGCCTAGCGGCCCTAATGGGCAGTCTTCCGGCTAAAGCCTATCGCGAAGAATTGAAATTCGAGATGACAGCGCGCGATCTCACATTGGCGCAGCGCGCTGCACGTGGATGGTTGGCTGAAAACCGCGCAATGCTCGCGGCTTAATCTACGCCTAAGCGGCGAATAAGGCGGCGAGTTCCAAGCTGACGAGACCGTTGATGATCGCATCAATGGCGACGGTAGCGAGGACGAGCCCCATAATGCGGCTAATGATGCTGGCACCTGTGTCACCTATGAGCTTTTGAATGCGCGTTGCGATCAGCAGCAAAACAAAGGTCAACAGAAGAATACTCATCAATATCCCAGCGGTCACAGCTTGCTCGGCGAATGAGTTCCGGTGATTATCTGTCAATATAACAACTGCCAATATGGCGCCGGGTGAGGCGATCGATGGCATCGCTAGTGGGAAGACCGCTCCGGATAAATCACTGTGTTCGGCCATTTCAATTTCACTGGCCGGTTTTGACTGACCAAAGATCATATCCAGAGCGAAGAGGAATAAGATGATTCCGCCTGCGACTTGGAACGAGCCCAAGCGTAGCCCTAATGTTTCGAGAAGCAGCTGCCCTAGAATCAAGAAGCCCATTAAAACGCAAGTCGCGATGATTATGGCGCGCAGCGCAAATTTGATCCGCAGTGCAGGTTTTACATTTTTCGCAGCGTAGAGAAACACAGGTATCGTCCCGATGGGGTCGATGACCACGAAAAGGGTTACAAATTCACGATATAAATCCTGCCAAATCACAGGACGCTGGTGCGCATCTGATGCCCGCGAGTCAATTTCAGACTTTTAGTTTTGGACATTTAAGTTTCAGAATGGCTCTAAGCCTCGCATGTGCGCTTATGGCGAAACGACTGTCGTTCCGCCAGCATTTTGGCCAAACTGATATGAGACGTTAAAGTCGACTGGCAATGCATTGCGGAAGTTTTGCATGAATGAACCAACTTCTGCCAATGTTGTCTGCGGGACGTAGATTATATCGCCGCGCTTGAGTTGAATATTATCATTATATTCGCGAATATTGAGTATCCCCCCACGAATATTGACGCTGCGCATCATCATGCCGCCATTTGGCGCACGGCGCAGGACGGCGACATCGCGCGTTTTCGCTGTTGGCCGCATCCCGCCTGCCATCAAAATGCCTTCGAGCGCCCCAATGCGTCCCGGAATCGTGTAAGTGCCTGGCTGACCAACCTGTCCGCCGACATAAATTTGCTCAGGCGCATAGGCGCGCGGAGTCACGGCGATCCTTGGATCGCGAAGCTGTTTTCCTAGCTCTGCCATTAACTCACTTTGGACCTGACTAAAAGTCCGGCCCGCCGCCATAATCGGACGGCTCATGGGCATAACGACACGTCCATCGGGGCCTACTGTAAGGGTTCGAGACAGTTCAGGGGCCGATGAGACGACGATATCAAGCTGATCTCCGGCCACGAGTGTGTATTCCGGTTCCCAGTCCACCCATTGCTGAAACATGCCGGGCGGCGGCGGCGTTTGATAGTTAATATGCTTTTGATCCCGTAATTTGTGCCAAATATTCTTATATTTTTTGGCCCCGCCGCGCTGCTGATTCGCACGAATCGGCTGACCATATCTATCGACAGCGACCATATTTGGCGCGGGTTGATTCGAAATAACCGGCTGTCCATAGCGCGATTGCGCCTGTGCTGGGGTCGCGATCAGTCCGAAAATGGCGCAGGAAGACACCAAAAGGGCGGTTTTGCGTAGATTATGCATCAAAGTGGGCCTTTTTTCAGGGCAAAGTGATTTTTCTCATTAGTTAACAAGAATGGATAAGGAATTATTAAAATTTAGGAGGACATGGTTAACGCGAACACTTTGCGGGGGATTCGCACATGGCCAGATTTGGTCGAAATACATTTGAGCCTATGAGCTCTACACAGTCACCTCGTATGGGGGACTTAACGATTGGTGATTACGCCAATGGTATGCCGAACATCCGCCTTGGCGAAATGGTCAAATACCTCCTCCGGCAAGTGCCTTGGATTCTTATTCTTCTGGTCATCGGCTGCGGCGTTGCTTGGTGGGCCACCAAGGATTTGAAGCGTTTATATTCGGGAGAAGGGCGTATCATGGTCCAACTCGGCGAAGAATATGTTTACAATCCTGTTGGTCAAGCGGCCAATGGTAATGGTCTGATGACGACGATTGACACGATTACGCTGACTGAGGCTGCATTGATGAATAATAGCCGTGTTTTGGCCGAGGTGATCGCGCGCATGGCTCCGCCTCTCGACTCAAGTGGTCGCAACCGAACCAACTCGCCGGAGCAAAACCTCTTTGACCGTGAGGGTTTTACGAAAGTCAATCAGGCGAAAACCGAACGTGAGCGTCAAGATGCCATTATGGAAGTCCGCAAAACTGTCGAAGCTAACTTTGCCGTGATGCCGAGACCGAAATCTTCTATCATTGATGTCGCCTATAAGCACGAAAACCCACAAGTCGCCGTCGATACGATAAATGCCTTTATAGACGAGTACATGACATTCCGTCGTCAGGTCTTTGTTGAGGGATCGAGTGAATTGATTTCCGAACGCCGAGAAGCAACGGAGCAGCAACTCAACGCGAATGAGCGCGCGATTTCTCGCTTTCTTCAAAAAAATAATATTTCTGATTTCGACTCCGAACGGACAGGTCTTCAAGAACGGACTGAAAATTTGAAAGCCGAGCTCAATGGCACGCGGGCGGGAATTGCGGAAACAGAAGCCGCATTGGCGGAAGTCGAAGATCAGCTTCGCGCCACGCCGCAGACAATTAACCTATTTACTGATGATCGCGTTCAGCAGCGCGTGTCGCAGGCCGAGTTAGAACTAGGTCAGCTGATGGCGAAATATCTTCCAACATCTGATCCTGTGAGGCAAAAGCGAACAGAGTTGAATGAGTTAAGAGCTTTACAGAATTCTCACGGCGGGAAAGCCGCAGGCGGACGCCGCGTGGGTCCAAATCCGACCCATCAGGCTTTGACCGTTCGTCGCAATGACCTTGCCGCTACTGCGGACTCCCTGCGCGAACGTGAATTTACCCAGCAGCGGCAGTTAAACTCAGCAGATGCAAAAATTCGCAAGCTGACAAGCTTAGCACCTGAGCTTCAAAATTTGCTGCGCGAGCGCGAAACACTGGAATCGCGTCTGTCATCTTATAATGCAAAAGAGCAGGAGGCCCTCGTAGACGCGCAGCAAGCAGAAGCAAAAGCGGAAAACGTAAAAGTGATTGCGCGCGCTGAATTTCCGAGAAAAGGCACAAATATGCGTAAATGGGCTTGGCTTGGTGCGACAGTGGCCTGGGGTTTCCTCCTCTTTTTCATCGCGCTCATCCGGGTCTTTTTATCCCCCGAAATTTATGCCGTCCCCAGGGGGGCGCGGACGGCGCCAACCTCAAACCCAATTGATGACATAGGGCCAGGACGCTCACCCATCCCAGAAGCTGTGCCTTATTACAATCCGGGACAACCGCTGACGCCTAACCCCTATGACGATCCCCATCCCTACGAGGCGCAACCTGCCGCTTTCCAAGGGGCGGCATATGGCGCTGGATATCCGCAAGGAGAAGGCGGCTATAATCCCAATAATTACGTCCATTACAGTTCGACGGGGGAGGTTTACGACTCGCCAGCGCAGACGAATGCTACAACGGCATCCGCTGGGCATTACCCGGGAATGAATCAACAGGGAGCAGCAAACCCATATCAAACTGGCTATGCTGACCCTGCGTCCTCGCCAGACGCCTATGCTGGTAACGCGGCCTTGGATTTGAGTCATAATCCGTATGCGAGCGGTGAGGTGAAAGCTGGGTCGCTGGGAACGCCGACCCCGGGTAACCCAGATTACACGCTTGATCCTAACGCGCCGCCGCAAAGTTAATTTATTATGGCTGCCACGCAGACCTTTTCGCAGGCCCACCTGCAACAGCGCAATTATGCGGTGGGCGGCGCCTTACGGGCGCTTGAGAACGTTGTATTCTTTGTATTGATTTTTCAGTTTTCAGCGGCTCTGATTGCGTTATTTTTGACGGATTTTAATAATCCAGAATATCAAAGCCCGCTTGCCCGAGCGCTTTGGTATCCCGGTTATCTCCTTATCCTGATTCTTACGATACGAGCATTGCCGCATGTGATCAGAATCGCGGCGTTCAACCCGCTGCTGATAATTTGCGTTTTGATTTGTGGGATAAGTGCTTTCTGGTCGATTGATCAGAGAATTACAATGCGGCGCTCGGTTGCGTTGACGATTACGACCCTATTTGGGCTGGTATTGGCCGCTCGGTATGATTGGAATGGAATGGTTCAACGTTTGGCCTGCGTCTTCGCGGCGATTGCAATTCTCTCATTGATAATTCCGCTGGCTCTGCCTGAATACGGCATAATGCAACAAATACATGTCGGCGCTTGGCGTGGGGTTTGGGTTGAAAAGAACTACATGGGCGGCTTTATGGCGAAAGGCGTTATCATCATGCTTTGCGCTTTTGCGATGCGACCCGACAGATTTTGGTTGTGGCTGCCTTTTTGTGTCCTATGTTTTTTCTTGGTCTTGATGTCGACGTCTAAAACCGCCCTTTTGATTGCCCTGATAGGTATCGGTGGGTTTGTAATTTTGCGACTTTATCGTCGCTACACCTTTATGAGGCCCATATTGGTGCTGGGCATAATTGTCATCATTGGGACTATTATAGGGATGCTTACTTTCGCGCCGGATTTCACATTCGGCCTCATCGGTAAGGAAAGAACTTTGACTGGGAGAACAGATATTTGGGCCGGCCTTATCGAGTCTATTAAACTCAAGCCTTGGTTGGGGAATGGCTACGGAATTTATTGGATTGATCCTTTGGGGCCGTCCTATTATGTGCGCCTCCAGCTCCAATGGGGTATTCCTAGTGCGCATAATGGTTGGATAGAAACTTGGCTTTCAACGGGCGCTCTGGGCGTCGGCCTATTTGCTACGCTCTTTATTCTGACCGTTATTCTAGCCTTCGACCGCCTCCGCAAGGGCGGGACGGAAACCTATTGGGTTATCCTTTCGACAATTATGTTCTTTGGATTTTCTATGTCGGAATCGACAATCTTGCAGCAGAATGATTTGTCTTGGGTGATGTTTGTTGCGACATCTGCAAAACTATTTGCTTTTGAAAAACCCTATTGGCGCGACCGCGTGAGATTGCCCTATTTCCTAACCCGACGCACGGATTATACGCCGTTGCCAATATAGCGATTTCGTATCTATTTTATATGCAATAGATCATCGAGAACGGCGAGCTAAGCCTGAGCTTACACGCCGTATAGTTTTGGCGATAGTCGATCGGTCCAAAAGAACTTCCCGACCCCCTGCGCGAGTCTACCAAAGTGATACACGGACTTGGGGTCTTTGCGGAGTTTCGACATAAGCCAGAATAGTGAGTAAATTCCGATTTGTGCGATACCAACCAACATCCACATTATCACTTTAGGTAGCCCAGCTATGCCGTTTTCCGCCGCTTCTTTTGTCGGTGCTTGGCCGAATGCGAAATTTCGTCTCCAAACATATCGTTTTGTGGCTCTGCTAACTGGAACATGTTCCAGGGTAACGGCTTTTTCAATCCATGCGATTTTTGCGTTTTGCGAAATTAAATGATTAAACAGAGCGTCGTCCTCGCCGCCGGAGTGGTTTAAAGCCGGATCAAAAACGGGTTCTGGCAAGGATTCTTTTCCGCGATCTAAGAAACAGTTTCCTGTAGCAATGCCCTCATCAATCAAGCCGGTTTTGTAGTCGCGCACACGCGAAAACAACGGCTGCATATACTCATATAAGGGATTATCCGCGTTTGGCATGACGGCAATGGCGGGCCCAAATGCGAGTGTGGCATCCCATTCTAAGGCGCCAAGCGCTAGGGTCTGAGCCCAATCTTTATCAGCTTCCATGTCATCATCTATGAATAGAATATATCGTCCCTTGGCGGCATCTAATGCCCCATTGCGGGCATTAGATACGCCTGGCTCTGGCACATGCACGTGGGTTAACGGTGTTTTATTTGTCTTCATGAACTCTGTCAGTACGTCGTTAGCACTTGCTTTTGGGTCATTATCCGCGACGACGATTTCAACCTGGAAGCCCTCTACTTTTGAACCGTCAATGCTTTTCAGCAAACGAATAAGGGGTTTTGGCCTTTTGTATGTAGGGATCACGATAGACAGGATCTTAGGGTCAAATTTCATGATTCACGTGCTTCCATAATTGTTCGATAGGCCTTATCGACGGTCATGACGGGTAGGCCGGATTTGATCACAGCTTTGATAATTTTTGCAAAATCATCCCGTGTACATCCAAATTTGCTCGGGTTATCTCGAACGTCATGTGTGAACAAATGCAGCCATTTTGGCGAATCCTTAGCTTTAGTGATCTCATCTAATGCGAGCTCCACACTGTCATTAGAATATAGACGAGCGGCCTTCAGCAGACTTGCATCTTGGATCTGATCCTGAGGTGAAATGACACCTCGCAATGTTTTGAATTTTTTAGATAGCGCCGTTTTTAACGGCGGTGTCACATGTCCGAATGGATAGGCAAAAT
The DNA here is from genome assembly GCA_937923965.1 of uncultured Caulobacterales bacterium. Lineage (GTDB taxonomy): Bacteria > Pseudomonadota > Alphaproteobacteria > Caulobacterales > Maricaulaceae > Litorimonas. The sequence continues at coordinate 18,951 of CALDTL010000219.1, forward strand.
GCCGGCTTCTCGGGATGCCCAGTTTTTCCAAGGTCTGTTGATTGCGTTCGACGTCGTTTAAGAAATCATCCAAGTTAACCGAATTACCGCTGATGTGGGAGAACGTGTGATCCCCAATCTCGTGACCACGATTATGCAAATCAATGATGTCTCGCTCGCCTATGTGAAGACCAAGATGATTTGTCGTATCACAGAGACCGCATGCGACGAAGACTGTGGCGCGCCAGCCTTCGGCTTCTAACATTGGCAAGCCGTTCGTGATTGCTGATTTCGGACAATCATCAAAGCTAAAACTGATGATTGACTCTTGCAGGTCCGGCAAAATGGCTCTGTCGGTATATCTTGCAGCAAACCGAAGAGTTTTCGAGAAAATGACACTCATGACAGGGCGTCTGCATAATGGGAGGCCCGCCAGAGCTTGAGCGCCGTTAACCGCGTGGACATTGGCAGGAAATGACTTCTGACTGAGGCTTTTAAAACGGGACGCATGAGGCTTTGACCTGGCACGCGGCCCAGTTTCTTTGAAATATTATAAAGCGGAAGTGTCGTGGCGAGTTCAGGGTGCGCGATGGTAAAGCGGTGGTAGTTACCGCCAGATGTCGCGAAACGGCGTAACAAGGTCTCGGTTGTTTCAAGACCGAGATGAATGGCAGGATTATCAACGTGGAGGAGGGTAAAGCGTTTTGCGACCCTTGCGGCCCATTCGCTGTCTTCCCAGCCCCATCCCGAAAATCCTGAGTCGAAAGGTTCTGTTAAAAGCACCTCGCGCCGAACACATAAGTTTGAGGACGCCACATATTGCGGGCCAGCGGCTTGCCGCTCGTCCAAAGTCAGGCAGTCCGAGACTTCTGAAAGTGCGCGGTGAAGGTCTCTATCGGCATCTTCTGATTTGTCTTCAACCTCAAATCCGCCAAATAATATATCCCCAGTCTGCGCCTCAGTCAGAGACAGATAGGACTGTAAAAAATCGGCTTTCGCTGGAAGCATATCAGCATCCAAAAATAAAACCCAATCTGCGCGCGCCGCCTCGAATAGCGCGTTTCGTGCTGCGGACCGGCCGCTGTTTTTTGAATTGGTGATCACCGAAACGGCGCCGGCGGCCTGATTTGCGGCCTGTTCCATCCGCATCGTTAGCTTAGGGTCTTGTGTCCCGTCATCATAAAATAATAGGTCGATAGGGAGATTTTTAATTTGTGAGTCGAGGGCGGCCAACAAAGCCGTTGCGTCATCCCGAAAGAATGGGATCAAAACGGATAGGCTCGGCGTGAGCGATCTATAAGACTGGCTTTCTTGGCGCGTAATAGTCATTCGGCAGGCTCGGGAAGGGCGGACGTTCTCGTGCGGGCGATGGTGTCCTTGATGAAGTCTCTGCAATTGGCTGCATTCATAATCCAACAGGCGATGAGATAGACACTAATGCCAACGCCGCCCTTAATTATAAGCGTTAAAAACCCCGGCGTCAGATTTGAGAGCGGTAGCGCATAAACGGCGACGGCCATAAGTGCGCTACAAAAAAAGATTTCTAAACTGGCGCGTATAGGCAGGGGTAAGGGATAATCTCGGCGTACTAAAATGGTCGCAAGAGTAATGGCTAAGATATAGCTTGAGATTGTTGCCCAGACGGCCCCCATCAGGCCATATGATGGAATCAAAAACAGGTTCAAACCAATATTCAAAATAACGGGAGCGACGAGCGCCCACACAAATTTTTGCGTTTGGCCCGAGAGCATAAAGCCGCGGTGCACATAATAGTTCATGGTTCCATTAATGAGGCCTGCGAAGGCAATCCAGGGCATGACGGTAACGGCGTTGTCGCGCAAGCCTGGGCCGAGAATGAAGCCAGCATCCTTAGAAACCAGTGCGATTCCTGTTGCAGCCGGGACCGTGATCCAGAGTAATGCCGCCCCATAATTTTTTAGAATTTCGCGAGACTTTTCGGTCCCATATTGCTCCATAGCTGTCACAGCTACGGGCGTGACAGCCATTGAGACCCAGACAAAGAAAAATTCTAAGCTGCGGTTTGCGAGATTATATCCTGCATTATACTCACCCGCCGAGACTTCCCCCATCATTGCGGCGATTATATAAACATCCGCAGAGTTCAAAGCGTAAGACAGCAGCAAGCCAATACAAAGCGGCGCGCCGTAAGTGAAATAGGTTTTGACCTTCTCGGATTGAAACTCCCCGCCGCGCATTCTTTTTAACATGAAAAGAAAATCTAGGCCTCCTACAAGGACAAGGCCGCAGATAGCGCCGAGAAAAGGTGCTGAGGCTTGCAGAGGCGTGAACAAAATGAACAAAATCCCCAGAGTGAAACTGACCAAGGTTGTTGAAGAGTAAGCAATGGAATATCGTTTTATCCTGTGGGCCGCGCGGTGAGCCTCCATGCCTAGATTGAAAATCACCTGTAAGCACGTAGACCCTAATGCAAATGCCAGCACAAAGGTGAGATTGGGATTAATCGGACTGGCCCATAGGACTGTCATTACTAGTGCCAAGCCGGTCACGCCCGTCAGCGTCGCCATTCGGTAAAGCGTCGCAAGGTGAGATTCGACGTCATTTTCTCTTTCTGCACGAGCTTGAAACCGCGCCATGGCGGCTTCCATCCAGGTGAACAGTCCCATATGCACAAATTGCGTCGTAATCATCGCAATCGCGTAGATCCCAAACTCGGCAGGTTCGAGCAAGCGCGTCAGGATTACAATTGTGCCAAACGCGGTGACGACATTGGCCAGGTTAACTGGCAGATATGACAGGATGGAACGACCTAGCATGACTCTACCGAACGTTCGTTCGGTCTCCTAGGAGGACGGGAAGTGTTTTAAGCATGATGTAAATGTCCCACAGCACATTGGACCGCTCTATGTACTCAACATCCAAGCGAACGCGTTCTGCAACATCTTCAGCAGTATGCAGCGGTCCGCGAGAGCCGTTGATTTGTGCCCAACCGGTCATTCCCGGTTTCACTTTGTGCCGATGGGCATATTCATTCACCAGATCCATGCTCTCCTGGCCTTCGGTTTTCATACCGACCGCGTGAGGACGCGGGCCAACTAATGACATTTCACCCTTGAGGACATTTAGAAGCTGAGGAAGCTCGTCGATCGATGTTTTCCGAATGAACCGGCCAATTTTTGTGACGCGCGCATCACCTACGACAGTTTGCTGCTCGGCTTTTAGGTCTTGTCTATCATTGCGCATTGACCGGAATTTATAGACATCAAACACGCGGTTGTTAAATCCATGGCGAGGTTGTTTAAACAGCGCAGGACCCGGGCTATCTAGGCGAATGAGCAATCCTATGCCCCATAGAATAGGGGCCCCAATGACGAGGGCGGTTGCCGATATTCCAATATCCATGAGACGTTTAATAGCTGTATGGCGGCCGGACTTCGGACTTCCAGTAACATCTCGCAAGCTAATCTCTGCGATTTCAGAAACACGTTGCTGGACATGGTTAAGGGTCTCAAACTCATCGACCACAAAAGCGATCCGATTTGGCAGCAAACGGACCCGATCCACAAAAGCTTGCTTTCGTGCGCTGGCCATTGAGGGTAAAGTGACTACAATCCGACTGATATATGGCAAAGCATCCCAGTTATGCAAATCCTCGACGGTTCCCACTACGGGCACACCGTGAATATTATGAGGCGCCCGAGCCATACGGTCATCAAATATGGCGAGAATATTCAATTCTTTGGTTTTTGCATTTTCTTCGATGATACGGCGGGCGCTTTCTGTTGCGCCCAGCATAACAATTGTTGGCGCCAGCGCGCCGCGGGCATGTAAACGCCGTATTTGGAAGTAATAAAAGCTGTGCAAAACGCCAAGAAGAAAAATCGCGCCTAATCCTGCTTTTGCCAGTGCATCCGGCAAGAAGGTTTCGGGGCGTATGATGAGGGCAACGGTCAACCAAACACCAAGAGCGGCGAAACTCGCAATCAGCACTGTTTTAAGATGTGAACTTAATTTTTCGGCCGCGTTGAAACGATAGGCGTTGGAGAAAAAGAGGGCGGCAATAAACACAATAGAGCCAAAAGCCGCCGCTACCACTGGCGCCGCAATACCGCGATTATTTATACCAATATAGCCATTCCATATGCCGACGGCTATGATTCCGCAGACCAGAAGTATGTCAAGGCTACGAAGACCAAACCGAACAGCGCTCATATTTACTTGTTTGCGCGGAACTTTGATTTCGGTCGTTGTTAAACGCTTGCGGCGTCTATCAACTATAGGAGCTTTTTTTGCCTCTGGCCGAATTTTATTGGCATAGGCGTCGCGTCTAGCGTGAGCTGACCCGCGTTTTTCGTCGGTCTGCCGAGCAGGGCGCGGAGTCTCAGCGATTTCGACGTCATCTATGTGACGGGTCGCGTCTAAAGCCGCGTCCTTGATCTTTTTAATTTGCATTCAACCCACCTATTTTTTTGAAGCTGTACAGGAATGAAGCAAACATCCCGTAAACGAACCTGATAAATCTTGTCATGCAGAGTTTACGCCCGTCAGCCGGGACTGTTACGTGGCGGCGCAAATGGGGCTATTTTATAGTTAATAATTGGTGAAGCTGAGACAGAGCTGTTTTCCGGTGCATTAGCGCTTGCAGGGGTGGACCGAAATCGCTACTTCCCCGCTCGGAGACGTGGCCGAGTGGTCGAAGGCGCTCCCCTGCTAAGGGAGTATGGGTCATAAGCCCATCGAGGGTTCGAATCCCTTCGTCTCCGCCACTGCCTTTCGCGCCATTTTAGGGCGTAGATGGTGAAAACGGGCGATTGGCTTGCTAGGCTTGCGCTAAATCCGTGTAAATTTGCTTTTATTCTTTTCATTATCTGGATTGGGATGCGTATGTAGGGGGCGGGTGATAATCTACGCCGATACCGCCGAGACTGACTCCCCGCCAAATCACATTGAAACCATTAGAGATAATCAGGCGGGACCGCCGGACCATTGCCCCGGATGCTCCGCGTTAATCTTTCAATATAACATGGCGAAACCTGAATCGACTGACTTAGGTTGTGCCTAACTCGTTGGACTCGAAAGAGGCGCTATATTTCACCAGTTCTGCGGATGGGGGTTCGATCTCAATCGAATAAGACCTCTGGGTTCACCATGGTCTTGATTTCAAGAATATTATTATTCGGGTCCGCAATGAAGAAGGTCTCTTGCTCATATCTATCTCCTTTGAAGCGGCGATAAGGCTCGTCGATATATTCGAGACCCGCGGCTGCTATGCGGGCTTTGACCCCATCAAAGTCTGCCTGCGTGAGGTGAATGCCAAAATGCGGCACGAGCACGGCTCCCATATCAACATCATGCCGGACCGTTGGTAGCTGTTCTTCACTTTGATGCAATGTTAGCTCATTACCCCAAAAATTGACATCAACCCAGCGGCCTTTTTCGCTATTCCCAAGGCTGCAGCCAAGCACATCTGTATAAAATTTCACCGTATTTGTCAGATCACCGGCGGGTATAGCAAGATGCAAGATGGCAGACATGAGAATTTTCCGTTCAGTTTGAGGGTCGTTCAGTTATAACAACCTAGATATTTTATGTGACCCTGAAAGGCTTTAAATTGCTATTTTTTCTAATTCGGTGATAGTTTTAGGCAGAATCTGCCAATGAGAGAGACTTTTGACCGCAAATCAGCGAGATCGGTTCCACGGATACAAGCTATGCGGAAGGGCTGATCAAAGGACGAGTACTTTTCCTCGTTTGATCTGAGACGAAGGGCCCTAGTCGTGAGACGGCATTATTCATAAGGGGTGTTTAGGCAGTTTGGAAACAGACGCTGAAACGCACGTGATCTGAACACCAAGTCTTGGTGCGGCGGCGTAAACCGCCTAAGCGGTTGAGGGAGGTTATGGCGCGAATGCCGATCTTCCGGCCAACATGGGTCAACGCAGAAAGGAACGGCTCAATGCGTATTGATCTTCGGGATGGTTTAAAGAACGAGCTCGACACGAAGATCACACTTACGCTTCGGTGGATGTTTCGCATTATATTTTTAGCCCTCATTTCGGGCGCCGTTCTCTTTGCATGGGTCTCTCATAAAACCAAAAATCAGCCGCTCGCGGCGGAAAACCAAATCGTGAAATTATTCGATGTTTCGCGCGGCGTGAGCGATACCACCTACGGAACTTATTGGAAATATTGCGGAGGGTGGTTTACAGCCGATCACGTTCACGAAGCGATGAACTTGGAGACTCCCGATTTTATTTCACGAGGTGTTATCCGTGCACCCGGCATCATTGACGCGGTTTGGTATGGGAAGACCTGGACTTGCAAGGCTCCGGCAAGTCCCAAAGTTGGAATGGCTGTTTATTTATTGGGCTATCCAGGCGGGAGTGACAAACCGACCTTGCGTCAAGGAACGGTTCACTTTCATCGCACCGAGAGCGGATCTCCCGGCTATCAAACGGGCACTTGGATCGTTGTCTTTGGGCCACGGGAAAATGCCGGAATTTCTGGAGAGGCTGTGGTCGGAGGCATGTCCGGCGGCATCGTTACTGATACAAACTACAATCCGATCGGAATCCTGGTTACCCAAAATAGCCCTGCCGATTTAAATGGCGACGGGGCTCTGGAGCAAAGCGTAGACATTGTGAGTCTCGCCGATGCCTATAAGATTTTAATCAAGAATTAGGCGATTTTGAAATCGGCCTTTGCGGCTCCTTCAGCGTAAACACGGCATGTTCACTCGAAATTTTTCATGAAGTCGTTTAAGCTTGGAAGGATGCCTTTCGCCTCAATACATCCGGCGTGCTCAAGGACGCCGGTCATAAAATCGCTATCAGCTGAAAAACTGAATTGATCGGCGTCGGCAATAGTTAGATAGGCCGTGATGCGGGTCTCTAAATCTTCAGTTCTAACGGCTTGGAACGCCTTTTTTTTTGGATCCCTCAAAGCATCATTTTCCAAAGCCATTTTAATGAAAGCGACCCAGGCGGCCAAAGCGAATTGAAAACAGCTATGCGCGCCATTTTGACGAAGCGCTTGGTCGATGGTTGGGAACCAACGTTGCTGTATTTTTTGCGAGCTATCCGTGCCGACTTGCAGGTTCGCATAAGGCAGGTTTTGATTTTGAAACCGCGAGACCACATCTTCGATGTAGCGGCCGCCGTCATGGCCCTCCGGAACGTCGGCGTGAGGGAGGATGTTTTCTGTGAGCGTCCGTCGCATAAAGCTCAGGATTATAGGCTCATTGAGAGCTTCATGAACATATGTCGTGCCTGATAAATAGCCCAATGTTGAGGCGATCGTATGGGCCGCATTGAGGTAGCTTAGCTTCATCCTTTCACAGGGCGCAATGTCTTTAACGAAAACAGCGCCAACGGACTCTAAGTCAGGTTTTTCGCCTGCGAAATTATCTTCGATGATCCATTGGGTGAACGGTTCGGCGGAGACGGGACGTGCGTCCTCTCGGCCAGTAGCGGCGAGAATTGTTTTACGTAGAGCGTCGTCAGTGGCGGGGCTAACTCTGTCAACCATTGAGGAGATAAAGCTCACATTGATTGCGGCCCAAGCCAGCGCGTCCGCGTTGTGGGTCGCCAGTAAAACTGCAACGCCTTGCTCCAAAATTTCTCCGCCGCCCGAGATGTTATCGCAGCACATGATAGTGAGTTTTGATGACGCTGCCGTCTCGCTCCGCTGAATAATGCCGCGCGCGAGATATCCGTAAATGGTCTTTGGGTTGCCCAAGGATGAGGCCTCGCTCGCCATGTCGGGATGATCGCTATTTAGTCCTTGCGCGCCGAGGTAATAACCTTTTTCAGTGATCGTCGAGCTAACGATTTGCGTAGTCGGATTGGCGATGAGGTCTATGACGCCGGAGGGGTCTTCGGGCGCGACGAGGACATTTTGGATCGCCCCAATACAGCGGAAACATGGCGTCTTGCCCAATAGGGCTAAAGTATAGAGGTAATCCTGCGGCAGGAGATCATCTCGCATAGAGGCGGAGCGCAAAGAAATCCCGGTGATCCCCCATTGTGTCTGGCCCAGGTCTAACAGGTCTTCATAATAAATGGCCTGATGGGCGCGGTGGAAATTCCCAATGCCGAAATGGACAATTCCAGAACGCACGACTTGCCGGTCATAAGAGAATGTCTGAATGGTTTCAGGCAAGGCGTTGGCTGAGAGTTTCGTCATTATTTCATCCTATTGTGCGGGCGAATACAGGCTCAAAATGTGCTGAGGACATCCCAACAGGCCCCATCATATGGTAATCAGTTTTCCCCAACGGAAATTTTTTATACTTGATATCAAGTCGCTATTGATCGTTGTGACACCTTGGGACTAGCTACACATTGTAGTTATTACGAGAGAATTTATTGTTTAAGCGCTTTGCAGTCTCCGTGCGGCGCTTTTTTTATTCTGCAAACCAAGCTAGACAGGCCCTACGTTAAATTAGAGAGAGTATTATGCGTGAATCTTGGAGATGGTTTGGGCCATCTGATCCCGTAACAATTGACGAAATCCGGCAAACGGGCGTAACGGATATTGTCAGTGCGCTGCATGATATTCCGGCGGGTGAGGTATGGCCGCTTGAGTCTATTCGCCGCTATAAGTCTTTGATTGAAGACTGCGACCCTGGCCTGTCTCCTCTGAAATGGACCGTTGTTGAGAGCATACCTGTGCATGAGGATGTTAAACTCGCGCAGCCCGGACATGAAGAATATGTGCAGGCGTGGGTTCAATCCATGGAAAATCTCGCGGCGTGCGGGATTAAAACTATTTGCTATAACTTCATGCCGGTGATTGATTGGACCCGCACAGACCTGAAATATAAGCTGCCGAATGGCGCTTATTCTTTGCGTTTTGATCAGAAAAAATTCGCGGCATTCGATTTATTCATTCTCAAGCGTGAGGTTTCTGACGGAGAATATACCGCTGCAGAGGTAGACGACGCTCGCGAGGTTTTTGAGGCCATGAGCGAGGCTGATCGAACAGAGCTTACGAATAATATCACCGCAGGCTTACCTGGCAAAATGACAGACAGTTACGGGCTGGATGATTTCCGTGCAATGTTAAATAACTACAGAGATATTGATGCCGCAGCATTGCGAGAGAATCTGTTTGCGTTCCTTTCGGCGGTGCTGCCTCGGGCAGAGGCGCTTGGGGTTAAGCTTGCCATTCATCCGGATGACCCTCCACGCGACATGTTGGGACTGCCCCGGATAATCTGCACGGCGGATGATTTGGACATTTTATTCGACGCACACCCCAGTCCGTCCAATGGCATTACGCTTTGCGTGGGCACTTACAGCAGTCGTCCTGATAACGACCTACCTGCCATGGCGCGTCAATTTGGTCCGCGTATCCACTTCTCGCATTTGCGAGGGGTGAGTCGCGACGCAGATGAGCAACGCTCTTTTTATGAAGCCAGTCATCTGGATAGCGATATTGATATGGTTCAGGTGATCAAAGCGTTATTGGATGAAGAAACGCGACGCGCCGCGAATAACTCAGATCAGGTTGATATATTTATACGCCCTGACCATGGCCTACAAATGATGGATGATATCGATAAAACGGGAAATCCCGGATATTCTGGCATTGGACGGCTCAAAGGCGTCGCGGAGGTCCGAGGTGTCATACGCGCCTTATCGGCCATGAATGACAGCAGGGCCGCGACATGAGTAAAGTCGAATCCTTAAACCTAAAAGTTTGCGAGGGTCCTGGCCTAATTTCTGCCTGGTATATTTCTGCTCGGATTTAATCTTGGAGCGGGTAGCGTCACGGCCATGGCAAAAGCAGGTGCAGAATATGGCATGACATGCCCTTGGACCATTGTGGCGTCCTTCTTGTGGTTTTTCGCAAATGATTGAGTCAAATTTTGCCCGCGGATAGAAATGTAATTTTGACGACCAGACGCCCAGTCCGGGAAGATCAATGGCCAAATAAAAAGGCTCAGGACTTGAAGGAATTATCCAAGTCCTGGGTATCTCCGAACTTAAAACTTACTTTTTCAACTTGACGAAATAGTCAAAAATTTCCGGCACGTTGCCATCCCCCATACCAGCATCAACAGCCGCTTGAAGGCTCTTTGATGTGGCCTCGGCCACGAGTGATTGTGAGCCCAAATCTGAGACCATCTGCGCGAAATAACCGAGATCTTTGTTGGCATTATTGATTGAAAAGCCAAGATCGCTAACGCCATCAACTGCGTAGTTCTTGCAGAATTTCATGAAGGGCGAGTTAGACGGGCCAGATGACATAATATCATAAAGCTGTTGACGATCGACGCCTGCAAGTTCGGCTGCTGCGAAGGCTTGAGACATAGCCGTAACAGTTGTCATGCCCATAAAGTTATTAATGAGCTTTGTGGTATGGCCAGCCCCTAATTTGCCGAGATAGAAGACGTTTTCGCCTTGTTCTTTCAACATAGGCTCATATTTATCAAATGTCGATTTGTCGCCAGCCGCCATGATATTGAGTAGGCCATCTTTAGCGTGAGCTGGGGTGCGTCCGAGAGGAGCGTCAATCATCCCAACGCCTTTTTTGGCTAAATCCGCGCCGATTTTTTGAGTGGATGCTGGAATAGACGTTCCGAAATCAATCAGGACAGATCCTTCTTTTATGCCGGCCAGCACACCATTATCCCCGTAAACGATTTTTTCAACCACAGCAGAAGTCGTTAGGCAGAATTGAACAATGTCACTTTTCTCTGCGAGTTCTTTGGGGCTGCTAGCCTGAGAGGCATTACCTCGTGCTAAGACGGCATCCACAGCGTCCTGATTCAGGTCCATGACGATAACTGGAAAGCCGCGCTTTTGCAGGTTTTCTACCATGTTGCCGCCCATGAGGCCGAGGCCGATAAAGCCGATGGTTGGTTTGGACATGTGCTAGCTCCTGAGCGGTGAATGTAAAATTACTACGTCATGACGCTATGCCAATTCATGCATTCTGTGTCTACCAATGACTCTGATATTTTGTGAGTTAGTTTTATGTCCGATCGAACCGTTGGGTGGCGGTTTGCAGACAAGGTCTGAGCGCAGTGAAGGTTTGTGATGGGGCAAAATATATATCAAAATGAGTGTCTTAGAACGTAGATTTGTGTGAAAGTGAGACTCATTCTATCGCGGCTAGGATTGCGTCTCGGTCACGCGAAACTCGGAAGCTCTAATGTTGAAACCTGATTCACGCAGTAGATAACCTCTATATCAGATGGATATTGTGTAGAATTGGTGCATAAAACTGGTTCAGATACGACGCTAGCGGGGCGATCGTTGAGGTGAGTTGACCTTTATTTCTTTCAAATGTATTGCGAACCATTCTTAAAAATGGTCGTTATCTTATGTCACCAAAATTACGAAAATATCTCGTACTTGCCCATCTCTGGCTTGCGGGACTGATGGCACCGGCTTTTGCCCTACATGCGATTTCTGGCGGGCTTTATCTTATGAATGTTAAAGGGGAGGTGACGACGGAGCGCGTAGCTCTACCAGCGGGGTCAGTCTTAGACTTTAAGAGTGAAACCTTAGACTCAGATGTAAGATCTCTTTTGCAAAGCGCCAATCTCAAGCATGATTTTGAATATATCAGGAACCGGGGTTCTCGAATTGAATTGCGCCCGACCTCAAAAACGTATCTGGAGTTCGCGAACACGCCGCAAGGACTTACAGCGACACGGGTAAAGCCAGATACTGTTCGCGGTTTGATGGAACTGCACAAAGGCCACGGACCGCAATTATTTAAGACTTATCAAAAGCTAGTGGCTTTGCTTTTACTGGGCGTTGTTTTAGGCGGGATTTTGGTCGGCCTCTTATCAAAAGCCTATCGACGACACACGACGATCGCCGTTGTGATCGGTTTCGTCGTCTTCTGGCTTGTTGGGTTTGCGTTGTAATCAAACTACCGAGCTTCGTTTTCACGATACCTATCATCCAGGGCCGGGTCGCTGACGAGCTGCGTGGCCTTTATTGTGAAGTAGACCGCCTCGCAGATATTGGTGGCATGGTCCCCAATTCGCTCCAAGTTCTTCGCGACGAAAAGTAGCTCCGTGCAGGCAGGGATTGTTCGGGGGTCACCCATCATCACCGTAACGAGTTCGCGAAAAATTGCATCATATAGATCATCGATGTCACTATCGGCTTGCCAGTAATGTAGGGCCGCAATTGCATCCCCTTTCAGAAGGGTATCCAGCGCCCCCGCCAATTGAACGCGGACTTGTTTCCCCATACGGTAAACTGATTTTGCCATATCAATGCGTTTTTCTTCATTGATGATCATTGCGCGTCTCGCAATACCTTCGGACAAGTCGCCAACGCGCTCTAGATCCGATGCAATTCGTGTGGCCCCAATGATGCTGCGCAAGTCTTGAGCAACAGGATTTCGGAGGGCGATGATGCGATGAACCGCCTCATCAACTTTAAACTGAAGCGCATTGGCTTTTTGATCTCGATCAATCACCTCCTGTGCCTTAACGCTGTCGCGTTTCTTAAAGGCTTGCATGCCGTCTTCCACCATCTCGCTGACAAGTGTCCCGAGGTCGGTGAGGTCATTTGTGAGGCTCGATAATTCGGTATCATAGCCCGATACAATATGTGTGCTGCTACTGATCATCATTTAAACCCAAAGCGTTATAAACGGTACCTTACGATATCGGTAATTAACAAGCCGATTAAAATATGGCGCGCCATGCCTGATTCATATGACGACGCTTATACGCTTTTATGAAGGTTTCATGACGATTAAAGACTAAATCGGCCTTAATGTGTCACTTCACATGATTTGATATGTAGTTCTCAAGTTTTTCCTGACGCCCGGATACGGGTTTTGGAGAGGCGTTGTCTCTCAAGGCTTCCGCGGCAAAACCTTCTAGCGTCATATTGCCTGAAAGCACTTTTGCCCCGGACCCTGATTTCCAACCCGCATATCTTGCGTCTTTGAAGGCCTGAAGCTCATCATTTTCTATCATTTCCGCAGCATTGATAAGGGCGCGGGCGAGGAGGTCCATTCCGCCGATATGGCCATAAAATAAATCCTCGGCGTCACAAGACTGCCGTCTGACTTTTGCATCAAAATTAGAACCACCATTCTTAAATCCCCCACCTTTTAGAATATAGTAGAGGGCGAGTGTCGTTTCGCGAAGGTCGTTCGGGAATTGGTCGGTGTCCCATCCGTTTTGTGGATCGCCTCTATTGAAATCGATAGAGCCAAAAATGCCAAACGCATTCGCCATTTCAACTTCATGCTCAAAGCTATTCCCGGCCAGTGTTGCGTGGTTTGGTTCGATATTGACCCCCACTTCATTTTCTAATCCGTATTCTTTGAGGAAGCCAAAAACCGTGCCGACATCTCTATCATATTGGTGCTTCGTTGGTTCATGTGGCTTCGGCTCGATCCAAATATCGCCTTTGAAACCAATTTTGTGTTTATGCTCGACAACCATAGACAAAAAGCGGCCCAACTGCTGCATCTCTTGGCCGACATTGGTGTTTAGAATTGTGTCATAGCCTTCACGCCCGCCCCATAAAACATAGCCAGCGCCGCCAAACTTGTGTGTGGCTTCCAGACACTGTTGAACCTGCAATGCTGCGAAGGCCGTAACATCTGGGTTTGGATTGGTGGCCGCGCCGGCCATGTATCTTGGATGAGAAAAAAGGTTCGCGGTGCCCCAAAGAAGTTTGGTGCTATGCTGTGCCATTTTTGCTTCGATCTTATCGACGATTTGTGCAAAATTTTCAACGTGTTCTTTGGGTGTTTCGGCCTCCGCCATGACGTCAACATCATGAAAACAAAAGAAAGGTTGCCCAAGGCGATCGAAAAAATCAAAGGCGGCATCAAGCTTGGCATCGGCCGCCGCTTGATCGTTTTTGCCTCCATGCCAAGGCCTGTTAAATGGACCACCGCCAAAGACGTCCGCCCCATCCCAGCAGAATGTATGCCAATAGCAAACTGCGACGCGGAGGTGTTCTTCAATAGTTTTTCCCATGACGACTTTTTTTGGGTCGTAATATTTAAATGCGAGGGGATTGTCGCTGTCTGAGCCTTCAAATTTTATCGGATCGATGTGATCAAAATAGCCTGTCATAATATAGGGTCCAATGAGGTGAGGTGTTTGGTTGCGTGATACAATTGTCGGAACGTCTCTCTGCGAGAGTCATAGAGATGGCTCATATCTGGATCAGGTTCGATGACATGAGAAATTGGCGGCGGGGTGCAAATATCTTCATATTTGTCATTGCCTAGGCTGAGGCGCGCTAGGCGCGCTGCCCCAAAGGCCGGGCCAATATTTCCTGACTCCCGATAGGTCAAAGGCATATTAAACGCGGCTGAAATGACCTGGCCCCACCAAGCGGATTGAGCGCCGCCGCCTATCACAGACAAAGTCTCGATTGGCGAGGGGCTTTTTCTCAACACATCAATACCATCAGCCAGAGCGAAGGCGACGCCTTCCAACGCAGCTTGCGCGAGAGTTAGCGCACTATCATCATGGCTAAGGCCAAAAAATGCGCCTTTAGCCTCAGGGTCATTATGCGGGGTTCTCTCACCTGACAGATAGGGCAGAAAGATCGGGCCGCGGCTTGGTGATTTCGCCTCTGCTACCGCCTCATATAAATCTCCAGGACGCGCATAACCTGTGATTTTCGACACAAAATCGACGGCACTTGCGGCTGAAAGTATTACGCTCATCCGGTGCCAGAGGTTGGGTAGGGCATGGCAAAAACTGTGAACGGCTCCGTCCGTGTTGGATTGATATGTGTCATCGGAGAGAAAGATGACCCCGGATGTTCCAAGAGATATAAACCCTTCGCCGGGTCTTATGGAGCCGGACCCCACGGCCCCAGCGGCATTATCTCCGCCGCCAGCGGCGATAGGCACGCGCGGCATACCCCAATCGTCAGAGACCTCTGGCAAAAGCTTACCGGTCGCCTCACTGCCTTCGTAGAGCTTTGGCATGTGCGTTTGGCTGAGACCCGTAAGGGCAAGCGCGTCGCTGGACCAATCTCGCTTTTCAACGTTTAGCCAGAGCGTTCCTGCGCTATCGGACATATCAGACGCATACTCACCGCTCATCAAAAAGCGAACATAATCTTTTGGGAGTAAAACCTTGGAAATACGTTTGTAGTTTTCCGGTTCATGTTCGCGCATCCAGTATATTTTAGGCGCCGTGAAACCCGCCATAGCCAGGTTACCTGTGATGCGGCTCAGGGCGGGAAGCGCTTCCATCATTTCTTGGCAGGCCCTCGCACTGCGGCCGTCATTCCATAGAATAGCGGGCCGTATGATTTTGTCTTGATCATCCAAGCACGTTGCGCCGTGCATTTGCCCAGACAAGCCGATGGCTTTAACGGCGGCTCTAGCTTTGGGGTTTAGTTTTTTGACGGCTGTGTCTGTCGCTCGCCACCAATCATTTGGGTTTTGTTCAGACCATAGCGGACGAGGACGCGAAATTGGCAGCGATGCTGTGGCTTCATCAATGACTGATTGTGCGTCGTTCGCGATAACCGCTTTGACGCCTGAGGTGCCGATATCAATCCCAAGATACATCTGCGCGTAAGGTCCCCGTTGGTGTTTTATGTCGTCTTGCTAGCAACAATGACAGCGGTGTCAATTGTTGTGATAATCAGTTTTGTTTTTAAGCAAATTTGGCGGAATGAATTGACACCGCTGTCATTTTCACGTCAAAAGCGAAGAAACGACTCTGATTTTTAAATAACAGAGCGCTCATAAGGGGAAATCATGTCTCTCACCACTTTGGACTTCATTGTCCTAGCCTTCTACGCTGTTATCTTATTTGGTGTGGCTTTATATGTCTCGCGGGAGCCGAAAGGCACCGTAAAGACGACCGAAGATTATTTTCTCGCCGGCAAATCGCTCCCGTGGTGGGCGATTGGGGCATCTTTAATCGCGGCAAATATCTCTGCGGAGCAAATTATCGGAATGAGCGGGGAGGGATATCGGATTGGCCTCGCCATTGCCGCCTATGAATGGCAGGCCGCGATTGTATTGATCATTGTTGCAAAATATTTCCTACCAATTTTCCTAAAGCGCGAAATTTACACAATGCCGCAGTTTTTGGACCAACGCTTCGGACATGGTGTGAAAACGACCATGTCGATCTATTGGATCGCGCTTTACACCGTCGTCAATTTGACAGTTGTGTTGTGGCTTGGTGGTTTGGCCGTTCAAGTTTTGACTGGACTTGCTGTGTTTCCCGCCATGGCAGCGCTCGGCGCTTTTGCTATTGCTTATTCGATTTTCGGCGGGCTGAAGGCTGTCGCGCTGACGGATATTATTCAAGTCGTGATTTTGATTATTGGCGGACTGATTATTGCGTGGATGACGATGTCTATGATTGGCGGAGGGTCCGTGACTGACGGATTTGGGCGGCTCTATACAGAGCTTCCAGATAAGTTCGATATGATTTTTGATAAGGACGCAAACCCTACGGGCTATGACGCCATGCCTGGGGTATGGACGCTTTTGGGCGGGCTTTGGATTTTACACCTGAACTATTGGGGTTTTAACCAATATATTATTCAACGTGCTTTGGGCGCTAAAGATCTTCCGGAAGCGCAAAAAGGTCTTGTGTTTGCAGCGGCGCTGAAGCTCATCATGCCTTTGATTATCGTTCTGCCGGGGATTGCGGCGGTCATGTTGGCGATGCCGGAATTTGGCGCTTTGGATGCAGACTTATTGAATGAAAAAACTGACCGGACCTATCCGTCTGTAATGGGATTAATGCCATCTGGTTTTCGAGGATTGATTTTCGCGGCGCTAATCGCGGCGATTGTGTCCTCTCTTGCGTCGATGGTTAACTCCATCTCTACGATTTTCACTATGGACGTCTATAAAACCAACATAGCAACTGACCGAGACGAGAAGCATTATGTGAACGTGGGCCGGACCGTTTCAATCATTGCGATGATTATCGCGGTTCTCGTGGCTCAGCCATTTATCGGTGGGTTCCAGTCCGGCTTTCAAACTGTGCAGGATTTGACTGGCTTTATCGCGCCGGGTGTCGTTGCCGTGTTCCTTCTGGGCATGTTCTACAAACGGGCTAATTCAACTGGCGCATTTACCGCTCTCATAGTCTCTGTTGTTGTGTCAGCGGTTCTGTACACGCTTTCGAACATGGAAGCGATTTCATTGAACTTTGTGAATAGAATATGGATCATCTTTTTGATGTGTATGGTGCTTGGGATTGTCGCGAGTCATATGACGAAAA
>CALDTL010000220.1 GCA_937923965.1 uncultured Caulobacterales bacterium
CCGTGGAGCGCCGAACCGCTATGCGGTTCGGTTCCTCACAAATCGATTAACAATCGAGTTGCTTCGTCATTGGGACGGCTCGAAAACTATTTATTTATTCCAGTTCCGCTGGAGCCTGAACCCACCCTCGCGAACATCCCATTTAACACCGAAACGAAAGATAAAAGAAATGAGATAAGATAGACTAATCGGGCACGAAAAAACCCCGCTTCGTGGGTTAGAACGAAGCAGGGTCTCGATGATATTAATTTGACGTCAAAAGCTTTGCGTCAAATCATATCGATCTGGCTTTGAGGCGAGATTACTTAAACGTGTCCGGACGTAGCGTGCCGAGATATTCTTTGTTTGGGTTATATTTATTGTCCCATGTCATCTCGTCCGTCTTCATGACTGACGTCTCGGAATACACATCCATCGCGCCGAGGATTTGGCTGTCTTGCGCCATTTCCTGCTTACGCAGAGCCTCGGTTTTTTCGAGGCTAAAGTTACCCGTGACGTGACACGTCATGTCCGGCTGCGCGGTTGTCCCAATGGGGCAATTCACCGTTGTCAAAGCGCCTGAGCTTGATGGGACGACAATCGCATTATTCGCGATTTTGCTATCGCTATCCATCGTGAGAGCCTCTGACTTGGTCAACATATCACCGTCATGCGTTAAGAGCTCAAAGTCATTTTGCGTGTCGAGCTGTCCGTCCGCTTGCAAGACCTCGCCGATGGTATCATTTGCCAATGTGGTCATTGAGGTTACGGATGAATCCATTTTCATCTTTGCGTCTGTCATTGTTTCGGATTTGGTCATGGTTGTGTCTGTCCATGCCGCTTTGTCGGCGGAGTCCATTTTCATGTTCTTGTCGCCTGCAAATGCGGCGCTCGACGCTGCCAATGTCATGGCGGAAACGAGTAGGGCTGATTTCAAATAAGTCATAATTAACTCCTGTCTTTGCGGCTTTCACCGCTAAATCCGCGGCTTTCGCCGCGAAGTCTTTCTTATTTTCGTCACGCGGGCATTGCAGAATTGCGATACCGCGTGACGGACACCATGATCGGGGGATCGTCGCGGCGTCCTGACAATTAAACAGCGTTTGAGCGTGTAAATGGTTCCTTAACTTTTTCAGCCGTTGCAGTTTTTGGCCGTTTGTTTCAGGTAAGACCCATGAAACTCTATGATTATCTCCCGTCTGGAAATTCCTATAAGGTGCGCTTGCTGCTGTCTTATCTCGGCATTGATTATACGCATGTGCCGATTGATATTCACAAAGGCGAGACGCAGACGCCTGCCTATTTGGCGATGAATCCGGCGGGGCAAATTCCGTTGCTGCAGCTCGGTGACGGGCGGACGCTGGCCGAGAGTAATGCGATCTTGATGTTCCTCGCAGAAGATACGCCCTATTGTCCTGTCAATCATTTTGACCACGCCAAAGTCTTGCAATGGATGTTCTGGGAGCAATATCGCCATGAGCCAGCCATCGCTGTTGCGCGCTATATCTCCCATTATGCTCCGGAGCGCAAAGCCGAGCTGCCCGCCCTGCATGAGAAAGGCCGCGCGGCCTTGGCCGTGATGGACGCGCATCTGGCGACGACCGCTTTCTTTGCCGGCTCCGGCCCGAGCGCCGCCGATATTTCGCTCTATGCCTACACCCATGTCGCGGATGAGGGCGGGTTTGATCTGGCGGAATATCCCAATGTTGAGGCGTGGTGCGCGCGCATGGCGGAGCATCCTCGGCATATCCTCATTACGGACATCCCCGCTTAGACGCTATGTAAAACTAGCGCGGCCATGTCTCTTGTCGCGGCGGGTCAATCCGCTATGGTTTCGGCATGGGAAAGCTAGATTGTAAGACACTGATTATCGGCGCGGGCTTTGGCGGGATCTGCATGGGTGTGCAGCTCAAGGAACGAGGCGATGATGATTTCATCATTGCCGAAAAGGCGGATGAGGTCGGCGGAACCTGGCGCGAAAATACCTATCCCGGCGCGGAATGCGATATCGCCAGCGCGCTTTATTCCTATTCCTTCGCGCCCAATCCGGCGTGGGATTTTAAGTGGGCGAAACAGCCCCAAATTCACGCCTATCAGAAGGGCGTCGCTAGAGATTACGGCCTCTATCCGCATATCCAATTTGGCCGCGTTGTGCTGTCTGCGGCTTTTCAAGACGGAATTTGGGTTACGAAATTTCAGGACGGAACGGAGATCAAAAGCCAGTTCTTAATCTCCGCTATCGGCCAGCTGCACATCCCGAAAACGCCGGATATTCAAGGCGCAGCCGATTTTGAGGGCGCGAGTTTTCACTCGGCGCAATGGGACCATAGCTATGATTATGCGGGCAAGCGCATCGCCGTGATTGGCAATGCCGCCAGCGCCATCCAGCTCATCCCGGAACTCGCGGAGGCAACGGATAATCTCACCGTTTATCACCGCACGCCCAATTGGATTATTGCGAAGAAGGACCGCGCTTACTCACGGTTGGAGAAGTGGCTGGGCAAACGGTTTCCTGCCCTGGGTAAACTCTACCGCTTTAATCTCTTTGCGCAAGGCGAGTATTTCATTTGGCCAATTATTCAGGGTAAGCCGATTTATAAGTGGCTCGGAACGCAATGGGCTAAATCGGGATTAAAAAAGCACATCAAAGACCCAGAGCTGCGGGCGAAAATGGCGCCGGATTATCCAATGGGCGCGCGGCGGGTTTTACTGTCCGATAAGATCTATCCGGCG
>CALDTL010000221.1 GCA_937923965.1 uncultured Caulobacterales bacterium
ATAACGATAATATGGGCGG
This sequence comes from uncultured Caulobacterales bacterium, assembly GCA_937923965.1. GTDB lineage: Bacteria > Pseudomonadota > Alphaproteobacteria > Caulobacterales > Maricaulaceae > Litorimonas. The sequence goes on from CALDTL010000221.1 coordinate 20, forward strand.
GTTTCATGGACATCTCTTGCGTCAATCGAGGCTTTTAAACAAGAGGGCGACGGGGTAACACGCGCCATTATGACAGATGCAAACCCGCTCACACTCTATAATTCTCTGACGCGCCAGAAAGAACAATTCATCCCGCAAGACCCCAAACGGGTGACGATGTATAATTGCGGACCAACGGTCTATTCCTATGCCCATATCGGCAATGCCCGCGCGGCCGTGGTGGCGGATGTATTGTTCCGCGTGCTGCGGCATATATATGGTGAGGACCATGTTCGGTATGCGCGGAACCTGACAGATATTGACGATAAAATCATCAAAGCCGCAACGGACGCTGGCGTCGATATTTCCGTTATCACCGAAAAATTCGCGAAGATTTATCAGGATGATTTGAAAGCGCTGAATTGCTTGGAGCCAACAGAGGAACCAAAAGCGACGGTCCACATCCCCGACATGATCGCAATGATTTCGGATTTAATTGAGAAAGGCCATGCTTATGAAAGTGACGGCCATGTGTTCTTTGATGTCTCCACCTATGAGGCTTATGGCAAACTCTCCGGCAATACACTCGACGCCCTACGCGGCGGCGATAGAGTCGGCGAGGGCGAGGTCGCACGGAAAAAGAACAGCGCGGATTTCGTTTTATGGAAACCGGAACTGGACGGCGTCGGATGGGATGCGCCTTTCGGTAGAGGCCGCCCGGGCTGGCACATTGAATGTTCTGCGATGGCGAAGGCGACGCTCGGTGAGGTCATCGACATTCACTGCGGCGGCGTAGACCTGAAATTCCCCCACCACGAAAATGAAATCGCCCAAAGCTGCTGCGCGAATGAGGAACAGGTGTTCGCGAATTACTGGGTCCATAATGAGTTCTTGAACATGGGCTCAGAGAAAATGTCTAAGAGCTTGGGGAATGTGACTCTGGTGCATGATTTGCTGAAGGAATGGAACGGTGAGGTTATTCGTTGGGCTCTTTTGACTGGGCCTTACCGCCTAAGCCTGGAATGGTCAGATGATAGATTGAATCGATCAAAAGAGAGATTAGATTTGCTTTATGATGCTCTAAGGGTCTCAGAGCCTCTCGTAAAAATCAAAGAGCCTCGAAGACTAAATCAAATTTTCGATAGGCTTCACAATGATTTACAATCAGCCCCTGCTTTGTCGAACTTGGTTCCCGTCGCTTTGAGACTTAGAGACTTTAGAAATAAGATTGTGCATGGTCAGCCGATGAAACTCAAAGGTGAAATTCAGACCCCTGAGGCTACTTTAGAAATTTTTTCACAACTTTATGCGGACTATAAAGATGCTGCCAACCAGTTGGGTTTTCTTCTAGTTAAACCTTCTGAGTGGTTTGATGAAGACACCACCGAGTTCGACGCCATCGCCTTGCGCCGCCAAGAGGCCCGCGCCGCGAAGGACTGGCCCGCCGCCGACGCCGCCCGCGACGAAGCGACGGCGAGAGGCATTGTCCTAGAAGACGGTCCTGATGGGACCACCTGGCGCAAGGCTTAGTTAGAAAGGAAAATATCAATGGGAATGTACGCACAACTAAACGCAGTATCGGATTTAAATATCGATAGAATTTTGGCAACCCCTGAACTTATAGGGGGAATAATGTTCAAGGAAGAGCCCGATATCTTTTGGGAGGACAGTCGCTCCACCGGAAAGGTAAGTTTTCTGCGTAAGCTCTTAGGTAAAAAACCATTACCAACTGAAACTAAGGAGCGGCCAAGATTAGCTTTGACAGAGCCGGAAAATAACGAAATGGATTTAGATAAAGCCTGGCATGGTATTCATTATTGTCTGACCCAAGATATAGGTGAGGGCAATCATCCTTTGGGTTTTATATTATACGGAGGCCATGTGGCGGGTGATATAGATGTGGGATATGGTCCGGCGCGTTTGTTCACCGGTGCAGAAACCGCTGAGCTAAATACTCTGGTCCAAAAAGTGTCATCAGATGATTTAAGGGCGAATTATACACCTGAAAAAATGGATGATGTTTATCCGTCTGTTATCTGGTCTCGCACGGATGAAGATAACTTTGAATATATTGATGAGAATTTTTCTGAACTAAAAAAGTTTCTTGCGCGTTGTGTTCAAGATAGAGTGGGTATGACGATCAGTATTATTTAGGACTTATAAGTGATAGCTCCCGAGACGACGCCACCGCGAGGGGCATTGTGTTAGAAAAGGGTCCCGACGGCACAACATGGCGCAAGGCGGAACCGCCCTTCCGTAATCGTCATTACAAGGCTTGTCCTTGTAATCCAGGGTGCGGTGTTCGGGTTTTGAGCGTGTGTAGCGTCAATCAGTAATCGTCCGGCTCCATGGATCCCAAGAACAGGTCTTGGGATGACGGGATTCTTCTCCGTCACCCTCGGCCCCCGAGCCGAGGGTCCATGTTTAATTCGCAAGATGGATCCTCGGGTCATGCCCGAGGATGACGGTATGATTTATAGTCGAGATGTCTGCGACGAGGCCACCCTTTCACCTGCGCCATTACAAGGCTTGTCCTTGTAATCCAGGGTGCGGTTTTCGGGTTTTGACCGTGTGCAGCGTCAATCAGTAATCGTCCGGCTCCATGAATCCTAAGAAATTGATCCCAAGAACAGGTCTTGGGATGACGAGATTCTTCTCCGTCACCCTCGGCCCCCGAGCCGAGGGTCCATATTTAAATTGCAAGATGGATCCTCGGGTCATGCCCGAGGATGACGGTATGATTTACAGTCGAGATGTCTACGACGAAGCCACCCTTACACCTGCGTCATTACAAGGCTCGTCCTTGTCCCAGAACAGGTCTTGGGAAGACGAAGAAGGGGTCTTTACGCTGCGCCAACTAATGCGCGGCGCTTTCCGCGCGCAAATTTAAACTTAGAGGCGGATCTCTTCGCCGGCGACCTCACGGGATTACGAAACTCTGTGTGCGTTAATTCAGGAATCCGTCCTGAAAAATCCAATTGATCAATTTCCAACGCTGTTAGATCACGCATAATACATCCCACATTTATATCCCTATGCCCCTTAAATTTGGGATAGGGGTGA
>CALDTL010000222.1 GCA_937923965.1 uncultured Caulobacterales bacterium
GCCATTATCCATTCCTCAAACGGCTTTTGCTCAAAGCCCTGCTGCTGAACAGGCTCGAGAACAGCAGAAAGAAGCCGATAAACGTGCGCGCGAACTTGCCAAGGAAGACCGTAAGCGGGCTAGAGAATTAGAGAAAGAAGAGGTTGAACGCATCCGCGAGATGGAGGCGGACGAACGCGAAGACCTTCGAGATGAACGAGAACGTCAGCGTGAACTTGAACAGGATGAACGAGAAGCCCGTCTTAAAGCTGAAGAGGCTGAAAGAGAGGCGATAAAAGACGCAGAGGAAGCAGAACGTGAGGCGATAAAGGAGGCTAGGGAAGCTGAACGTGAAGCGCTAAAGGACGAAGCTGAGCGGTTGCGCGAGGAGGAAAAAGGCTTTCGCGAGCGCGAAAAAGAATTAGATCAAAGGGCCCGCGAAGAAGATCGTCGTGCTGACGCAGCGGAAAAAGCGGCCCGCAAACTCGAACGTAAAGCCCGCCGCGCCGATGAAGCCGCAGAGCGCGAAGCCCTAAAGGAAGAAGCTGAAGCTTTGCGAGATGAGGAAAAGCGCGCAAAAGAGGCGGAGCGCGAGTTTAAAAAACAAGAACGCGAGGCTCGGAGGAGCGCGAGAGAAGCCGAACGTGAAGCGAAAAAACGTGAGCGAAAAGCTCGCCGAGGTTAATGATTGCCGAGTTTAATACTTTCGGCTAAGCCTAATCTTAATTTTTATCTTGGGAGATTGTTATGCCATTATGGGCTTTGATTGTTTGGTTGGTTATAGGCGGAGCTGCCGGCTTTTTCGCGGGTAAAATGATGGGAGCTAATCGCCCTTTTGGGGTGATTGGTGATGTTGGGCTGGGTATTGTGGGCTCGGTTTTAGGCGGTTATTTGCTATCGCTTATGGGCATGGGGTCAGGCGGCATGATTGGTACGTTCATTACGGCTTTAGTCGGCGCACTTGTGCTTATCTGGATTGTCCGCAAAGTGAAGAGTTCATAATGGCCACTAAAAATATACTGGATACTATCGGCGATATTTTAAACGCGCCGCTTCCCGGGACAGCGCCAAAGCCTAAAAAACCTGTGAAAACGCGGCGAGAGTCGGCCAGCAATGATACAGATACTGTCTTTGAAAAAATCAAAGACGTGCTGAACAAACCTCTTCCCGGCACTTCAAATAAAAATGAGCCAGAAGAAGTTCGCGCCGTCAAAGGAGAATATGAGGGCGAGGACATTAAGGACTGGGATGAGGCCGACGAAGAGGATCGTGAAGATAAGCAGGCGGGTCAGAAAGCCTGGCACGCTTTACGTGATGCCCATCATAGGGAATGGGATGAGCTTAAAAGCCGCCATGAGGCCGAAAGGGATGCCTTAAAAAAGGAACACGAGGAAGATCGCGGCGAGCTAAAGGGACGTTTCAAAGAAGCCCGTGGAGACAGAAAAGGCCGCCGAGAAGAACGTCACGAACGACGGAAAGACCACAAGATGGCCAAGCGTGGCAAAGGCCGAGGTAAGGCGAAGGGTCGAGGTCGGGGAGTTTAATAAATTAGCCTCAACTTGCGCCATAGCAATACTGTTTCGAGGTTCTCCGCACGGCTCTTAGATGGCGAATCTGCCATCTATGAATTCCGAACCTGATATATTGAGATGGCGCCTAACCCATCTACAGCGAAAAAAATGGTGTCGTTGCGCGTCGCGTCCACAACATAAGACATCTGGAACGTTGGCCATAAAAAATCCCGCCCTGCCCAGGAAACCCAGACAGAACGGGACCGATAAGCTGTAAGAGATGCGCCCCTATTCCCTCAAAGCCATTCTGTTTGCCTACTTTAGCCCTCAGAACATGACCCTGATACATAAGCCGATTATTGTTAACTGTTACATCGGTTACTAATTCTATAGAAAAACACTTTTTTAATTTTTTAATGCTTTAGATACTCGTTGGACATAGCCAATTTTCACGCAACAGCGACGAGTTGCGAGGACAAGTCATATAAAGGCTTTGGCGAATCAAACTATCCGAATAAATGAGAGTAATTTTATATTTTTCTATCCAGGATAGATTTAATACTCCAAACGTGCTTTGCACTCCGCTATCAGGGGATGCATTCCGCATTGTTCGGCAATATTAAGAGCGTTTTTTAAATGGCGTATACGATCTGGATTGGGTGAATTTTTGACAGATAAAATCTTCGCGTAATCTGCATAACAATATGCCGTTGTGATAAGGTCGCCATTCGCTCGGCCTTCAGACAGAGCTCTGTTAATCCAGCTTTCCGCCTCTTCATAATTACCTAAGGCCGCCTCAAGCTTCGCCTTCGCCAGAAAAATATAAACTCGGTTTGCATTGCGAATGACATCGGGGCGCCCGGACGCAAACTCTTGGGTTAGCAGATCTTGCGCTTTGTCGACCTCGCCTATTTCGATCAAACACAGGGCCGCCCAGGCGGCGGACATCGTCGCAAGGGATAGCGTTGACACAGCTGCGATCTCATAGGCGGCACATAAGACTTCACTGCCCTCCGCATATTTCTTCGATCTTAGAAAAATATAACCTTGGGAGATTTGGCCCAGTACAAACCCATAGGTATTCGGGTATTCCTCAGACGTCTTGGAGGCGTCTTTTAAGAATCTATTGGCCAATTGAAAATCACCTGCATCTGTCGCAAACCAAGCCCCAAAAGTTTGTAAAACAACACTAGGAATTGATACGGATTGACCCCATTTCTTTCTCGCTATTTCTTGGGGCATTTTCTTTACATGCCTACTTATGCGGTTGATGGCCGTCTCTAGGTACCCTAAAGAAAACTCAAGGCAGGCCTGCGTGTAAACCGCAATGTATTCCAAACCTAGGTGATCGGTTTCTCCGACAGCCCTCATTGCATCCGAAGCATAAGCGAGACCTTTAAATGATTGGCCGGTTGTCCAATGAATAATGGCGAGTTGTGATCGAATGACAACTAACTCATTTAGTGAAAACCTCTGCTCATCCTGCTCCAACGCCTCCAAATAAACAGGTAGCAAAGCTTGCTCTTCTGCAAGCCGGTGGGTTGCGTCGAAAGAGAGCATAGCAAAACGAGCCTTATGAAAGGGTCCGTCTTCAATTTGATCACAAAATGCATCGACTTGCTTGAATAGACTTCTCACAGTTCTAATGGCGCCCAAACCATTTGCCTCAGCCAATGCCGATTTGAAATGCCTAAGAGCCTCTTCGCTCTGACCGGCGCCAAAAGCTTGCCGCGCCATCAGTTGAATATCGGGCGAGCTCGTTTGAGCTAACGCCGGAGAGTTCAGATGACCATATATTTTTCCATGTAAATCGACCTTATCCTCTGGCGAAAGACTATTTAAACACGCAACCCGAAACAGGTCATGGGTAAAATTATAATCCCCCGAGGCGGTTTCTTTCATAATGCCCTGACTCAGACACTCGTCCATAAGTGCCTCGATGTCGCGCAGAGGCAAATCATTCAATTCTTTTAAGGTTTCTAGATTTAGAGCCTTACCGACCAGGCATAGTAAATTCACGAGAACCTTGGCGCGAGGAGATAATCGTTCAAGACGATTGCGCATAACAGGTTCAATAGAGAGCGGGATTTGATTGTCTGACGTGCCGTCCGCACCAAACTGGATTTTTGTAAACTCTGTCAATGAGAGCGGACTACCTCCGGAGCTGGATATGATGGATCTAATCGTCGGTTGATCAGGCTCCCCAGGAAATTGGCGGGCAATAGAAAGGGCAAGTCTTTCCGATTGATCCTGACTTAAAGGGGCCAGCTGAAGCGACGCAGAAAACGCCTTACTGAGTCGATCCGATAGAGGAGGTCTAGCAGTACCGATAACCGCCGCTCTATCCGCTGTTTCCAGAAACTCCAGTAATTTTAAAATGAAATTTAAACTCTCCTCGTCGAAGAAATGTAGGTCTTCCGCAATCAAGACCACAGGGTGATTTTGACCTAGATGCTCTATGATTTTCAAAAACCCAGTCGAAATGGCTGTCACTTTTTTATACTCAGGGACGCGCCAGCTTTGCATCCTGAGGGGATCCATTGATTTCAATACCTCAAGGGCCTCGCGTTCTGCCTCTGTCAAGATAGAAACTTCATCCAATGCCATAGAGATAAGAATTTGACGGACGACGAAGAAAGGCGTTTCCTTCATCACATCTACGCCCGCCAGAACCATCTGAATTACATCTTGTTCCGCTAGCTTGTTAGAGATTTCATCAACAACTCGGGTTTTCCCAATTCCAGCCGTGCCAATAATCACGGCGCCCCGTCCAGTTTTCGAATTGGAGAAATCTAATAAAGCCTCTAGGGCTGCAACCTCTTCGTCTCTTCCAATTATCTGGTTCTGCGAGACGCCGATTTTAAGCGGGAAATCTGCCGAGGTCGTATGAATTGCGTCAATAACATAACTGGAAATCGGATCGACGCCCTCTCCAATTGAAACCAGTTTGTAGAGCTTTGGGCTACTTAATCTGGTAAGAAGGGCTTGCGCCGTTTTTGATATGCAGATGTGATCGGCTGGAGCTGCGGTTTGAAGTTTGGACGCAACATGAATTGCTAATCCGAAAGTATCCAATTTTGCTCCCGCCTCATTGCCAAATTGACTAATAATCGCGTAACCAGAATGTAATCCAATCCTGAGGCCCTTATACCTAACTTGCGAGTGAGACTCGCCAATTTTCCGGCATTCTCGGATCATTGTAATGCCCGCATAAGCCGCTCGGATGGCATGATCCTCTGCGCCGGTCTCATGTCCAAAAAGGGCAATAATACCATCGCCCTGCGTCTTAATTACCTCTCCGCCATATTTTCGGACCGAAGATGACATTGCTTGGATCTGAGACTCGATATAAACACGGGAGACGTTAGGAAGGGTAACGGACAAAGCTTCTGTTGACCCAATAATGTCAGCAAATAAAATGGAGACAACTTTTTCGGTTTCACTGACTGGAGTGTCTTCTGCCACGATAATGTTCTTTTCTTTGCCCGTGCCTGATACCATCCCGCATTCGGAAACACCCATCCAGCATAATAGCCATTTCGATATTCAGACACGTCCATTATAATCATTAGGTGACTAAGGTTACAACCCATTACGTTCGTCTTGGTTATCCCTTGCGGACATGATAGACAGTCCAAACATTTCACCCAGTTTAGATAAAGTTTTGGACAAGAGCATGAGTCGAAGTTTGCAAGACATTTTGTTGCGGCATTGGCTATTCGGATGTTTACCCGGAAATGAGATCGCAAACATATCTCATCAATTTTCGTCCCGAAAATATTCAAAAGGCTCTTATATCTTTCATCAGAATGATCCCGCGGAAAATTTATATGTAATTCTTGAGGGAGAAGTCTCGATTGAAACCATCAATCCTGACGGTAAATTGACCAACATCACACAACTTAATTCCGGAGACATATTTGGAGAGTTCGCCCTGATAGACCATCGAGGACGCAGCGCCAGCGCTCGCATTTCAAAAGAGTCTATTGTGGCATCTCTACCCGGCATCGCGTTTAGTCGGCTGCTGCGAGATCACCCAGGATTTAGTGAAAAACTGTTAAAAGTACTCGTCGCAAGAGTTCGCGCCGTGAACGAGCAAATGGAATCTCTAATAACTCTTAATTTGCGGCAGCGCGTCGCTCGACTTTTGCTAACGTTATCTGACCTAGGTGGATCAGAGATACAAATCACTCAATCGGACCTGGGCGCACGGCTTCATGCCTCACGCGAAAAGGTCAACGCTAAGCTCAAGGAAATTGAAAAAACAGGAGCCATTGATTGTGGTCACGGAAAAATCTTGATTTTGGACCGTGAAAACCTCACCCAACTCATGGAGCTTCCTTAATTTTTGCAAATTTGACTAAGCCGCTCTAGCAAATCTTTATAATATTCAGTGAAGTTTATGGTCGCTTAATAGGCGCATCTTTCAAGCTGGCAAAAAAATCTAAACAAGATTTTCCAGGCATGAAAAAATACCCCCCACCTTTCATTGTAACAAATTTCTGTAGGCCTGGAATTCGAATATCTCCATCTGGATGTTGTATTGTAAAATGAGATGGCGCCTCATCTTTGGATTTCGCCTGGCCCACAATCGGATCAACCTCATCACTTAATCCATGAAACTTGGACGACATCAGCCATGTTTGTTGTAGGAACTCAAACTGACGATCAATGTCTGCATTCAGGCACATAAAGAAAATGCCTTGGTCTTCGTCCCCAGCCGTTCCATAAGCGCGACCTCGCCGTAGAATACGATGACGCTGCGAAACAGCCAAGCCATCTTCACTATCCAGCATTAAACCATCTCTCGGGTTAGCTCGCCTGACATGAGACCCGAACGGACATTTATGACCTTGTGGATCAGTGTCCCTAAAAAGAAATTCGTTCTCTCGCTTCAAATCTTTAACTGGACGAGTAGATCCCCTTGTCATTGAATCGCCCTTCAGTTGAATGGCTTCTCCAGAGTTCTGTTCGATTTCTATTTCTCTATCAATCAAAGATGTCCCATCCTTGTGTCGTCCCATTAGCAAACACTCTATACGTTCTGCATAGTCATCAACGGTTATCTGCTCTTCTGGATTTGCTATCGACGCTATATACGCTAGCGGGGGCTCATTTTGAGATTGCAAATAAATTTCTGATCTGGATGAAAATGGCATTATCCTTTTGCTCAACATATCCTTAGCAACCTGCCTGGACATTTTATGAAATCCATCAACATCCTGATATAGTTCTCGGATAACAAGATAACTTCCGTTGCGACCTAATGAGCGGTGAGACGAACGCATGGGGGAACTAAAATTAGGATATCTTTGTATAAGATCGGTCGTCTGGTTCGGAAGAATATCCAAGACATCATGTCTTTCTTCGATCACGGGTGACGGCGGAAAATGTCCGCCATTATCCCGATATCCCAAAATAAATTCACCCGGTTCAACGATGTGGATCGACTTGGCATGCTTCCGCCCGCGCGCCGTTCCCTTTAAAATCGGTTGAGATATACCGTCAGCGAAACCAAAGGGTTCTCTCTCCAAATTTGCGGCAGATGCTTTTTCCCTAAACCTCTTGATTTCCTTGAGCCTTATCCCCGAACCCGCGAATTGTTTAAGAGTCGAAAATTCTGAGTTTAAGTCTTCTTCCGTATCGGCGTAAATTAAGACAACCGCATATGCATTTTGGTCAGACCAACTCCACTTTTCTGAATCACTGTCTCCATGATCGCCCAAGACATTCCTCCGACTCCGATCGGCCATTCCACTTACAAATGGTTGAGAGAAATTGATTGGATATTCTTGATTTTCCGATTTCGGCATCATGTGATGCTCTGCTTCTTCAAACTTTTCATCCAGAACATGCTCCAATCCGAGCTCCCTGAGGCCTTTCGCGGAAAACGCAACATAAACAGACTTTTTTGTTTGCTTTTGTTCCGTAAAAGTAATGTGCGGCCGGATTTTATCGACCCATTCTGAAAGTCCTTTAGCGGATAAATCACCGCTTGACATGTCTCGCTCTAAAACAAAACATCCGCCGAAACGTAAACTTCCATTCCCCCCAAATACGATGTTCTGAATTTCATCTGTTTCCAAGACCCATTCCGGCCTGGGAATGGAACCGAAAAGATCTAGCCAAGCCTGAGCCTCACTCGCGGACAAACTATCTTGGGTTAGGCCGTCTCGAATTAACGCATTCCGACGAATTTGTTCGGCTGATTTGTCGGATACAGCGGAATACCAAAAAGATGTCGGTTTCATTGACCGGCGCGCATATCTCTTGAACCGATCAGAGTCCTCTACACCCCCTTTAAATATACCGCGAATTTTCGGAAAGCCAATACAATTCCCCCAGGCTAAATTTGTTCCTTCAATTGCCATTTTAGAAAAATCTTCCAAATAGCTTTCGAAGCTTCCGTCATAATTTCCTATGAATACGTAATTGTCAGTATCAGGAAGATGCAGCCATCTCGCGGAGTGTACGGTGCCGACATTCGCGAGAAATCCCGGCCTAAACCTTTGTCGGCCCAAGACTCCATATATGGCATTCAGCATTAGCGGGAGGGCAATATTTTTACGAAAAACGTCTGGGACCAATCGTTGAATACTGATCATATTGTTTTGTGAAACTCGGCTCTCTCGATTAAAAATTTCCCGTGTAACGTCTGTATATGGGTTATCATAACGTTGTTGATTTTTGCTTTGAGACACCAGAAAAAGACCTAACCAAATAAGCGCCACGAGGGCTGTGAGTACCACCGTTATAGGAATCGCAGAAATCACATAAATAAAGACGTTGAGTGTCGTTCCCGTGAAAAGATATTTGGAGAACAGAACTAAAACCCAGAGAGCGGAGAAACCAAAGAAAACCTTTTTCAGGTTCACTTCGGAAGGCGACACAGCCTTTAAAATTTGCGTGGAAATCACAGCCGAAAGAATAGCCATAATGATCCTGATAAAAACATCGAATACCAATCTAGGGACATCCAAATTTGACGCGACGAAACCAACTTTGAAAATCATGAACGCGACAAGGAGAAATATTATGGACCAAATTTTGCTTAGGTGAGGCTTGAGCTTAGCGCCCAATTTTTCACTAAACAGAGATCCTGAAAATAATCGCGTTAACTCCCGCGGAGTGTGGGCCGCAATAGCCTGCAAACTCAGGATAAAAATACCAGATATGATGATAGGAATAAATAAAAACTGCGTCGGGCGCGGTTTACCAGATTTCGAACATGGCAGATCTTTGCTAGAGATGGAATCAGCGGGCGACTTCAAACAGAATTTATTCGCGAATTCGTATTGAGGGAATTTCGAACTTACGCCGTCTAGAGGAAGAACGAGTCCTTCGGGGTGGCTAAATATTCCGCCTAATGCATGCCCATAGAAAAACCTCAGACCCATAAAGGATAGCAGAAGACATAGGGCTATTGCGGCAGTAAAATAAATCCATTGATGAAACCGGTTAAACAATTTCGTGAGACTAAGAAACCAACCTCTAAGAAAACCGGATTTGATAATTTTGTGAGTAAAAAATATCACCGCATATAAACCAGCCAATCCCCATAGTAAAATTAGTAAGTTCCACCAAATTCTCTGAAGGGCGATTGTCTCGTCAAATTTGTTTATATCAAAGGTGTTAGGGAACAAAAGATAGATACCCATACCCGTCAAAAGTGTAAGCGAAACGGACGGTCTTTTGATGGGAAGCGGTGAATATCGCAAAATCGCAAAAAGCAATATAGACAAAATACCCCCTTGCAAAAGGAACGAAGACTCGAGGGAAAGACAATTTGGAAGCGATTTTTCTAACTTAAAAAAGGGTGATCCGCTGTATCTAACTTTATCCCAATCGCCACAGGCTGTATTCATATCCGAATTGGATGTTTGGTCGGTTAGGACCGTAAGAACTATGAGGTAAGTCAAAGCGATGGACGTCCAGATCCAAGCTGGGACAATCGATACAAATAACTTCACTTGGCTCCATCGCTCCTTCCAATTGGAGCTCATACTCTCTGCAAAATTTGGGGATTTCTTCCGCGCAGACGCGCGTTTCCAAGACTGCGATAAAGTAAAATCTGATGATTGCTCAACAATGTGTTTTTTGACATAGCGGAAAACATCTAAAGGCCGGTTGGGGCCTTGGTCGTCTGACTCGAGGCTGACGTCACTTACTCCTAGGCCTTTTTTTTCTTGTATTAGATCCCGAGCGAATTGAGCGATATTCGCATCATCCGTCACATCATCCAAATCTAATCCCGAGGTGCCGGAAAAAGGAAGGCCATTAAGGGATTGTGCGTGAAAAAACGAGGGCAAGGGCGAGCGTTTAATTTCATATTGGTCATCCAATAATTGACGAATAACCGCTGCTTTGGTTTTTATTGACGCATTTGCACCTTGGTAAATTTTTATAAGTTTTTCCGGAAGCGCAAGCGCAAAAGCTCTAATAGCTTTATCTGGGTCGCCATCGACCGTCATTTCCAACAATATGTAGCTAGGTTCTTTTTCGACGTAGCCTTTGATCACATTCATGCTGGCAAAATGGATCAAATTGACGGCGTTTAGCGCCTCAACAGTGTCTTTTTTGAGATTGCCCAGAGTTTCGTAAATCAGATTGTCTAAGGCGTCCAACTCCTCCGAAGTTTTGCGCTCAATAATCCGCGTACAGATCGTGACGAAATTTTGTGACTTACGTTCCATATGTGCCACCTTCGCGCTCAAAAGAAACCATCAAATGATCAGGAATGAACGCGAACCCTTTAGTTTTCGCCTTTGGCAAGGACAGATTTTTAAGCCCCGTTTCCTTATCGGTCAGTTGGAAAAACATTTCTTTCAACACGGTTCGCGCCCAAAATTGACCATAGCAGGGGTGACGAACATGGTGCTTGGGAATCCCATTCGGATAGGCACGCGTCCCATCGGCCGACAGTGCATAGGGACACCCCTCATGCGGGCCAAAACTTAAAAATTTATCCGAATTTTCCGGACGATCCTTTGAGGCTGATTTTATGTCGAACTTAAGAATATCTCCCATTTTTATCCCATGTTCAGGATAAGCGCGGCGTGAAATACGATGAATTTCTGCTGTCGGCGAGTCTTGCGATATATAGGCATTTAGAATTTTATCCGGGTCCTCTGATGATCTAAGTCTGTCCGCAAAATCATACAAAGTTTCATTGTTCTCAATGATTGCATCAAGAATTTTTGCGAAGGATATCCCGATCAAAATATGGAAGGACATCATGATTTCGAAGAGAATGCATTTATAAATGTAAGGCCTTTCTTCAGTGGCGACCTCCAAATGCGGCTCGGTAATTTTCTTGTCTAAATGCTCGACCAAACTCTTTAAGCGCATTAAGGCGTCGCTTGGATTATGTTTTAGATCTTCGAAACCTTCCCCATGAAAACGCCTCAGCAGTCTCTCAATAGACTTAATTTCATCGCCAGGGACATTAAGGAGCACCGGCGGAGCGACTTTACCTAAACCGTTTACTGCGTTCCGTAAACGCTTCAAATGTTCCACTATACAATACAAGTCCTCTTTGGAGAGGGATGAGAGTTCTGAGGATTGCTCATTTTCTAAACACTTTTTTAGATCTTCTATATCCTCGGTTAGAGCTTCCAAGCGATGTATTTGGCTTTCTAGACTCTGCAATCGTCGTCGTAAATTAAAAGTTGAATCTGCGTCATCAGGCGACTTTAGGCTCGTTTCTATCTGTGCAAAAAACCTCTGAGACCCCCACCCCGCTAGTTGGTGTTTGAGTTTTTCAATACGCGTTGTTCTGTTACCAAAATTGGAAAACGCTTGCCCCAATAAAAAATGCGTCCACAATAAATAGGCGTTTGCGGCACCTCGCCTGCCCGAGAGTTTCATACGGCCCCGTATCCAGCTCATTTGAGCTAGATTACGAGCAAAGGCAAAGATCCTGAGACTCTTTGATATCCTCACCGATCCGCTAAGACCCGTAAATTCAAGGCCGACTAAAAATGGAATATAATATCCATAGTCGCGGATAATATTTGTGTGAGAAGACCCCGACCTTTTCAGGCCTTGAACAACCTTCGCAGCATGTGTTTTAGCTAAGTCCGTGATTAGACTCGTATCGAGTCTGGACAGCGGGACATCAAACCCTGAGCGTCTCGCAACATTAGGTTTTGAGTCAGACCTCTCACCATCGGCCGGGCCATTTTCTAGTGCCAGGGCTTGCGCGAAAATTTTCCAAGCTATGGATTGGCACTGATCTTCTCCTAAAAGCAGTGCGACTGGCTGTTTAAGATCAAACATGAGACTATCATAATGGGAGAGACTCAGGTCATTTTCTGGATCAGCCAACAACGTCCAAATCAAGTCAGGATCTGTTATGTGAATTACCCTGCCAGACAAACCTCCCGGTCTCCCCCGCGCCGCTTTTCCTCCAGGCAATCTCACCGGATTTTTAATTTGCTTTTTTAATTCAGCCATCCCGCCCCCAGGCCCCGCGTATATTACTGGAGATATCCCATATGTAACTTAGGGCACATATTGGCTTAACAAATCCCAAGAGTTCTAGTGGATAAAAAAAATTATTCGGTCTCACGAACGATGGAGGCGATGCGAAGCAGAGAAACCTTAACTAAGGTTGGGCAGTCTTCGGTAAGCTTTGTCGTTGGATGTTGGATAAAAAACCTCAACCGCTTCCTAGACGTGGGAGTTTCTAGGAAGCAGTTGAGGTGGGCTCTCCGTAAGGAGCATAAATCTGCCTTGTCGTCTTCGAGATCGAATCTTCTTCATTGACCGCAACCTCGACTCGAAAGGCTTGGCTGCAGTGAACAACAAAGGGGCTTTTAGAAGTATGACTTCGGGTGGTTACTTTTGTGAGAGCTTCAGGATGTTTGGACGGCCCCACGCCACTAACTATGGGATGATTGTGAGACTTGGGGCCGTCCATGTTGAGCATGGGGTGTTAAGCCGTGCTTTAAGAAGAAATTAGCGAGCGACTAGAGCGCCTTTGTGAAAAAAAGTCGGCATTGCCTTTGCGCTTGATTCCGCCTGTGAAGCCATTTTGTTGAAACCATTAAGCTTGTTGGCAGTCCTGTGATCCGTCGCAAGAGAGACCCGATCGCCCTGAATTTTTGGCAAAGGCTTTAAAATACGCTTGATGCTGGGTGTTGCCTTTACGACTGTGACTTGACGCGCGGACTGCGTAGGGTTCATTTTTCCGACTTCTTGGAAAGATGCAGTATCTGCGGGATACTTGTTAAACGCTGGTCCTGCATAGGCGTTAGATGCACAAGTCATTACTGAGAATGCTGCGCAAGCGATGAGAGTTTTTGGAAATGTAATTGTCATTTGAGGCTCCTTTCAGAGATACCGGGGGATAGTGATGGCCGAAACCATCATGAAGATTTTAGTTTTTGAAGGTTTGGCGCGAACCCTGACGGCCGGCGCGGAAATTTTTAGTCAGCGCTACCTGCAGCAAGGAAAATAACTTGCAGGATAAAATCACGCTCTTTTAAGCCAATATCTTATCAGCTTCTGGACGTCCGTTGGACGACCCATCTAAAAATTTCTGGCACTCTGTGAACTTTCTAATCTAGATGTCCACTCAAGGGAAAGTGCAACTTTTTTGCGTCAGGGCAATATGACTGAATATTCCGGGTATCCGTCAAGGTGATCTGAGACATAAGTAATCCCTGAAACAAGGGTTACCCCATAAGATTTAAAGCTAGCTCAAAAATTATCGTAAAAAAAACACTAATTGGAAATTAGCACCAAAAAGATGTATGAAAACAAGGTTTTTAAAGAGAATTTTGATCACCGTAAATATATTTAATACATAAAACACCATTAAAGTGTATGTAAACAAGGCCCCAAGTGTAATAACTCTGCAGAACCTTAGAGGTTAGCGAGGAATAAGAATGAAACGCTTTTTACTAATTGATGATGACAAAAATGAAGTCATGTATGTGAAATTTTTATTCAGAGATCGTTATGAAGATAATTTCACGTTGGACCACGTTCAGACCCTAAATGACGCGCAGTCATACCTGTCGACAACGGGCGTTGATACAATCTTATTAGATGATAAATTAGGGAATGGATTAACGTCCGTCGATACAATTCCGTTATTAAATAAAAAAGCATTTAACGTGCCCATCATTGTAATCTCAAAAGACATTACGGCAAAACACCTCAGAGATCGTATGCGTTTAGGCTTGAATAAAGTGATCGACAAGTTTGACTTGAAAGCTCAACTCGCAAATGGTGTTTTTGACTAGCGGACTTCATACAGCTCACAAGTAGAATTAATGGCGCAAGAAGATGGATAAGCACTCGAAGGAAGTGGAGAGCTGACCGGGGACCAGGATCCGGGATCGCCGGGTCGACCCGTGCCCGAGTGGCTTGTCCCGATAATGTGTTTCGGCGGAGGAAAGCCTAGATGTCGACTGGGTCCTTAGGCAGGGTAAAACTGAAAACCGTTTGGCCTGGATTATCACGTAATAGCTGAATTTTTCCTCCATGCCGGTGAACAATCTTTTTTGCGATTGCTAGCCCCATACCATAACCCGGATAATCATTTGAAGACACGGCACGTTTCAATATCTGGAAAATGCGTTCATCCATTTTTTCAGGCACACCTATACCATTATCGACAACTTTAAACTCCTGGTATTCTCCCCAATCCCGAGAGACCACGCTGACTTTTGTCGCCACACCGGGGTCACGATACATGAGCGCATTTCTTATGAGTTGGTAAAATACTAATCCGATTTGATCTATATCACCCTTCACGACAGGTAGAGACTCGACCTCTATTTTTGCCCTTGAGATGTCGGCGAGCTCTTGCAGGGTCTCCAAAACTGAAGTGACTAAAGCGCCGCTGTCAAATTCGACGTAGTTCGAATTATTGCGCTCCAATTGAGAGAACTCCCGCACGGCATCCAGCATAACCTTCCCTTCTTTCGCACCCCGCATGATGATACTGAAATGATACTGAGTTTTTTCGTCAAAAACGCCCTTATTATTACCTAAAATAATTTCAGAAAACCCACCCATCGTTCGGAGCGGACCTGAAAAATCATGTGAAATGGCAGAGCAATATTCTTGATATTCTGCCCTGACATAGGCCAGTTCGTTCTCAACAAGCCGTAACCTGTCTTCAATCTTCATCGCGCTAGCCTTCACTGGGTAAACAAACAACATCAACCCAGAAGTTCTCCACATGACGGACAACCTCCATAAATTTTACGGCATTTACTGGTTTCACAATGTAACAATTTGCATGAAGATCATAACTCTCGACAATGTCGCGGTCGGCCATTGAACTTGTCAAAACAATGGTCGGGATACGCTTTGTAGAGTCGGAGTTTTTAATTTTCTCAAGAACTTCACGGCCATCCGTTTTGGGTAAGTTCAGATCTAGCAATATGATGTCCGGTTTTGCGGCAGTCTCATATCCGTTTCGTTTGAACAGATAGTCCAAAGCTTTTTCGCCGTCCTCAGCAATGTGTAAGTTGTTTCTAAAGCGGGCATCTAGGAATGCCTCACGTGTGAGCTCAATATCGCCCTCATTATCTTCAACTAGCAATATTTCAGCTAGCTTTACGGAAGGTGTCATTCTTAATCTCCATAGTCTGGTTTTTAATCGTCAAAATTTCTGTCTTTGGCAATGTGAAGGAAAATGTGGACCCTTTGCCCAGTTGGGAGTCAGCCCAGATACGGCCCCCATGCCGCTCGACAACTTTTTTACAAATTGACAGTCCTATGCCTGTGCCAGCAAATTCGGTTCTTCGATGAAGTCGCTTGAAAACTTCAAAGATTTTCTCAAGATGTTTCTCGGCCATCCCGATCCCATTATCCTTAACGGATATTTCCCAAGTGTCACCAAGATCAGAAACCCCGACATGAACATGAGGGGATGCGCTGGTATCCTGATATTTCAACCCATTGTTGATGAGATTTTGAAGTAGCTGATAAAGTTGAGTCCTATTACCTTTTATGCTAGGCAAGGTATCCCATGTGACCGATCTTAATGACTGTGTGTCGTCGTCATCTTTGGTCTGCTGGATAAGCCTAACCAGCCCATTCAGATCAACCAGCTCCAAATTCGAGGTATCAGAGTTTATGCTAGAGTAAGATAAGATATCCCGAATAAGATCTTGGGCCCTTTGGGCGCCATCGGTCATAAAATTTAGATAACGCTGACCCTTTTCATCATTTTTCAGTTGATCCCTTAAATGCTCTTCCAGTTTATCTGAGAAACTTCTGATCATCCTGAGCGGCTCCTGTAAATCATGGGAGCAGACAAAGGCAAAACGCTCTAACTCTTCATTCGAATCCGTCAGTTTACCAATTAGTTTTTCACGTTGCACTTCCGCACGTTTGCGTTCTGAGATATCTTGCATGAAACAATGATGCCCAATGAAACAACCCGCATCATCATATTGAGATATCATCTTCACGCATTTATGGAAGTAACTTCCGTCCTTTTTCACACCTCGCGCTTCGGCGGTGACCCGTCCTGATTTTAGCATCTGTTCATAAGCGGCATTAAGCTTACCAAGGTCTTCAGGATGAACGGTCACTGACCATTCCTTCCCGATTAACTCCTCCGGCAGGTAATCAACATTGCCCGCATAGGCCGCGTTCATCTCTATGTATCGTCCATCGGGGCCAATACGCGAAATGCCTTCTACGGCCATCGCTATAGCCTCTTTTGTTGAGACTAACTCAACATACGGCTGAACAATGAGACGCCGACCAAAATAGGCCAGGAGTGTAAATGCGACCCCCGCAGCTACAAGGGCAGACAAAAAGAACTTGAGCATAAACAATTTACGTTGCTGGTTGATGTCTTCAAAGCTGGTGACATGGGCGACTTTGAGACCGTATTGTCTTAAGTCTTGAACCTCGACATGTGGGGATTTTAAGGCCGAGAGTTCGGACTCTATAACGCGATTACCTTTTTGGATTGAAACCCCTGAAAATTCGTTCAAGCGCTCGTAAATGAGGTATGGATCGCCCGAAAAGCGAGCGACGAGAACACCTTCAATACCCTTGCCGTATATAATCGGAATAGAGAGTTGAAAGTGAGGTTCGCCATCAAATGTCTCAAGCGTCAAAACCCGCTCAACCTCACCTGTCAAAATCGGAATTACCCACGGCCAAATTCCCGTTTCGCCGCGCTCTGAAAATAACACTTCTCCATTCACGTCGAGAACCGTCAGCATGGGATCTTCGCGCAACACACTAGAATGGATGATAAAATCCCGAAAGTCTGGTCGGTCTCCCTGCGCCAGAAGAACAGCATTGTGGAGATAGGGGGATTGAGCAATATCATACAGCGCAAATTCCCGTCCTTGAAGATAGCGATGTAAAATACTTGCATGGGTCTGTGCAGAGGACTCTAGCTTCTGAGCCTGTAATTTCAAAAAGGATGAACGGATCTGCGGGTAGAGAAAAACGCTGAGCAATAATAGAAACGTAAAAACACTAACCACCAGATATGCAAAGAAGGTCCGCGTTATTTTTTGGCTATTTTGCCGTGGAGATGAAGACAAATTGCTCATTTAGGACTTAGACCGGACTGCAACTACGATTTCATCAGCGGGGCCATATGCGGCCATACATAT
The DNA here is from genome assembly GCA_937923965.1 of uncultured Caulobacterales bacterium. GTDB lineage: Bacteria > Pseudomonadota > Alphaproteobacteria > Caulobacterales > Maricaulaceae > Litorimonas. The sequence goes on from CALDTL010000222.1 coordinate 17,096, forward strand.
GTCCTCGCGTCCCAGCGCTTCATGCGCATCAGGCTTAGACTCTGCATAAGTCGAGAATGGAGATTCATAAGTTTTAATCAAACCAACAACAGGGTCTTCGAGAGTTTCCAGAGCGACCTTTAACGCGTTTCTATTGGCGTATATGTTGTCTGTAATTTCAATATTTTCTAATGCGGCGATAAATACCTTGGTTAAGTCGTAAGCGTGAATTAGACCGGCGGGCGATTTGAGGTCTCGGGGGGTTTCAATTGTCTTTGGATATAAGGTCTGAAGGCGTCGAAATACAGTTCTTGGTAGTGGGTCCCGCGAAAGATCTAAAAATGAGAAACAGGTTTGTATGAAACTCAAATCTAGTTTTTCTCTTGTTTGAGAGTTTACAATCTCGTGAAAATTTCCGCCCGTGATTCCCCAATGACTGATGAGGGGAATTCTGGCCTCTGTATCCAGTTCACTGACCGCCAATGCTATCTCGGCAGCTTCTGTCGATGTCGACACGAGAATAATGCATTCCGCGCCGCCTCGTATCACATCATGAATTAGGCTTCGCGCAACATGACTTTTCATACTCCAATCAAATCGTTTAATGCCGACAGCAGACATTCCGCGCACATCAAGAGCTTTCTTGACGCTATATGCATTTGAATCGCCCCAGGCTGTATTTTCTAAAAGCAAGTATGGTCTTGAGCATGTGTATTCAGAGACGGCGTGTTTGACCAATACCTCACCTGCTTTTGTATCGTCCACGGACAATCTAAACACCGAGTTATTGGAAGATGGATAGCGCGTGATGGGTCCGCCCGCAGCCCAAGGTACAAGAACAGGTATTTTATTTTCATTTATGAAAGATCGGTTGGTTATCAAGGGTGGAGAATGCATACCGGAGAACACGGCGATCGCGTTCTCATCCTCTATAAAATCTTTCATGTTTCTGAGGCTGCGGGTTACATTTCCGCTATGATTTCTTTTTACGAGCTCGATGCGTGTGCCATTTACCTGATATTTGACCTCATCGAGCGCAACTTCCATTCCCCGCCATATCGCCTCGGACGACTCTACGTTATTCATCCAGTCCGCATCATGATAGATCTTTAAGACTCTGCTGTCTCCTGCGATGGCAGCACTAGACCAAGATATTAAGGCCCACAATATCAGCATTAAGCGCATAAAATACTACCCCAATAATAATTCATCATAGAACCTTCAGAATTTTTGGGTTTTAGTTTATAAAGGATAATAATACACTAATATAGTGTTTATAAGATAAGTCAGACTTAAGCATATGAGGAGCCCCTCCAACAGGGGTCCTAGGCTGAGGCTATTGAGAGGTTTTATCGATTTATCACGGGTACCTATGGGAAGTTCGCTGAGAATTTACCCAGTATCCGCGCGCATGGCAGACTTATTTACAAGATAGTGGAACTCTCTGGGTTAGGCCTTAGACATATGTTTGGGACCCTATTATCGAACGCCAACTTGTCTTCCCTGACAAAAGGACTGAGCACCTTGAAGTGAGTATGAGATGAGGCATGAAACCTTCAAAGAGAATACCCTGGCACCTTTATCAGCTATTCGCCGCCGGAACTTTGGAGGCCTTTGATCGCGGCAAACTCATAAACTAGGATGCTGTCTTCTTGAACGTGAAAAGATGAGAGGAGAAATCACCCTTGTCCATGTAACGGACTTCATCGCTCACATGACTGGTTGTGACATAGGGTAATGGAAGTCCATTTTGCATAAGCGCGTCCCCCCTGTAGCTGATGCCATCATCGACCAGAATGTAATCACTCTTAGGGTCGAGGCCCATCAATCGCGCGCGCCTGAAGGGCAAATTGGGCGCGGATAAAATATGGAAATAAGCGATATAAACCGTCTGCTCATCGCGGCTTGTATATTGCCAGCAGACTTCGTTTTGATTTTTTATGAGCCTGTCAAAGCGGCCACCGACCATATCCTGTGCGGTAGATTTCGCCAGATCCATGAAGTGAACAAGATCGTCTTTATAGGCATCGATGTCGGTTTCATTAAGCGAAATGCCGCGCGCCGCACAAAATACACCTGCGAGAAAACGAGTCTGAATTGAGGTCTTCCTGCCATTTTGGTGATTTGGGGAAGGCCCGATATAGGCAGCCGTGACATCGAGTGGATAGAGATACGATGCCCCATTTATAATATCCAATCGGCCGATGGGGTCGCACATGTCGCTGATCCAGCCCTGAGGCATGTAGCTGAGCATGCCGAGATCGAAACGGTTCCCTCCGCTCGCACAGTTTTCAAAAAGCACATCCGGATATGTCGTCGTAAGCCTCTCTAAAAGATTATATAGTCCCAACATATAGCGATGCGAAACCTCCCGTTGACGATTTCGCGAAAGGCCGCCGGACCCGACTTCGGTCATGTTTCGGTTCATGTCCCATTTGACATAATCAACATCTCCGCAGGACAGAATATCATCAATTTGCCCATAGAGGTAGTCAACGACCTCGCTCCGAGAGAGATCCAAGGTCAATTGGTTGCGCCCCAGAGATGGTTTCCGTCCGGGCACTTGGATGACCCACTCGGGATGGTCTTTAAACAGTTGACTGTCAGGATTGACCATTTCTGGTTCGAACCAGATGCCGAATTTGAGACCCTTCGCTTTAACTCTCGCAGCCAAAGACGGAATACCCGATGGGAAACGGGCCTTATCGGCTCGCCAATCGCCTAACGAGGATGTGTCATCCCGGCGGCCTTCGAACCAACCATCGTCAAGCACCAACATGTCAACGCCAACCTCGACGGCTTTATTCGCTAGGTGCAAGACTTTAGTTTCGTCGACATCGAAATAGGCGGCTTCCCAGGTGTTCAAATATGTGGGGCGCGCTTTATTTTTGAACTTTGGCGGTGAAATTTTTTCACGAATGAAATCATGCCAAAGATGACTCATGCTGCGCAGGCCCTTATCCGCATAGACATGCAAAGCCTCGGGTGTGCAGAACTTTTTCCCAGGCTTGAGGCGCCAGTGAAAGCTAAAAGGATTTATTCCGGCCAACAACCGAACATCTTCAAATTCTCCCGTTTCAAGGCTCAAGGCAAAGTTGCCGCTGTAAATGAGTGTGGTGCCATAAACCCGCCCATAATCTTCTGTCGCGCCCTTTTGCATAACAGCGATGAAAGGGTTGTGTGCGGCGCTGGATGTGCCGCGGGCTGACTCAATGACGAAGCGGCCTTTGGGCATAGCGATGCGCTCTTCGTTAAATTCCCGCGCCCATGTCCCGTGGAGGTGGAGGACTTCATATTCGGCTGGTGGTAAATCCAAAGCGGAACTAAAGGCGTGTTGCAGCTGGATTTCTACATCGGATTTATTCTTGAATTTAGCAGACCGCACCAAAACGCCATAATCCGCATAAATCGTGTAAAATAACTCGACCTCTAATTTGTGAAGCGTATCTTCTAGCGTAACAACCAGCGTTTCGCTATCGCCGCCCCGCGCGGACGGAAGTTTCTTGAGACGAGGCTTTTCTTTGACAATTTTGTGCTTCTTATATTGTAAAGAGAATATCGTGTTTCCGTCGGCATTTCGTCCATGTAAGGCAGGAAAACGGTAATCAGATGTTCCGAAACTTGGAAACTCCTGTGGCATACCGCTCAGATTCAAATGCTGGTGACCCTCAAATACAGATGAAGTTTCTCTTTGAGTGCGCTGGTGATGGATAGAAACATGTTCCGGATTTTGTAGAGGGCCGCCATAGTACAGATGTTCGATCAGGCCTTCAGCCGAGACTCTGAACACATATGAAAAATTCTTACTCGTCAGCGAAAATATCAGATTTTCAGAGACTGTTATCATGGCACTCATAATTTCCCATACCGATATATTAGGGCTATTGGAAAGCTTGAATTGACAAAGTGAGAAATAAAAATGGGCGGCAAAAGCCGCCCAGGTTAATTCTAAAGAAGGGAATCATTTAGAATGTAGCGCGGGCGCCAAGAGTAAAGCGGCTACCCGTATCTTCATATGTTAAGAAACGGTTTTGAAAACGCGAGAAGTCGCGTGTGTCTTCGTCCAGGACATTAATCCCTTCAGCAAAGACTTGGAACGTATCGTTCACATCATATGATGCGGAGATATCCATCTGGCCAAAAGACTCACGTTGACGTGGCTCGCCTTGATCAGAGAAGGCTTCAACCAAAAACTCATCACGATAGTTGAAAGTTAGGCGGGCCTGAATCGGACCTTTCTCATAGAAACCACTCACATTGAAAGAATGTGGTGATAATCCATTGTAGTCGAGGTTTTCATTCGCGGATCCCGCTGCACGGTCGATTGAACTATCAACATATGTATAGTTGATTGCGGCGCCAAAGCCATTGTCGAACGCCTTTTGAACGGCAGCTTCGAGCCCGATAATACTACCAGTTTCGCCGTTGCGGATCCGTGTGTCTAGGAAAGTCACGGCGCGAGCAACATCATTTGCCGTTGGGTTGGACGCATTACCAGCCGGAAAAACGACTTGTCCCGCGATTGGGAGGGTTTGGGCCTCCAGGAAATTGTCGAAACTCTTGTAGAAACCTGTCACTCCAAAGAAGCTTAGATCATCAATATACCACTCGAATGAAGCATCAAAATTCGAGGACTCAAAGGCTTCAAGTCTCGGGTTACCGCCAGAAGAAGTTGGTGCATTAGCCCGGCCGCCAAATGCGTTGGCAACACCTAAAGCTGTTAGTGTCGGACGCGTTACAGTTTGAGACGCTGCCAGTCGAACCACTTTATCTTCAGCAACATCAAATCTAATGTTCGCTGACGGCAAGAAATTCGTGTACTCGTTATCGATAGTTACTTCTGTCGGGTCATCAAAGATTGCAATAAGTTGCGTATCTCCATCTGACTCTCTGAATTGGACAACTGGCTGGTCTACACCGGAACTCGAAGTCTCAGTTCGGTCAACTCGGAAACCGAAGTTTGCAGAAAACGGAATTGAACCCAATTCCTTATCTAACCAAGACGCGTTGAAGAAAAGAGACGTGACTTTTTCATCAACAGAGAAACTACCAGCGGGATTAAACTCAGGATCATAAAAACCGAGAAATGAGTCGCTTGCATCGCGTCGTGCTCGGAGCTCAGCATCAGACAAAGCCCCTCAACCTGATCGATTTGGATCAGAGATTGCTGCGTCAGAGTTGAGCTGTGCAAAGGCATCCTCAAAACTGGCCGTCAGGAAGTTGAGAGGAAGATCGTCGCGACCATCTACCCCGCTAAGGAATCCACCCAGATTAACTTGAGATAGAATGTTGTCATCAAAATCTGTTGCATATCCACAATAGGCACAGAAAATTCCACCGCCTTGTGTTGGTGAGAAATATCAAACAGATCGCGGGATTTGGTTCGGTCTGAGTATGCACCCCCGACCGTAATAATTTCATCACCCGATTCTGACGCCCAATCAAATTTGGCTTTCGCCTCAAAGACTTCATCGTCAATCACTGTGCGGTTGACGTTCACAAAGTGAAGCCGTTGAATAGAAGTATCCTGTGCACCTACAATGTTTGTTAAAGACGTAAGTTCGGACCCATCAGGTATCCCAATGAGAGGTAATACAGGCGCCAATGCGCCCAAAACGACGAATGGATTTGTTCCGTCGCGCTCCGCTTGCGATGTCGAGACATCGAAATTGGCTGTTACGCGGTCACTTAGGTTCCAATCCAGGTTAGCACCGATTAGATATGTCGAGGCTTCGCGGTTATCAGAGGTCAGGACATTATCATTTTGCGACGGGCCGGTTGTAAGATCAGGGTTACGATCTAGAAAATCCAAGCCTGGACGAGAGAATGACGTAACTGTTCCGTTAGCGTCAACCACTGGATCGATGAAAGGCGGGCTGAAAAAGCCAGAGAATTGTTGATCGAAAGAGTCAATCGTAAACTCTGTGTATAATCCATCTAATGTCAGCGTTCCATCATCAGACGGTGCGAATTGTGCCGTCGCATTAGCCGTAATACGTTCGCGGTCCTGAACATCACGGCTCACAATAGCTTGCTGCTGAACCCGCGCATTGTCTGGCAATAAGAAAATGGAATCCCCATAATCATTTTCACTTACCCCTTCCGGAGCCTCCACTTCGGTTAAACCCACAGCCCCCGCTGTCCCGGCCCCTGCAGTATCAATAAAAAGAGCCCCGCCTCTTGCAGAAAAGCCATTTGTTAAAACACGGTCGCGCTGAGCTTTGCGATCTGAATAAGAAATGCCGCCCGCAAAACCGACTGTATTATTATCATTCGTCCAAGACCCAACAAGTGAACCTTCCGGTGAAATTTCTTCCCGCAGAGTATCGTAAGTGCCGGAAAGAGACGCAGCGAAATTCGTACCCGGACGTTCCAAAGGACGAGCTGTAACGATATTTACAAGCGCGCCAATTCCGCCTGACTGGCGGGTAGGATCAGAGGATTTGAAAACTTCAGCTCTCTGAATAATGTCACAAGACAATACGTCGAATGAAAATTCACGACCGTCATTATCTGTCGCGATAGTTCGGTCATTGATTGTAACGGCGTTAAACTCCGGCCCAAGACCTCGAACCGTAATGAACTGACCCTCTCCGCCATCACGGTCAATGGACACACCCGTGATACACTGCAAGCTTTCAGCAATGTTGCTGTCTGGAAATTTGCCGACATCCTCTGCTGAAATTACATCAACAACAGATGTGGAGTCGCGTTTGATATCAAGTGATTGTTGCAGCGAGCTGCGAATACCTGTGGCGATCACGACATCTCCGTCGCTACTCTGAGCCATAGCAGGCAAGGCAACTACATGGCAGCAGCTCCAGCTGTGCAGGCAAAAATATTCTTTGTATTAAATGACATTTGATACTCTCCCGTGGCCCCGAATTTGTTTCAGGTTTTCATCTATTGGGGAGCAAGTGAAAGAAATTAGCCTTAACGTCAATCCTAGAAATGTTCTTTTTTGAACATTATGTTCTTTTTACAACATGTTTCCCATGATCGTCCACTAGGCCTAATTCTTGGCGCTTAAAGAGTCGGCCACATGAAGCTCCACGCCTTCGGTCAAGCAGATATTCTTGAAAGCCACATCCAATTCGCTGTCGGTGACAATGAGATCCAAATCACGCATATGTCCAATGCGGTTCATAGCTCTGCGTCCAAACTTGTAATGATCTGCAGCCAAAATCGTTTTTGCGGAATTCGCCAGAAT
>CALDTL010000223.1 GCA_937923965.1 uncultured Caulobacterales bacterium
CGCGATGTCTTGGACGATTGTGTCAGGCGGGTCGGCGACGACTTGGTCGAAAATCATGACGTCAAAGCCGGCGCTTTTTAGAGCCTCCACCCCGCCATCCATCAGACCAAGCCCGCGAACGCCCTTGTCTGTGACAATCGCGATGCGTTTATTTGCGGATAACCCCTCGATAAACAGATCAAGTTTCGCCGCCCCGCCGGGCGCGATGCGAATGTCGGAAACGGTTTTGAACGTATGCATGATCTTCTTTACAAGGCTGTTACTTTGAATTCACTATCTTGATAGGTAAGGCCCAATTTCCCTTTTTCCCAGTTTTGGCTTTTTGCAAAAAGAATAACGCGGCGTATAAAGCTGGGCGTTATTGAGTGGGCTTCAAAAAAGTCTGTTCGACTTTGCCTTTTATAATCCCCCATATCATCAACAGACGGAATGTAACCGTACTCAACGCTGATTTCGCCAAAAGGATATTCTTGAAAAACACTCAAAATATCACGCCCGAATCGCCACAAATATTCTTGCCCTTCGACATTTATCACTCGCAAGCCTTTCCTGTTTATTGCCATTTTTGCGGCCTTTCACTCCATCGTTAAAATGACTTTGCCCATCGCTTTGCGGCTGGTGAGTTCATCGAAGGCGTCCGTAAATTTCTCCAGCGGGTAATGGTTGCTGATGCGGGGTTTGATTTTGCCTGTTTGGAGCATTTTCATAATCTCTCCAATATTCCCCATATGCGCTTTTGGATCGCGCTGCGTCCACGCGCCCCAAAACACGCCCCGGATGTCTATGGATTTCAAAAGTGCGAGGTTGAGCGGGATTTTTGGAATGTCGCCTGCGGCGAAACCTATGACTAAATAACGTCCGCCCCAATTCATCGCACGTACGCAAGGTTCTGCGAATTTATCGCCCACGGGATCATAGAGAACATCCGCCCCGCCGAGCGCTTTGATGGCTTTCTTGAGGTCGACATCTCCGGAATAATTAATGCCTTCATCCGCGCCATGCGCTTTGCAGACAGCGAGTTTTTCATCCGTACTGGCGCAGGCAATGACGCGGGCACCCATCGCTTTGCCAAGTTCTACGGCGGCGAGGCCAACACCGCCCGCCGCGCCAAGCACTACAAGCGTTTCGCCCGCTTTTAATTCCGCGCGCTGTTTCAGCGCGTAGTAAGATGTGCCGTAAACCAGAACCAAGCCTGCCGCGATATCAAATGGCATGTCTCCGATTGGACCGACCATTGCGGCGGGGGCTAGGACTTCCGTGGCAAAAGCGCCGACAGGTCCAAGATAGGCGACGCGGTCACCGACGTTGAGATGTTTCACATCATCTGCGACTTCGCTAACGACGCCAGCTGCTTCGCCGCCCGGAATAAAAGGGAAGGGCGGCTGCCCCTGATATTTGCCCTCTGATAGGAGGATGTCGGGGAAGTTTACCCCGGCGGCTTTGACGTCGATACGAACATGGCCCGCTTCCATCGGCTCGGAGGGTCTGTCTTCGACCTTGTGATGTTTGTAATCTTGGAACTTGTGGACGGTTAAGGCTCTCATTTGGGGCTCCAATTGGGTTTTCGTTTTTCGACAAAGCTGGCGATGCCCTCAATGCCTTCTTCTGATAACATGCAGTCTGCGAAGACATCTGCAGCGTGATCCATCATCACGGATCCCGACTTATCGCGAGAGGAGAGGATGAGATGTTTCGTCGCCGCAATCGCGCCGGGACCGCATTTCAATACGCCGCGTTTGATTGATGCCTCGATGTCTTCGAGCTCAGTGACGTCCGCGCCGAGGTCATCGACCAGACCATACTCTTTTGCCTCGATGCCGGTGAAACGCGCGCCTGTTAGCATGATGCGCCGCGCTGTGGGCAAGCCTACCCGCGCGACGACAAAGGGCGCAATTTGCGCCGGCGGAATGCCAAGCATAGTTTCCGTCAGTGAGAATTTGGCATCTTGCGCCGCGATTATCACATCACCGCAGCACATCATCCCGAGGCCGCCTGCGATTGCCGCGCCTTCGACGAGGCATATCACGACTTGGGGTGTCTCGTTCAGAGCGATGAAAACATCCCCAATGCCGCGGTTCATCTTGGCGACATCTGCATGGGTGACGCCCGGCGCTTGCATAGCGTTGAAGCTCTTGAGGTCGCCGCCAGAGCAAAACACGCCGTTTTTACCGCGCAAGGTAATCCCGCGAATAGATCGGTCGTCTCGCACTGCAGCCAGAACGGCCAAGAGGTCTGCGCACATCGCGTCGTCAATAGCATTTTTATTTTTTGGGCTGTCCATCCAGATGGTGAGCCATCCGCCGGCAACGGCCAGCCGTATTTTGCTTGTGTGTGGTAAGTTTAGCATAACGCTATTCATATTCGTTATTTGACCCGCCGCCGCAATAGACATAGCTGAATGGCACTCAATTTATTCGGAGACACCCTCATGAGAGACGCCGTACTCGTATCGACCGCCCGCACACCCATTGGCCGCGCTTATCGCGGAGCCTTTAATGCGACGCCGTCGCCGACTTTGGCTGCGCATTGTATTGACCATGCCGTAGAGCGCGCCGGCATTGACGGCGCGGAAGTCGCCGATGTTGTTATTGGCTGCGCGCTACAGCAAGGCGTTCAGGTCACGGTTGGCCGAAATGCGGTCCTTGCCTCAAACCTGCCTGTCACGGTTCCGGCCATGAGCGTGGATCGTCAGTGTTCGTCTGGCATGGTCGCCATCGGGATTGCTGCGCGCAAGATTATGTGCGGCGAGGCGGATATCGTGATCGGCGGCGGCGTCGACAGTATCTCCATGGTGCAGACACCGGAGATGCGCGTCGCGCCGGATCCAGCCGTCGTCGCAAAACATCCGGCGGCCTATATGCCAATGTTGCAAACCGCCGAAATAGTGGCGGAGCGCTATAAGGTGTCGCGCGAGCGTATGGATGAATATGCCCTCATGAGCCAGCAACGCACCCATGCCGCGCAACAGGCTGGGGCTTTTGATGATGAAATCGTCCCGCTAGAATCCACCATGAAAGTCATGGACAAAGAGACGAAGGAAATCTCTGAACATGTGGTCACGCTGGAGAAAGACGAAGGCAATCGTCCAGGCACAAATATCGAGGGGCTGAACGGTTTGAAACCGGTTTTGGGTCTCGACAAAACCATCACCGCTGGGAATGCCTCTCAACTGTCTGATGGCGCGTCTGTTTCTGTTTTGATGGACGCCAAGACCGCCGAGAAACGCGGGTTGAGCCCGCTTGGATATTATCGCGGCATGGCGGTTGCGGGGCTTGAGCCTGAAGAAATGGGCATTGGTCCAATTTTTGCGGTGCCAAAGCTTTTGAAACAGCACGGCCTTACTATGGATGATATTGATTTGTGGGAGCTGAATGAAGCTTTTGCGGTGCAGGTTCTATATTGCGCGGACAAGCTCGGTATTCCAATGGAGAAGCTAAACGTTAATGGCGGCGCGATTTCGGTTGGGCATCCCTATGGTATGTCCGGCGCGCGTATGTCAGCGCATGCCCTGATTGAGGGCAAGAGACGCGGCGCAAAATATGTTGTCAGCACAATGTGTGTTGGCGGCGGCATGGGCGCAGCTGGATTATTTGAAGTTGCCTAGCGCCTGTCTCGATGAATTACCCTCACGAGGGCATCGAAAATGGATATTTAAGTCTCGTTTTCGGCTCTCAATAAACAGGAATTGCACTAACGAATATGCCTTGGTTTCGGTGTTTGATTCACGGGTCTCAGTTCTCCATCGAATTAAACGGTGAGGCTGCGGTGAAAGGTTTTTTTACGACGCGATTTGTTGAAGCTGAGGAGCTTGGCCAAGCTGAAGCCATCGCCTTGGCCGCTTTGAAAGCTGAACCCTTCTTCTCCGATGAGGCGATGTTGGAACGGTCGCCGAAGGCGCAGATTGAATTTGAGGAAATTGTGGAGTTGAAAGGCCGACCCCCGAAAACAGGAATTTGGCCCTTTCGGCGTTACATTGCCGATGGGTTTTCATTTTACCACTTTGATGAGGAAAAAGAAGAATGAGCACAGTAGAATTTAAGGACCGCGTTGCGATCGTCACCGGTGCTGGCGGCGGCCTTGGGCGCTCCCATGCGCTGGCTTTGGCGGCGCGCGGCGTGAAAGTCGTGGTAAATGATTTGGGCGGGTCTGTTGACGGCACGGGCGGATCGGAGACGATGGCCGAGAAAGTCGTCGCCGAGATCATCGCAGCGGGCGGCGAGGCTATCGCCAATGGCGCGAATGTGACGAACGCCGATGAAGTCCAAGCTATGGTCGACGAGACGATTGCCAAATGGGGTAAGATCGACATCCTTGTCAATAATGCAGGCATCTTGCGCGATAAATCCTTCTCCAAAATGGCTGTTGCAGATTGGGACTTAGTCTTGGCGGTGCATCTGAAAGGCTCCATGCTCTGCACGAAAGCGGTTTGGAACCACATGAAGGCGAATGGCTACGGCCGTATCGTCATGACAACCTCGTCTTCCGGCATGTATGGGAATTTTGGTCAGACAAATTATGGCGCGGCGAAAGCTGGGCTCTCCGGCTTTATGCGGACGCTTTGCCTCGAAGGCGCGAAATATGATATCCGCGTAAATGTGCTCTCCCCAACCGCGCGGTCGCGAATGACAGAAAATTTGATGCCCGAGGAAATCCTTGAAAAGCTAACAGTTGAGTCGGTGTCAGCAGGACTTGTTTATCTTGTCTGCGACGACTCGCCTAATCGCATGATCCTCTGCGCTGGGGCAGGGGGATACTCCGAAACCAAAGTTTTCGAAACACCTGGAATCAATCTGTCAGAAGGTGAGCAGACCGCAGAGAATGTCGCCAAGTTCATCGACAAAATCCGAGCGACAGATGACATGGAAGAATATACAAATGGCGGGCAACAGGGCGCGAAATTCCTGACCCGCATTCAAAGTGGTGATTTCACCGCCTAACGATAGAGCAGGGAAAGATTATGAGCGATTTAGACACATTCCGTATGGACGCCCGCGCGTGGCTTGAGGCGAATTGCCCCGATGAAATGCGCACGCCGATGAAGGGCGATAAAGACGCCTGTTGGGGCGGGCGCAATTTCACCTTCCAAAGTGACGCGCAGAAACTTTGGCTCGAGCGCATGGTCGCGCAAGGCTGGACGGTGCCAACATGGCCCAAAGAATATGGCGGCGCAGGGCTGTCCCGCAAAGAGGAAATTGTCCTCTTGCAAGAAATGAAGCGGATTAATGCGCGCAACCCGCTCTCCTCTTTTGGAATTTGGATGCTTGGGCCGGCGCTCTTGAAATTCGGAACGGACGAACAAAAGGCGGAGCATTTACCGCCCATCGCACGCGGTGAAATCCGCTGGTGCCAGGGGTATTCAGAACCCGGAGCGGGGTCTGATCTCGCGTCGCTTAAAACCAAAGCCGAAGATAAGGGCGACCATTATATCGTCAACGGCCAGAAGGTTTGGACGTCCTACGCAGATCAAGCCGATTGGATCTTCTGTCTCGTTCGGACGGATAATACCGGGAAAAAGCATCACGGTATTTCTTTCGTTCTATTCGATATGGCCTCCGAGGGCGTCGAAGCGCGTCCAATTAAATTGATTTCAGGCCGTTCGCCATTTTGCGAAACCTTCCTGAGCGACGTGAAAGTTCTGAAAAAGAACCTTGTTGGCGAAGAGCATAAGGGATGGAGCATTGCGAAATATCTTCTGACTCATGAGCGCGAAATGATCGGTAATCAAGAAGGCGTGACACGTCCGCTGCACGAGATCGCGGTTGGAACGCTGGGTCTCGAGGACGGTAAGCTCGCCGATCCGATGCTTCGCGCGAAAGTCGCTGAAGCCGAGATTGACGAGTGGGCGTTTAACCTGACTATGAAACGCAAGCTGGCTGAGGCGAAAGCGGGCGCCTCCCTCGGTGCGGATAGCTCCATGCTGAAATATTACGGCACAGAGCTGAATAAGCGAAAGTTTGAGCTGATGATGGACGCGGCGGGCCACGAAGGCCTCGAGTGGGAATCGGAGCGGTCCAATGACGGGAAGATGGCCCGATCTTGGCTTCGAACAAAAGGTAACTCGATTGAAGGCGGAACCTCAGAAGTTCAGCTGAACATCATCTCCAAACACATTCTTCAGCTTCCTGGAGCTTAAATAATGGCACTCGTATTAAACGAAGATGAAGTGATGATGCGTGACATGGCGCAGGGGTTCTTCGCTGAAAAGGCGCCTGTCAAAGCGCTACGTGATTTGCGCGATTCCCGCGACGAGACTGGATTTGATCGGGGTCTGTGGTCTGAAATGGCTGCGCAAGGTTTTGCGGGTATTGTAATCCCGGAAGAACATGGCGGCGTGGATATGGGCTATCTGGCGGCTGGATTGGTTGCGGAGCAGATGGGCCGTAATCTGACAGCATCCCCATTTCTCTCGACGGCTATTCTTGCTGCGACGGCGTTGAAACATGGCACCGCCGATCAGCAATCTGAGTGGTTGCCAAAAATCGCTTCGGGCGAGGCGGTCATCGCGCTCGCACTTGATGAAGGCGTGAAACATAATCCTCGCGGCGTGTCGACAACAGCAGAGCCGTCCGGTAACGGATTTAAACTCAACGGCGCGAAAGCGATGGTTGTTGATGGTCATGTTGCTGACGTGCTGATTGTTGCGGCGCGCACGTCGGGCGAGCCCGGCGACGCGGATGGTTTGTCGTTGTTCTTGGTGGACCCAAAAACGGATGGCATATCCACAGAACGCACAATCATGGTCGATAGCCGCAATGCTGCGCGGATTGACCTGGACGATGTTGAAGTCGCAGGCGATGCCCTCTTAGGCACGCTTGATGGCGGTATGGATGTTTTGGACGCCGTTCTTACAGCAGGCCGCGGGATTGCGGCTGCCGAACTACTCGGCGCAGGCGCGCAGGCCTTTGAAGACACGGTTGCCTATATCAAAGAGCGGAAGCAATTCGGCGCCATCATTGGTGAGTTCCAAGCGCTGCAGCATCGTAGCTCACATCTTTATTCAGAAGTTGAAATTGCTCGTTCGGCTGTCATTGGCGCACTGACCGCCTTGGATGACGGAGATGAAAAAGCGCCCCTATATTGCGCGATGGCGAAAGCCAAACTCGGGTCTGTTGCGAAACTGGCGAGTCAGGAAGGTGTTCAGATGCACGGCGGCGTCGGTATGACGGATGAATATGACATCGGTTTGTTCATGAAACGGATACGGGTCTTGCAAGAGCTGATGGGCGACGCCCATTTTCACATGAATGAATTTGCGCTCTCTAATCAATATTAGGGCCGCGTCGATAATTAAATAAACAGGGAGAGAGATAATGAAGACTGTAAAAGCAGAAGACCTCATGGCGACCGTGGGGTCTGATTTGGGCACATCCGATTGGATCACAGTTGAACAAGACCGAGTCAATCAATTCGCCGATGTGACGGAGGATCATCAGTTTATTCACGTCAATCCAGAGATGGCGAAAATGACGCCCTTTGGCGGACCCATTGCGCATGGCTTTTTAACGCTCTCCTTGCTGTCAAAATTTTCGGAGCAGGGCGGCGTGGTCATTGAAGGCGTCAAAATGGGCGTCAATTATGGCTTCGAAAAAGTCCGCTTCCTCGCGCCTGTCAAGGTTGGCAAAAAGGTCCGAGGGCATTTCAAATTAAAAGCCGCAGAGGAAAAGCGCCCCGGTCAATTTTTGCTGACCTATGAAGTCACAGTCGAAATTGAAGGCGAAGACAAACCTGCTCTCGTCGCGGATTGGCTTGGGATGCAATTTACGGGGTAAACCTGACGAACCGCCCTATGAAAAGCCGCCTCGTGGATTTCTTCGCTGAAATTTTACGGGGCATTTTTTGAGGTTTTTAGGGAATGTAACCTCGGTCAGATGAGTTTATAAAGCGTCTCGACCCTAAGCCGTAGAAATCTGCCCGCCATCGATTGCAATGGTTTGGCCAAACGTGAAGGCAGAGGCACGCGAAGCCAAGTAGAGCGCTGTGCCTGCAATATCTTCAGGTGTGCCCATGCGACCTGCCGGAATTTTAGTCAGAGCGTATTTGGTCATCGCTTCATTTTCCGTGATAGATTTCGTCATTTTGCTCGGAAAATATCCCGGCGCAATTGCATTCACGAGAATATTATCGCCTACCAAATCTGTCGCTAAATGCGTTGTCAGATGCACCACAGCAGATTTACTGGCGGTGTAGGAATAGGTTGGCATACCGGAATTTCGAAGGCCGTTGATAGATGCAATATTGATGACGCGCGCTCGGTTCTCGGGTGTGCCTGCGGCTTTCAATAGCGGTAGGCATTTTTGAGTCATAAAGAACAAGCCTTTGATATTGATATCCATTACCTTGTCCCAGCCTTCCTCGGGAAAGCTATCTAGCGGCGCAGCCCAAACAGCTCCGGCATTATTGATTAGGATATCGAGCCGCGTTTCATGTTTGCTGAGCTCGGCAACAAAGCCTTCAATGCCGTCAAGCGTAGAAAGATCTGACGGAATAGCAACGCAATCGCCAAATTCCGATAAGGCCTTCTGGGCCTCCTCGAGTCGGCCAATTTTCCGCGCCGTAATGTAAACCTTAGCCCCGTTTTCCAGAAGCCCTTGAGCCATCATAAACCCGATCCCGCTGGAGCCGCCGCTTACAACCGCAATTTTTCCACTGACATCAAATAGGTTTTTCATGATTGGTCCTTAAATATATTGAGCGCTTTTATTCGCCGCGTTCCCCGACAACCCGAATTAGGCCCTCTTGCGCCGTAGAGCAAATCAAACGACCGTCTTCTGTATAAAAACTTCCGCGATTAAATCCTCGAGCCCGAGCCGAGCGCGGGCTATCGAGATGATAGTAAATCCATTGATCGACCCGAATTTCATCGTGAAACCACATGGCATGATCTAAGCTCGCGCCAATGATTTTATGTGTTCGAAAATTGACGGGGTGGGGCCGAATGGCTGTACTCATCAAGGCTTTATCTGAAATAAAAGCCAAGAGGGTGCGGTGGGTGATCGGGTCGTCTCCAATTGCTTCATTGAATTTGAACCAAAATCCAAATTTCGGTTCATATTCTCCTGGAATAATCGAAGTTTCTAGTCCGGGTGTTCGCATGTCCAAAATATCGGTTCCAAAGATTAGGTAATAACTCAGGAATTGTTCTTCTGCCAGGTCCATCATAGCGCCGACTTCTGCCGCGCGGTCCCGGTCATTGGGCAGCTCACTATAATGTGGAACGTTTTCCGGAAAATCGAATTGATGGCTATAGCCGTCTTCGACGATTTGAAAACTGATTGAGGCGTTAAATATGGCCGCTCCGCCTTGCTTCCCGACGACGCGCCGAGTTGAAAAACTTCGGCCGTTTCGGATCGGATCAACCTCATAAATAATGGGCCGCGATGTGTCTCCTGGGCGCAGAAAATATCCATGTAAAGAGTGTGGCTTTCGGTCGTCCTCGACTGTTCGAACAGCGGCGTTCAGCGCTTGCCCCAAAACCTGTCCGCCAAATACGCGCGGCAACCCCATCTTCAAGGCGTCGCCCCGATAGAGAAGCCTATCTAGTTCCTCAACATGCATTTTAGAAAGAAATTCATCACGGGTAAACATGACCTCCGATAGACGCAAATTGCCTTTAAATAAACAGCCCATATTGACTGCGGTTTAGATATTTCTGCAGCCCAATTAAAGCTGTTGACCTGTTCAGCTCTGGCCTTGCTTTATTGGATGTATTGTGCCGGACAACGGCAGGATTTTAAGCTCGACCTTTAGGGCTAATCTCGTTGACTTAACTGATAGTCACAAAGGGATGGAACATCACTCATGGGGCCGGGGTCAAAGCGAATCCAGCTTTGCGGAGGCCCACTGCGCGGCGTCTTTAATGGTTTCATCTCCATGTTGACTATACCCGTCTGAAATCGGTCTTAGCGCCGCGTCGCCGCTATTCCCGATCGCGTAGAGGACGTTTCTCAAAAAACGGCTCCAGCCAATCCGCTTTATCGGAGAGCCTGAAAATCTATCCCTGAAACTGGCGTCTCCTAAGGCTGCAAGTTCGGCCAAGCGCGGGGCCATTAAATCCTCTCGCGCCGCCAATTTTATCTCGCCTCCGGCTTGCGCAAACTTATTCCACGGACAGACGGCGAGGCAGTCATCGCAGCCATAAATGCGATTGCCCATCTTGCCGCGCAAAGCCTCGTCAATAGGTCCTGCATGCTCAATTGTCAGATAAGAAATACAGCGGCGCGCATCGAGTTTATAGGGCGCGGGAAATGCGTCCGTCGGGCAAATATCCAAACACGCCCGGCAAGACCCGCAATGGTCGAGCTCTGGCGGGGTCGGCGCGAGTTCAGCGGCGCTCAGGATAGAGCCGATAAATAACCAAGACCCAAAGTCTCGGCTGACGAGATTTGTATGCTTGCCCTGCCACCCAAGGCCTGCGGCCATCGCAAGCGGTTTCTCCATCAGAGGCGCGGTGTCGACAAAGACTTTGACATCTTCGCCCGTGTCCCGGGCGAGTAATCCCGCGAGTTCCTTTAGCCGGCCCTTCATCACATCATGATAATCTCGGCCGCGCGCATAGACGCTAATTGTGCCCGCATCCGTTTGCGAGAGACTCGCTAGAGGGTCTGTTTCAGGGCCATAATTCATGCCCAAGATGACGGCAGATTTTGCCTCTGCCCAAAGATTATTTGGATGAGATCTGCGAAACGACGTCTCCGCGAGCCACTCCATAGTGCCGTGATGTCCAGAGGATATAGCGGACTCCAAATTTTCTCCAGCCTGCTCTCCAAAGCTGGCAAGATTAACGACGTGAGGCCGCGTAAAGCCTAATGTTACGGCGCGGCGCGAGAGAGGTTTGAGCGGATCGGCCAAGGATAAGTCTAAAAATCTAAATCAGTATAATGTCGGGGCGGGCGCAGGCCGGGTTGCCGGTCCGCGAGAAGCGCGCGGAAAGTGGGGCGTGACTTTATCTTTTGATACCATTCTTTGACCATAGGATAATCTCGCCACGGGATCTCGCCCAAGAAATCGAGACAGGAGAAATGCGCGGCGGCCGCAATATCGCCAAGAGAAAAATGCCGCCCCGCCAGCCAATCTCGCTTTTCCAACAGGGTCGTCAAATAGATCATATGTTCCGTCAGATTTAAACGACCTTCTCGCAGAACATCGGGATCAGCGGGCCCCACGTCATACTCCGTTTGCGAGAGCACCGCCCGCTCCACTTTTTCGGCGAGAATATAAGCGTCGACGTCTGCGGTGAAGCGTTCGTCAAACCACGCACAAAGCCGCCGAGCCTCTGCCCGCTCAAACGGGTCTTCGGATAAAAGCGGATTTCGTTTAGACCCGTCATTCGCATATTCAGTGATTGCGCGGGCGCCTGAGATGACATGGGTTCCGTGCTGCGTGAGGTCAATTAAAACAGGCGGCGTCGCTTCGGCTGTTAGATCGGCAAACTCCGGTTCAATCTGCCACGGATTGACAATGATTTCGCGCACCTTCAGCTTCTTCTCGGCGAGGGCAATGCGTGCCATGCGTGAAGGTGGGTGCAGAGGAAAATGATAGAGCGTCCGCATCCGAGCCGTTTAGCTCATACATGGCAAATGAAAGCTTAACGTGTGCTTCACTTTTCCGAATCCGTTTGGAATAATTTATTACCGTGTGTGTGCCCGCAACCCGCAGGATGGGGATGAATGAGAATATCGGCCGCTGGGAAATCTGCGATAATTCGTTTTTCTGTTTCCAGAATAATTTCATGGGCATCGGCCAGCGACAGAGTTTCGTCGAGATCAAGCCGCATTTGGATATGCAGATGCGGTCCGGCCGCGCGGCTCCGCAATTCTGTAACGGCGCGGACTTGCGGGTCAGACATGGCAAGGCGCTCAATCGCGCGGCGTTCATCCTGATTAAGTTCGCGGTCCATGAGTTGCCCCCAGGCCAGCCGCGCGATCTGAAATGCGGTAAATAATAGCCACAGCGCCATTAGGCCGCCGACCAGCGCATCCGCCCAGGCAAAGGGCGTATAGCTGGCGACTGCGATCCCAATAATCACAAAAATATTCGCCAATAAGTCGGCAATATAATGGGCGCGGTCCCCTCTGACTGCGATTGATCCTGTGGCCCGAATAGCCCAGCTCTGAGCGATAATCAGCCATAGTGTCAGCGCGATGAAAAGGAGCAGAACCACAATCGCCGGGCCGGTTTGCGAGACAGGGTGCGAATGACCCAAATGCCCAAACACCTCTTGCAGGAGATGCGCCGCGCCGAGCACAATCAGGCAGACTTGAAAAACAGCCGAAAAACTCTCGGCTTTGCCGAATCCAAATCGATACTCGGGGTTGGGTTTGCGGGCCGCAAAGCGCACAGCGATAAAACTGGCGATCGCGCCGAACATGTCGAGCGCGGAATGCACAAGCGAGGCCAAGACCCCAACACTCCCAGTTTGCCCCCAAAGCCAGAACTTCCCAATCGCCATGAGAAGACCCAGGCCCACGGCCAGCGCGGTGATGCGGCGGGTGATACTGGCAGACTCCACAGCGGGCAGGCGGCCGGGGCGGCCTCTGCGGTTGGGTTGATCGAAACGATCATCCGCTGCGGCCTTTAGGTCGGCCTCTGATATGTCGCCATTTGCGCTCATTTGGTGCTGTTATAGCATAACTTTCTTCTTGGCGAGTTTGATTTTGACTTATCATAGACCGGCTGATCATAAAAAGCGGGACTCGGGCCTCGCCTTTGGCCTTGGCCTTTGGAGGCGGAGGCAAGACATCCGCGTTTTCCCCGAAGTTAGAAATTTAGACAAGTTGAATTTTCCACTGCCCCCGTTGAAACTATGGTTTCAACTTTGGGAACAGCCGAAGCTCTCTAATTAAGCAGGACATGCCCGCAGAGTTATCTTCCCGATGGAATACCAAAGGGTAGAAAAATGTTTTACGCGAAGACAATGAATCGGGTTGTAAATCCAATCCCCCCGCATTTGGCTTGCGCCAAGTGCACGGCTCTGCGGCGATGGTTTTTGAAGAAACGGCCAGTCATAAACCCCGGAGTCGGCCCACTTGGAACCACCGGTCGGCTCTCGTTTCTAAAACCCCGGCACCTCTTTGGTTCTCACACCAAAACGCTCAGACCCATCGTCTCCCAAACCAGCAAGCGAGGCCTCGCCTGTCCCATGTTTGAAAGAACTCAACCAAGGTATCACGGGTTTTGAAAGTGGGGATTATGTTTTTGAAATTTCCGTAAACCGTTGATTTTATTGAAGTACATATTTTTTAAGTGCGGGATATGTGACACCCGCATTTGGTATGTTCCGTTTTTTCGTCTAAGGTCATGCCAACACACCAAAGGAATTCATTCATGACCAGATTGATCTTAAGTCTGACGATAGGTTTGGCCGCGGCCAGTCTGTCGCAAATCGCGTCGGCGCAAATGGCGACTCAAAACGCTTCCCTCGATGAGGGTCTCTATGACGTGA